>JBGSWU010000001.1:0-14207 GCA_041751795.1 Thermomicrobiales bacterium
TCAGCCAACTCTGGGAGGGCGACCCGAGGATCGCCGTCAAGCAGCACGGCGAATCAGGGATATCCATGACACCAGATACGCTGGCCGAAGGTGATGAACACATCCTCACCGAACGGCTGCTGGGTATCGTCACTGTAGCGACTGCAACCAGGTAGCAACCCCGCCGTCAGGTTGCTTCCCCGTGCGACACCTTGCGTGTTCCGATGATCACGACCAACGGCGCGATCATCGCCGCCGCAAGCAGCAACGGCAGTTCGGGTCGAATCTCGTAAAGCGGGCCAGCGGCGACCGGCGCGAGGACGAAGCCGCTGCCTGCCAGGATCTCGCCCATCGCGAAGACGTGTGGACGCAGCCGATCCGGAGTTGCCTCACCGAGCGCGGCTGAGTAGAGCGGCCAGGCCGCGAAGAATCCTCCACGAAGCGTCATCGCGACGAGAACGAAGGGCAGCATTTCGGCGCGCAGGAACAGGACGAATGCGCAGGCTGTAATACCGATCGTTATCGCGACGGCTCGCAGAGGTGCGTTGCTCAGCCGCAGACTTCGGGCGACGATCGTCGAGAAGACGATCGAGCCAACGGCTGTCAGCGCCGTCATTGGCGGGATGACTGCCTCACTGTAGCCCTTTGCCTCGTGCAGGAAGATCGAGAGAAGGGAGGTCCCCATCCCAATCGCGAAGAACGCCAGAAACTGCAAGCCGAGCAGCATCCGCAACCCTGGAACCTGCAATAGTCCACGATAGCCGCCCCCGCGTGCGTCATCATCGTCCTCGGTCGCCGCGATCGGTCGCAGGCGAGTTATCAGCACAATCGAGATGAGCGAAAAGGCGGCAGCCGTGACGAACGGAGCCCGCAGACCCAGAGTTGCGACGAGCGCGCCCGAAAGGAGTGGCGTGACCAGCAGCGAGACGGACGGCCCGATCGTGAAGATGATCGCGAAGGCGCGTACCCGTCGCTCACCGGCATTGCGGGCCACGAACGTCGATGCCAGCGGAAAGGCAACATCGCCAATCGCCATTCCGAGCAGCGCAGGCAGCAGCCACGGCCAGCTCGGTGCCAGCGCGGCACTGAAAATGCCGATTGTCGCGATCACCCGGGCGACGATCATGACGCGCTTCATCCCGAAGCGGCGCGAAAGCCAGGCCGATGGCAGCAGCGCGAAGAGGCGCAGTATGCCGCCCAGCCCAAGCAATGCGCCGACTAGCGTCACCGGCGCGTCTAATTTTTCGATCCAGATCGGCCAGAGTGCGAAGTACGATCCGAACGCTGCTTCAAGAAAGATCAGCGCCCAGAAGATCAGCCCGTTCTCACGTCCCAGCCCAAACTGCCAGCGCGCCCCCGCGGCTGGCGTCGCAACGACCATCCTGCTTCCCTTCCCGTCTGATGCATTATGGCACCGCGGGAGATGATCGACGTGGATCAGCTTCGATCGCGATGACGTGGGAGGAACAGCGACGATGGAGTATCTCAGCGTTGGCGAGCATCACATCGACGGTGTGTTGCACCTGACTGCGCAGGAGGGGTGGCCCAGCCTTTCAGCCGATCCGGAACGCGCATGGGGTGTCATGACTGCGCCCGGGGTGATAGCGGTCGTTGCTGTCGATGGTGGCGAGATCGTCGGGTTCGCTCGTGCCCTCACCGATGGCGCGATCACGACGTACCTGGCGGAACTGGTTGTCGCCCCGTCCTGTCGCGGACGCGGCATCGGACGCAGGCTGATCGACGAGGTCTTCAGCCGCTGCGGGACGACGCGCATGGATCTGTTGGTTGACGGAGCGGCTGAGGCGTTCTATCGCGCGTTTCAGCACCGCCAATTACCTGGCTACCGTATCTATCCTGATATCGGGAGGCGGTAGGGGCTGTTGTCAGTTCAGAAACCAGAGTCCGGCCTGGACGATCCTCGGCTATCCTGTGCCAAATGTCGAGAATCGGGCGAGGAGGGATAAACGATGACAACCACCAGCAAACCGGAACCCCTGTACAACGTCGCTGAGTTCCAGCGGATGTTCGACGAAATCGGGCTGGACGCAGTCATTGCCCGTTCGGGGAGAAACGTCGCTTATCTGGCTGGCATGCGCTTTCCGGGGACGCTCGGACGGCTTCAGGACTTCGCCCACGCGCCACGTGCCGTGCTGGCGGTCATGCCGCGCGATGGTGATGGAACACTGGTGGCATCGAACATCGCCGCTGGTCTGGCACGGCGGACGACTTGGCTGGACGATATCCGCACCTACGTCGAGTACAGCGAGTCTCCGTTCTCCGTTGCGGCAGCGGCGCTGGCCGATCGTGGACTGGCCCGTGGGCGAATCGGCGTTGAACGTCGCGAAATCGGCGCGCAGCAGTGGGACGATCTGGTCGCAGCCCTGCCGAACGCAGAACTGATTGATTGCACCGATGCGCTCGAAGCGGTCCGTAACATCAAGACACCAGGTGAACTGGCGTTGCTGCGCAATGCGGCTGCGATTCAGGACCAGGCGCACATCGACGTCTTCAGCACTGCTCGGTCGGGAGAGACCGAGCGGGAACTGCACGCACGGATGATTGCAGCAATGCTCCGGCTCGGCGCTGAGAGCGCACACGGCATGATGCAGTCCAGCAAAACGACGATGACCTATGGCGGTGAAGGCGACGTGCCGATCGAACGTGGCGACGCTGTCCGGACTGACTATGTCTGCTATGTCGAAGGGTATGCGGCCAATCTGTCACGGATGGCGGTGATGGGCGCGCCGAGCAGTGAGCAGGAGCGACTCTATAGCCTGGTCCGCGACGTTCACCGATCGACCATCGAGACAACCTTGCGGCCCGGCGTTGCGGCCAGCGATGTCTATGCCTACGTTCGCGATCGATTCGTCAAGGCGGGCTACCCGAAGGTCTCAGGTCTGGTTGGTCACTCGATCGGCGTCTGGTGGCATCAGGAAGAACCGATGCTCGTACCAGGCGAATCGCGTGTACTACGACCAAACATGGTCGTCTGCCTTGAACCGATTCTCGATGGCTTCTGGCACCTACAGGACGAGATCCTCATCACCGAGAGGGATCCGGAACTTCTCTCGCCAATGTTCAACACGGACAGCGTGTTCATCATGGGTGATTGACCCAGGATTTCATCCACACTGATACGTGGAGGGTGACACGGAAGAGTGCATTGTGATCGTCCGTGAAGCTGGATTCCCTCGTCATTCCGGGAGGTTAGAGGACGATATTCCCCGACGCGTTTGCGCGAATCGTAACTTTTGGGCACAATTGCCTCGACGAACGCCAGGCGTTGTTAATCCAATTCTCCTGATCGAGCAGGATTGGAACGAACAACGACCTTTGCCAGTCTGGTGGTGGGGCACTGAACTGGAAATGTGTTCGTACAGGCCGAATCGGGTTGGCTTCAGGAAGCGATCCGATTCGGAAACTGGCTGCTACGTCAACTGTAGCGCCAGCCATTCAGACAAATCCCGGGTCCAACATTCGAGCGTCATCAGGTGATGACACCCTGAGATTTCCGCATCCAGCCGCGAAGACTGCGGTTGACGTGGCATCGTTGGCGGTGTATTGTCTCTTTGACATGAACGACGCTTTTGGCAATTCAGCAATAGTTGTCAGATTGTCACAGCGAGTCTCAGGCGGCGTACGAGCATCATGACCGTACAGAGTGTCCGTTTTCGTTGCCGGGATGCTGATTCTCGCAGGTGCAGGGATAGGATGGTCCTCAGATGAGACGACGAAACGGTGCTGAAACGGTGCCAATCAGACATAGGATTGGGATAGGTGTACCGGGCGCACGCGTGAGCCGCCTCGCTATCGCGCTGTTGACGCTGGCTGGATTCCTGTTGAGTGCATGTGGTGACGGGAATGCCGAGCGTGCCAGCAGTGGGCCGACGTCACCGGCGGGTGTGCCTGCCGTGACCGTCTCGCCTCGTGAACAGGCACAGGCCGCCACTGCCACGACCACTCGGGGCGCGACAACTGCCACACGAACAGCCACCCGATCTGCGACCCCCGCCGTCACCCGGACGCCAGCCCGGACGCCGACGCCGATCCCGCCACCAGAGCCGGCGATTGGGGACACGATCGAGACTGATGGTTGGAAGTTGACGATCATAGGGTTCGATCTGTATCAGACGGTTGGCGCCAGTACGGCAGATGGCATGTACCTATACCTGCGCATGTCGATTGAGAACACGACCGATCAGCCTCGCGTGTTTCCATTCGACGGCCTCGTCGTCCTCGATGTCAATGACATGAGCTACTTCCTGTCTGAGCCGCCGACACGGGAAACACTGACCTACGACTTCGGGTTTGAGATCGATGAAGAGCTCGCGCCTGGAGCAAGCCAGAGTGTCGCAGCCGTCTTCGATATCGCGCCGGACGCGACTGGGCTGGTCCTGACAACGCCGTCGCGAGTGTTTCAGATCCGGATTGAGTACGACGAACCGAAGTAGCGTAGCGGTTCAGGTAGCGCAACGGTTCGATTAGCGCAGCGGTCAGCCAGGATGACTGGCGTGGGTGGAAGCTGAAAGGGGAAAGTGGGGGGAGGGCGCGGGTGTCGCGTCCTCGGGGTTTTGATGGGTGCGGTGTGTTCCCCCGCCTCACAATTCCACTTTCACGTTCCCCTTTCAACTTCCACCCACGTTCAGGCTCCAGCCCGCTCGGTGGCTGAGCATTCGACCCCCTGATTCCCTGTTTTATCCAAACGTCATCCATCACAACCTGCCCACCCGGCCAGTGCGGTATGGCCGGTGGTGCTGCCGCGAGTCCCACCGTTCATCTGTGGCTGCGCGTCTCGTCGCGCCCTATGCTGGTTGTACGCACAACGACGTGTGGCGTACCGACGCATCATCCACGGCGACGATGGAGTCGCGCGGGACCAGTGACGAGATGAGAAGCACGATGAACGACCTGACGGACGTGGCTCCAACAATGACCGACTTGGACGACAACGACGTCGTCCTGGCTGGCGGGGTGGCCGGTGAAAGCGACATTGCTCATATCCTGATCGTCGATCACGACGCCGACTGCGCCGACGCGCTCCAGACGATCCTCACTGATTTGCCGGGCATTGCGGCGGTCCGAACGACGATGACAGCCGGCACAGCCTTCGATCTGCTCGATGATGGATCGTACGATGTCGTCGGGTTCGGGTTGTCACAGGCGATCAGTTCGGATCCGGATATCATCCTTATCGGTGCTCATCAACCGGAGCCGAGTGAGACTGATCTCGAACTACAGGAAACGTTGAAGACGTTTCGTAGCCGCGTTCCGCATGCGTCAATCGTTCTTCTCAGTGTCTACCCCAACCGGTACCGGGAGGCATTCGGCGACCACGTTGACGGTTGCATCCGTAAGGACACGAACGCCCGTGAGTTGCATGCATTGATCGACGAGTTGCGCACGAAGCCACCTGGTCGCTAGCCCCATCGCATCACAATCGACGTACGGAATCACGCGGCATGGTTCCCGCGACATGATGTCCAGCGGACCAGCCTGCAAGGGTGCCGGCTGGACCGCGACCGTTGCTGGATGGAAGGCGTGCGGGTGCGCATTACGATTGTCGCGAATGGATCGCGGGGCGATGTTCAGCCTTTCGTCGCCCTTGGACTCGGGTTGCACGCAGCTGGTTGCGAGGTGCATATCGCGGCACCGACGCCATTCCGTACCTTCATTGAAGAGCGTGGGCTCATCTTCGAGGACCTGGAAGTCGATCCGCGTCAGATCCTTGAAGGTGAACTGGGCCAGACCTGGCTTGAAAGCGGCCACAACCCGATCGGTTTCGTCCGTCGCCTTGAACCGATTCTCGAGCCGCTGATGGACCGATTCCTCGCGGCAGCGCTCCGTGCCTGTGAAGGGTCGGATGCGCTGATCTTCCCGCCGTTCGGTGTCGTCGCCTGGCACATCGGTCAGGCACTGAACATTCCGGCGATCCTCGCGTCACCGGTCCCGACCGTCCGGACGGCGCACATCCCCAGCCCGCTTGTCCCGCCACTGCCCCTTCCACGTTTGACGAATCCGCTCGGGTATCTCCTGGTCGACCAACTCGCATGGCAGGTATTCCGGCGCAGCACGAACCGCTGGCGGGTCGAAACCCTTGGCCTGCCGCCGCTCTCGTTTCGTGGTCCATTCCGGCATGTCGAGCGCGAGCGAGAGATCGTCCTCCACGCTTACAGTCCGGCGGTATTGCCGACGCCTCCCGACTGGGGCGAACACGTCCACGTGACAGGCTATTGGTTCCTCAACCATCCGGACGGCTGGCAGCCGCCAACATCGCTCGTTGAGTTTCTCGACGATGGGCCGCCACCGGTCTACATCGGCCTCGGGAGCATGACTGGTCGTGATCCAGAGGCGCTGACACGGCTCGCGCTCGGTGCGTTGCGACGAACGGGCCAGCGCGGCGTCCTCCTGGCTGGCTGGGCCGGCCTCGGTGGAATCGACCTGCCCGACGATGTCTGCCTCGTCGACGACATCCCGCATGATTGGCTGTTTCCACAGATGGCCGCCGTTTCCCACCACGGAGGCGCAGGGACGACCGGCGCCGGTTTGCGGGCAGGCCGTCCCAGTATCTTGCTGCCGTACTTCGCCGATCAGCCATTCTGGGGACGTGTCGTCCATGACCTCGGCGCTGGCCCACGCCCGATTCCGCAAAAGCAACTCAGCGAATCCCGCCTTGCGTCCGCGATTTCCCGCGCCGTGACGTCGCCCGGTATCCGACGCCGGTCACGCGCGCTCGGTGAGCAGATTCGCGAAGAGGATGGCGTTGCTTGTGCCGTCACCATCTTGTTGCAGCGCTTCGCTGGCTGACGAACAGCGGTGTTGCGTCGCCAGACTTACCCCTCGCGTAACGCTTCCCAACTTGCACGGCAGAGCTTCGAGATCAGGTGACCGGCTTCGTAGTTGCCCGGTAGTCCACTTGGTGCCTCGACCGGCACATGCTCGGTATAGACCGTCAGGATGAAGAGCGGGGTTGTCCCGTCGTCGGCGAAGACGATTCCGGCGTCGTTGATGTTACGTGCGCCAGTCCCGGTCTTGTGGGCCACCTTCACCGTCCCGGGCAGCATCGCTGGGAGCCGTGCCCGTAGCTTCTGCCACGAGAGGATGTCGATCCCCAACTGGCACAACTCCGTCGTCGATCCCAGTCGCTTCGCGACGGCCTCATCGCGGGTCCCCTGCTGGAGCAGGTCGAGCAGGAGTCCGACATCGCCTGGTGTCGTCGTGTTGGTTGCATCGACGGCGTGATCACGCGTCAGGTTGCCCGGAGGGATGCCGTGACGATGCATCGTGTTCGTCATCCCAATCGACTGGCAAAGGGCGTTGACCTCGTCCAACCCAACCATGTCGGCAACCGTCCCGGTGGACGTGTTGTCGCTGACGATGATCATCATCACCAGGGCATCCTGGAAGGTGATCGTGAAGCCCGGCGCAAGATGCTGGAACGTACCGCTATTGTTGTTCTGGTATTTCGCCAGCATCTCGACTGGCTGGTCGAGCGCCAGCCGCCCCTCCTGGACCGCTTTCAGCGCGGCAACGAGAATCGCGATCTTGCGTGTGCTGGCCGATGGGACGATCACCTGCCCGTCGCGGTCGGCTTCCTCGCCAGTTTTCAGGTTCTTCAGATACCAGCCTGTATGAAACGGCTGCTCGTCGCAGAGCCCGTTCAGTCGCTGCACCAGCTCCTGCATCGTTCGTCTCCCCTCGTTCAAATCAATCCATCGTGCGTGCAGTGAGGGGATTGTCGCATGGTGAACGTGATCTGTTTCACGCTCCGTTGTCACGATTCCGTTCGATGGACAGACACTGATTGCACCTCGTCACGTCGACGGGCATGATCGTTCCGTGGCGGGGCTGATCCGAGCATTCAAGACGATGCAATGCGCAGATTTGCTGACGAGAAACATCGTATACAATGCGTATGCAAGATACTAAACCAGCGCGAGAGGTCCTCGTGCGGTCAACTGTTTCGTCAGGCTCACGATAGCCATTGGGAATCGAAGGGGGGCTAAAGAATGACGATAACGCTGGATGAGATCCGTGCTGCTGCCGAGCGACATCTGGAAACTGCACTCGATCGTGATATGCGTATTTGTGCCGTACCGTCGCCGAGCTACGCCGAAGCCGAGCGTGCCGAGTTTGTGGCATCGCTCTTTCGCGATCTCGGTTACGAGCCGGAGATTGACGACATCTCGAACGTGTACGCCCGACGTGGCAATAAGGGCGGTAAGGTCGTTCTGGTTCTCGCTCATATCGACACCGTCTTTCCGGCAGGGACTCCGATTGATGTACGTCGTGACGATGAGTTCCTTTACGGTCCTGGCATCGGTGACAATGCCAGCAATGTCTCTGGCATGCTGACCGCGCTCCAAATTCTCGACGAACTCGGCGTAGAGACGGACGTCGATATTGTCGCGGTTGGGACGGTTGGTGAAGAGGGCCTTGGAAACCTGCGCGGCGCGCGGCGGGCAGTCGAACGCTACCAGGACCAACTCGGCGCAGTGATCGTGCTTGATGGTCGTGTTGGCCGGATCACCAATACTGCTGTCGGCTCGATTCGCTGGAAAGTGACCGTTAGCGGGGCTGGCGGACATTCATTTGGTGCGTTCGGGGTGCCCAGCGCGATCCATGGATTAGGCCGCATCATTGCCGCTATCTCCGAGATGGAAGTGCCGGCCGACCCCAAGACGACCTTCAATGTCGGCGTCATCGAGGGCGGAACATCGGTCAATACGATCGCGCCGTCAGCGACGATGATCGTTGACATGCGTTCAGTCGATCCAAATGAACTCGATAAACTCGCAACGCAGGTTCGGCAGTTCATCGAAGATAAGCCTGGGACTGGTCTGACGAGTGAGATTGAGTTGCTTGGTGAGCGTCCCGCCGGTGGAAGAAGTCAGGATGACCCACTTGTCATGCTGGCTGCCGAAGGCTGCCGCTGGATTGGCTACGAGCCGGATTTCCAGGCTGCCAGCACCGACATGAACATTCCGGTCAGCCTCGACATCCCAGCCGTCTGCATTGGCACCTCCAAAGGAGAGCGTGGACACACGATCCACGAGCACGTCCATATCGCGCCGTTCAAGGATGGTTTGGCTCAGGTGACGCGCCTCTACCTTGACGCCACCTCTTGGGTTGCGACGGGTCATGGAAAGTTTCACGAGTAGGGCGGTTATTCTTCGGTTAGACGGGCGAGAACTATGGCTCCCATCATAGGATACTGGAGGGTACATGCCAATCGTCATTGGGGCGATTTCGCCACATGGTATCAGAACCATTCCACTCCTTAGCGAGAGCGCCGACGGGGCACCGAACACTCGTCAGGCGTTGCTTGAACTCGGTCGTCGTTTCGCTGCAGCGAACCTGGACATTCTCTTCATCAGTGGCCCACATGGCATTCGTGTCAACAACTTTGTCTCGCTTTCTGATACCGGACGCGGAGCCGGAACCGTCTACTGGCGAGACAAGCGCGTCGAATTAAACGTGCCGATGGATCGTGAGTTCGCCCAGGCTGTCGCAGACAAGGCACGCGAATACGATGTGCCGGTGGCGCAGGTCGGCTTCGGCGGGACGAATCCGTCGCAAAGCGTTTTACAACTCGATTGGAGCGCGATTGTCCCGGCATGGTTCGCTGCCTACCAAATCAACATGACGGGTCTGGGACACCCGCTCGCCGATCGCCCAGCGGATATAGACTCGGCAGGTGGGCCACGTCTCGTCGTCGCCAACCCTTCGCGGATGCTGCCCCGCGAGTCAAACATCGCCTTTGGCCGAGCGGTGGCCGAGGTTGCCAGTGCGTCGGGCAATCGGGTTGGATTTATCGCCTCGTGCGACTGGTCACACACGCACATCGATAGCCATCGCTTCAAGTACCATGCCGCCGCGAAGGAAGTCGATGCTCGCGTTGTCCAGGCGATCAAGGACGACAAGATCGAGAGCCTGATCGACCTGGATGATGAACTGGCGAGCAACGCTGCGATCGACGGACTCTGGCAAGCACTGATGCTCGCAGGTGTGAAGCAGGTCACGCCGATGCCGGTTGATTTCCTTTCCTATGAAGTCGCTGAGTACTTCGGCATGATTGTGGCGACCTATCAGCCCTAGACCGCTAAGACATTCAATAAGGACGGATACAACACAACGTCCATTAGTCGTCGAGCGATCCGGTCAGGTGAAGCGCGGCCAGCGCGAAGAGTTGGATACCGGGCCGCAGGCACTCCTCGACGATATCGAAGCGCTCGTTGTGATGACCAGCTGCCAACTCGGTGCCGATGATGACGTAGGCGGCCTTACCGCCTCGTTCCTGGACACGGTGCATCATCGCTGTTGCGTCATCGCTGGCTCCGGCGAAGGTTGGGTCACTTACCTGGGTTATTGATGGTAGCGTCGTTGCGATCGTGCGGATCAGATCGATCATCTCCTCGTCGCTAGCTGCACTCGGCGCTGCGCCGGCCCGCTCGACCCGATGTTCCAGCCCCCACATGGCTGCCGCGCCAGCCAGCACCCGTAGTGCCTCCTTCTCCAGATAGTCGGTCACTTGAGTCACATCGCCACGCAGTTCCAGCTTCAAATGGGCTTCGGATGGGATGATGTTGCGACCGGACCCGGCCTGAAGGACGCCGACGTTCACACGTGAGTTGCCGGCGCTGTGACGTGCGAGGGCATGCAGACCGAGTGCGGCCTGGGCGGCGCCGAGCATGGCGTTAACGCCAGACTCCGGCGCGAGTCCGGCATGGGCAGCCTTCCCGTGATACCAGGCGTCGAGTTTGATCGTTGCCAGAAAGCCACTGACGCCGGGAATGATTTCACCATTTGTCTCAGAAGCTGCTCCGACGTGGGGACAAAGGAAGTAGTCGGCCTCATCGAGCGCACCGGCCGCGACCATTGCTGCTGCGCCGCGAGTCCCTTCCTCAGCTGGCTGGAGAACGATCTGGACTGTTCCATGAAGTTGGTCACGCACGCGGGAAAGTACTCGACCGACCGAGACGCCAATAGCGGTGTGAGCGTCATGCCCGCAGGCATGCATTACCCCAGGCCGTTGCGAGACGAAGCCCTCACGAGCCGGCCGGTGGTCCTCGTCAGCAGCTTCGAGTATCGGTAATGCGTCGGTATCAAAGCGAAGCGCGACCGTTGGACCAGGTTGATTGCCGCGCAACTGCGCGACGACGCCGGTCAATCCACCTCGCATCGGCTCCATCCAGCCTGGATGCCCACCGTTAGACAGCGCCAGATCCCATGCCTGTTCACGCTCGGCCTCAGAAGGGACACCCATCCGTGCGTCTGGCGCGCAAACACTCTCCCCGGCACGCACCTCCCAGCCTGCTGCTTCAAGTGCGGCGGCCGCGCGGCTCGCAGTCCTGAACTCCGTCCATCCCAACTCAGGATTGGCGTGGAGGTCTCGACGAATTTCAACCGCACGGTCGAATTCCTCGTCCGCGTGTGCGATCACAGCCTCACGCAACGTGCCAGCGCCCATCATCGTCTCATCCCTTTCCCCACGATGCGTTGATACGATCGGTGCCGCTCTTGTTGAGTCTTTGAGGTCGTAGTATAAGGATTGTATGGAAAGTGTATCCAATACGGTCCGGGTTCGATCTGTCAACGTGGTCGATAATCACGCTCACGGAATGTATCGGCAGGCAGCGGCCATGAACATACGACATTCCGGGTAATGGGTACACGCGGTGACGAAGCAATCGGTCAAGTGTGAAACACTGAGAGCAGTCGGTTACTATCCAGATCGCTGCTGGGAAGCGGCGACAATGGTCGATGGACGGGCACGCTAGTCCGCGTGTCATCCGAGGGGTGAGGGGTTTCAGATGGCTTCGCTCGCGCTGTCGTTCGATATCGGCGGCACGTTTACTGATTTTGTCATTATCGACCTTGATACCGGGACGTTCGTTGGTCGCCACAAGGTGCTGACGAACGTCGCTGATCCTGCCGAGGGAGTCCTCGATGGCTGGCGTGGGTTGATTGCGTCTGGGACGGTAACGCCTCAGGATACTGCGTTGATCGTCCACTCGACGACGCTGGTCACGAACGCGTTGATCGAGCGCAAAGGAGCGAGGACGGTCCTCCTGGCGACGAAGGGGTTCCGGGACGTCCTCGAACTGGGCAATCAACAGATGTACGACATCTACGATCTGTTCGCGCCAATGCCTGAGCCGCTCATTCCTCGCCCTTTGCGGCTGGAGGTCGATGAGCGGATCGCCGCCGATGGCCAGGTCGTCCAACCGCTCAGTGCCGACGCGATCGCCGCTGCCGTCGATGCCGTCTGCGCGTCGAATGCCGAGTCGGTCGCGATTGCCTTTCTCCACGCCTATCTGAATCCTGAGCACGAGCAGGCGCTTGCTGATGCTATTCAAGCCGCGTTGCCAGACATTACCGTCTCCATATCGTCGTCGATTGCGCCGGTCGCCGGAGAGTACGAGCGGACATCAACGGTCGCCTCCGATGCGTTCACCAAGCCGTCGGTGCGCCGCTATCTCACATCCCTCACCAGGGCGCTCCAAACGAGTGGCGTCACCGCACCATTGCACTTGACGCTCTCATCTGGTGAGATCGCTTCGACCGCAACCGCGATCGATCACCCGATTCGACTGCTCGAGTCCGGCCCGGCTGCCGGGGCGATGGCTGCGGCCTTCTTTGGCCGACTAGGCGGTTACCAGGATGTCCTCTCGCTCGATATGGGCGGGACGACGGCCAAAGCCTGTGTGATCGAAGACGGCCAGCCCGAGATGGCGCAGTTGCTAGAAGTCGCCCGTGCGCGACGCTTCATGAAGGGGTCCGGTCTGCCGGTTGTCGCGCCTGTCGTTGATCTGATCGAGATCGGCGCAGGTGGTGGTTCGATTGCCCGCAAGGATGAACTTGGCCTGCTGAAAGTTGGTCCCGATTCGTCCGGAGCCGATCCTGGCCCAGCCTGCTACGGGCTTGGTGGGGATCAACCGACGGTGTCCGATGCGAACCTCATCCTCGGCTACCTGAACCCGGACTACTTCCTCGGCGGCGAGATACCACTGCGAGCCGACCTGGCCCGAGCCGCGATCGAACGGCTGGCTGATGAACTGGACCTCTCGGTCGAGGACACTGCCTGGGGTATTCACCGCGTCGTCAACGAGAACATGGCGGCGGCTGCGCGCGTCCACATCATCGAGCGCAACCGCGACCCGCGCGATCTGGCGACGATCGCATTTGGTGGGGCTGGCCCCGCACATGCTGTCTCCGTCGCTCGTGTCCTCGGTAGCCCAACGGTGATCTTCCCACCGGCTGCCGGAGTCGCGTCGGCGCTCGGCGCTCTGGTATCCCCACTGGCCTTTACGTCGGGGAGAACGCGGATGATGCGCCTCGACCGTGCGGACTGGGACTCCGTCAATCAGTTGTACCGTGACATCGAGGGCGAAGCCGCGCGCGAGCTCGGACTAGCCAACGTCGCTCCAGATCAGATCACGTACCACCGCTGGGCGGAGATGCGTGTCCTCGGCCAATACCACGAGATCAGCGTCCCATTGGACGACATTGCGCTGGAGGAAGCGAGTTTCCCTGCGATCATTGATGCTTTTCACGACGCCTACCGTCGTCGCTACGGTCGGGTGCTTGAAGGGTTGCCGGTCGAGGCACTCCACTGGCGGATCACTGCGACGGGTCCTGCCAGTTCCGTCGATCTCCGTGAAGAAGAAGAAACCAGTCAACCGGCAGATTCGGGAATCAAAGGCTCGCGTCCAGCCTGCTTCCCGTCTGGCGATGGTCGACCGAACGCAAGTTTTCACGAGACACCGGTCTATGACCGCGAGCGGCTACTGCCGGGCATGACCTTCACTGGTCCGGCCATCGTCGAGGAGCGCGAGGCGACGGCGATCATCTGGCCCGGCGACCGCGCTCGGATCGACCGCTACCGGGCGATTGTTGTTGATGTCAACGCCGAGCAGCGGAATGCAGCGCTTCAAGCAGCAGGACAGGGGACGAATCCAGCATGACGAGCACGACGACACCGACCAGCGCCATCGACCAGGAGTTCGATCCAGTTTCGCTGGAGATCATGTGGAGCCGTCTAATCAGCATCGCCGATGAGATGTGGACGACGGTGCTTCGGACCGCCGTATCCACGATCATCGGCGCGGCACAGGACTTCGGCTGCGAACTGCTCGACGAGCGGGGAAACTCGCTGGCCCACTCGTACCGCTCGATGCCGGTCTTCAACCTCGTCATGCCCCAGTCAACGCGCAAGATGATCGAGATCT
>JBGSWU010000002.1:0-8736 GCA_041751795.1 Thermomicrobiales bacterium
AACGCCCGCGTCAATCGCGAGCGATCCTCACGACGTCACCAACCTGAATCTTGACAGACTCACCATCAGTCAGTTCCCCGCGGAGGCAGATATTCTGATGATTCGGCATGTGCGTTTCATCGAAACCAGCCACCGTTCCGATGACGCGATGACCGATCGACAAGGAATCGGCAAGCAGAATGACTCCGCCCTCTAGCACCTCAAAAAAGGCGATCAAAGCGACCCGGTTGACGGTGGATTCGATGTCACACTGCTCGTCGGTGATCATCAACTCATGGATCTCGCCAGCGGGAACCGCTCGGGAACGAAATGCTGTCAGGTACAACCCGCGCTGGTCGGTGACACCTCGTAACACGGCAACGACGCGTCCCGAAACGGCAGATTTCGATACATACGGATTTGCGCCAAAAACTGCGGGACCTGACACGTGCAATCCCTTCACCTACGGCGTGGAACCACGAACTGTCGAACGACAGCATGCGTCAGCCCTGCGATCGACATTACTCGCTGGTCACTATGGATATGAAAAGGTCGCGTTCCACGTATCACCGAGCGAGTACTCCACGCCATCGACGTAAACGACGACATACTCGGCATTGCCCGATGTGACGGAGATAGAGTCGCCCTCGAAGAATAACTCCGTGCCAGCCGGCTGGACATCGTCCACAACTGCTTCGCCGTCGACGGTAACACCTACCCAGATGTCACTGGTCACCCATACGGTGAATGCATAAGTTCCGCTCGTCGTCGCTTCGTCAGGGTCATCAACTGGATCCTTAGTCGGAACCGCTTCCGAGACAACAGGTGTCTCGACCACCGGCGGGACGGGCGTTTCAGTTGGCACGGTTTCCGCCGTCGATGTTGGCGGCACCGTGGCCGTCGCACTCGGAGTGACCGTGGCAACTCCGCCACCCTGCGTGGCAATCGTTGGCTGTGTTGGAATCGCAGCTAGGATCGACTGAGACACCGGCGTAACCGTTGATACTCCGACCGTCCCTGTCGCCAGGGTTTCAGACTCCTGGAAGTATGCGGAATACATCCATGTGAAGACGACAAGTGACATGACAATCATGAACGCGATGATTGCGAAGTTTGGAGCCCAGTGTGTAGACATGTCCAACGGTTTTGTCGCTGGCATCACTTCAAAGGAAGGAGCGTTCAGCTCCGTCAATGCCTCGTAACCCGCCAGCATTTCCGCCGGATTGAGGCCAAGGTACGTCGAGTAATTTCTGACGATGCCGCGCGCATATGTCGCAGCCGGAAGGTGCATGAAATCCTCGGCTTCCAGCGCTTCAAGGTAGGACTTCCTGATGCGAGTCGCTCGCTCTGCGTGAATGAGCGACACATCCTTAGCCTCGCGCGCCTGCCTGAGCGTTTGCCCAAAATCTTTCATAGTATGGATCGTTGCCCCCTGGTTGCTCTGACCGGCCCCCACAACCGTTTGTCAGAACGAACCGATGTACATGTATACGCTTCACGTCAGAAAAGGAATCAAGCCTTCTCCTGACGTCCAGCTGGTACCGCGCCCAATATTTCATCGAGAAGCGGCGTTGGCCGCCCGTGATGCGTCGTGTCTGCGTGTTCGAGCCAGAGATCATCGTGTGGCAACCACCAGATGCCCAGACCCGACCGGCACGCTACCTCGTTCGACTGTACCATACGCTTCTCGCTGAACGCGTATGGATTGTTGCACCACCCAGTGCGTCCGTCGCCGACCTGCTTGAAGTCCCGACAGGTCGCACAACAACGACGCACAGTCTGCAACTCACCGGCAACATCGATCGGGTCGATCGGCGCCGGTTCAGGTTCTATCGGAGCACGCCGTCCTTCGCTGTTCGAGATCCGCGACGGACGACGCTCATCGGTCGACATTGGCGTCGATCGCGTTCGATTGACACGTGAACTTCGAACAACGACTGGCGGCACAGGATGGACGACCTCCGCCTGTTCCTCACGAACGTCGGTACGTGACGCTTGTTGTGCCCGTTGTTTTTGAGCCGAGACACGAACCTCATTGGTCGAAAAAGGCTCGGTTTCCCCACCATCATTCGCCGGATGTGGATTCGCAGCTCGTTCGACGGGTTGACGACGTTCATCGCGATTAACTCGTTCTCCGCGATGACCACCTTCGCCATGCTCGTTACGTTCAACGCGTTCAACCCGCTCGGATCGTTTGGCACGTTCAGATGACGGACGAGGCGTCTTTGGAATTTCGGACGTCGACGCCGGACGAGATTGAGGACTCCTGTGTTGAAACGTTGGCGACTTCGCACTGAACTCAATCGACGTGTCGACGTCATCGTTTCGAGGAGGTCGCTCAGTTCGTGAAGACACGCTCGGCGGAACACCTTGATGGCGGCCGCGCTCAGTCCGGCGTTCGTGGCTTGCCGTCATCGGTCCTTCGGACACATGGGTTCGCGACGGTGGTGCCTGGTTGGATTCGACAGTCTCAGCACTCTCAAGCAGATCGTCGACACGTCGAAGTTCGTGTTCCTGAATCTTTCGGCGATCGACGGTTCGTTGTTCCTGACGACGCTTGCGTGCCTCACGGACAATCGACCGGGCACCTGACAAATCGACATCCGAAGCATCGTCAACCGATGCCGATGCTTCCGCGAGCCGAGGCCGCAGCTGGGAACGCGTTGGCATGCTGATCGACGTGATTCGATCGGTGAACATCTCGCCCGCCTGTGCCAGATCTTCGACTGACATGTCGGCCCGAGCAACGGGTGCGGCATCGATGTCCCCGCCGCTGAGCGGCATTGGAATGTGGGTTGGCGGCTGAATGTCCATTGGGCGATCCGCGAGTTCCCACAGATCCTGATCCCAACTGTTGCGGCAAGCGAGTTCCGTTTTCCGAACGAGAACCATGTGCTGGATATCTTTACGTGCCGAATGCTGACACCACCCCGAGCCAGCAATTCCGCCATCCTTGAAATGGCGACACGTTCCGCACTTTCGCTTCACCATCAGATCACCCCTGCATCCTCGGAGAGCGAAAAAGGCGCGTATGTACGCGGCAAGCATGCCCCCATCTTGCCGGCGGCGCCCTGTTCCACCTGGTCACCGTCGATTGCTTCGAATGGGATTGTAGCATGGCACTTCGACGCCACCAGTTGTACGTACACCCCAATTTCGCGGCAGTTCTTTCGCCCGAACGGTTGTTCTAGCCCTTCTGTCAAGCTGACCTTCGACCTCGTGTCACGAGCCAGGCATCGGTTATGTTCGGCAGGTCCAACGGACGAGTCGTGTCAGGTTGGCTGGACGCGTATACTTCTTCAGTTGGGCGCCTGGGGCGCCATATCTGTGATTCCTGGAGGTTGCCTTGGAGCCACTGCATCTTATCCCTCGCGCGACGCGCTCGCAGGCTGCCTCGTCTCCTGCTGGTGACGAGAAGCGATATTGCGTCTGGACAATCGGCTGTCAGATGAACGAAGCAGAGTCTTCGAAAGTCGAAGCGATTCTGAACCAGGTGGGTTATCGTAAAACCGACGTTGAAGGCGATGCTGATGTCATCGTTCTGAACTCCTGCGTCGTTCGCCAGGCAGCAGAGGACAAAGTGGTCGGAAAGATCGGGTCGCTGGCGCGAGTCAAGCGGGCTAACCCGGACGTTCGCATCGCGTTGACCGGCTGTATGGTCACTGGCCAGGAAACGAAGTTGCGAGAACGTTTCCCGTACGTCGATCTGTTTTTCGAGCCCTCCGACTTTGACCGGCTCGTCGAGATCGTCCCTGAGTTGTCCGAAGCAGATCCTGAACTTGCGGAACTGCCACATTACTACCAGGAAATTTCAACGAACCCGGGCGTCGCAGCGTTTGTCCCAATCATCTACGGCTGCAACTTCCTGTGTTCATACTGCATCGTGCCGTATCGACGGGGCAAAGAAATCAGTCGACCGTTTGACGACATCGTCAGCGAAGTCCAGCGACTCGCATCTCAGGGCGTCCGCGAGATCACGTTGCTCGGTCAGACCGTCAATGCATACGGTCATGACCTGCCGGACGGTCGTGACCTGGCCGACTTGCTGACGGCGGTTGACGCAATTCCAGGAATCGATCGCCTTCGCTTCCTCACCTCACATCCGAAATACTTCTCGGACAAGCTGATTGAGACGATGGCTGATCTCCCGTCGCTGTGCGAACACGTTAATCTTCCCGTTCAGGCAGGCGATGACGAAGTGTTGCGTCGCATGCGTCGCACGTATACCGCCGACCACTATCGGGACCGGATCGCGAAGATTCGATCGACGATTCCAGGGGTTACCCTTTCAACGGACATCATCGTCGGATTCCCTGGGGAAACCGACGAGCAATTCGACAACACGATGCGCTTGCTCGAAGAGATCGAGTTCGACAAGGTTCACGTCGCGATGTACTCACCTCGCCCTGGAACGCTCTCAGCACGCTGGGAGGACGATATCCCGCGCGAGGTTAAGCACGCGAGACATACACGTGTTGAAAAACTGATGGAGCGGGTCAGCGCTTCTCATTACGCTGCAATGGTTGGCGAGACACGCGAAATTCTCGTCGACGGTTTCGCGAAAGGGCGATGGCGGGGCCGCACGCGCGGCAACCAGCTAGTGTTTTTCGATGCGACCGGGGACTGGCTTGGACAAATGGTCGATGTTCGCATCACAGAGTCATCCACGTGGTATCTGCTCGGTGAGCCGATTTCCGTTCTAGCGATGGCGTAGTCCTACAGACGTTTAGATGAGTTGATCATCGTTCGATATTCATTGGGAGGGCAACAGATGTCGGCATCCAGTACAGAAACACGTGGCAGGGCAAAACGGCAGCTCGAAGACCTGGCACGAGTTCTTGCAGGAGAGAGTCGATGGGCCGAAGCCATCGACGTCAACCAGCAGTTGATCGAGCGTTCTCCGAAGGACGTTAATGCCTTCAATCGACTCGGCAAAGCATATTTCGAACTGCACAAATACCGCTCAGCCTATGAGGCGTACGAAACCGCAGCAACACTCGATCCTGCCAACGTCATTGCACAGCGCAATCTCAGCCGCATTGAGCCACTGAAGGCGACCGATGAGGACGGCGAGGTTCAGGCGATGCAACAGGTCATTCGTCCGGGGAT
Source organism: Thermomicrobiales bacterium (assembly GCA_041751795.1). Taxonomy (GTDB): domain Bacteria; phylum Chloroflexota; class Chloroflexia; order Thermomicrobiales; family CFX8; genus JBBECJ01. The sequence continues at coordinate 5,089 of JBGSWU010000002.1, forward strand.
CTTCATCGAAGAGGTCGGGAAAACGTACGTTGATGACCTAGTCAACGTCGCCGACCAGGAAGTACTTACCGAACTTTCCAGTGGAAACCAACTGACGATATCGGTTGACGGTGACGACGTTCAGGTCATTGACCAGACCGGACGTTACATCGGTCAGGTCGAGCCACGCCTGGCGAAGCGTCTCAAGGAACTGCTCAGCCTCGGAAATCGATACGAGGTCTTCGTGACGTCGAGCAGTGGCCAAAGCGTTCGCGTCATCATCCGCGAGGTGTTCAAGCACCCAGAGATGGGCAACCGATTGTCGTTCCCGCGTCAGGGCAAGGTCGCGATCCCGCGCGCGTACCTGCGCGACACACGACTCTTCCGCGACGAACCAGACATGCTTCTGGGAGACGAAGAAGACGAAGAACTCGACTCGGACGAGAACGAAGACTACGAAGCCAGTGATGGCGACGAAGAAGATTCCGATTACGTCGAAGAGTCAGGCGGCCCTGCCGAAGAAGATGAAGAAACTACGATCTAATCTCGGTAGACATGACAATGAGAACGGGCGACGGCAATTCCGTCGCCCGTTTCGTTATCTAAAGTCGTACTTTACCGCAGGAAGAACGTCAAAACAACGAGCGCAACGGCCAGAACAGCGAGAATCCACAATAGCCGCATGAGGTCGGATCGAATGATCGCGTACTCTTCCGCCCGGCTGAGTGCCTGCACTCGCCGTACCGACGTTGGCTGTCGAACAGGGGTCGATTCCCCCTCAACGCCCAGAATTCCCCGATTCAATTCAACGGTTCGGCGTGCCTCGTAGGCTTTGAGTTGAGCTCGTGTCAACTGTCGTGACCGCGACTTGGTTGGTTTACTCACAGGCTGACCATCCTGAAAAGATGAACGGAATTATTCAACAGCCGAGTATATCAGGTTGAACAGTGGCTACGATTCCGATGCGTCTTCAGTAAAGACAACGACGTCCTCACCACGTCGAATCTCCCACGACTGGGCGGCGCTTCCCCCGCGGACGGCGATCTCAAGTCCTCCGTGGCTTCCGAACAGGGCCATCGTCTTACCGACAGGTACATCACCGTAGGTTCGATGAATACCACGAACGGTGACGTCTCCACACCGAACATACAGTGTTCGAGGATCTGCTGTCAGGTGACGGCGAGCTATCAACGTCCGACAGTTCCCAAAACGGTCGATCGAAACGACCGGAGCATGCACTCGAGATGGAGTATCCTGAATCGGTGCCCACGGCAATGTCACAAGTGAATCTACCGTAACCGGGCTGCCCAGATCTCCAGGTTCAACGGCTCCCGTCGAGAGATGCCCGGCAACTGGTGCGAAGATGTCACGACCGTGGAACGTCGATGACACGTCGGCGAGGAAGAACTCCGGTCGATCCAGCACGACAACTTCGCCAGGGACGACATTCGCCGTTAAGAGCGTAAGCAGTCCATTATCTGGCGTCACGAAATAGTGGCCACCTGCTTCGACGACGATGGCCCGGCGCTCGCCGCCGACTCCTGGATCCACCACGATCAGATGGATCGTCCCGGGTGGAAACGCCGACCATACCGTCGCAATCTGGAACGCCGCTTCTGTGATGTCCTGCGCTGGGATGTGATGAGTGACATCGACGATCGTTACCTTCCGGTTAACTCCCAGCAATGACCCCTTCATCGCGGCGACGTATCCATCGACCGTCCCGAAATCTGTCATTAGCGTCACGATCCCGTTGGCGGCCATTCGTTGCCTTCCTCTCCTGTCTATCGTTGCAGCGAGTCGGCGTTACTCGGTCTATTGTCGAGGCTTCCAGCCATCCTGCTCCTGTTGATCATAGACGGGATCAAGAAGGTCGGACCATGCGTGGGGATCATCCGGGAAATGGGTAATAAGGTGCTCTTCAAACGCCGTCATGGCTTTCCACCACTCCCGATCGTCCATTCCGGCTGCGATCTCGTCGGCTAGCTCAGCGAGGGTATACTCGCGCCCCTCGGCCAATGCATTCTGCTCCATTTCCTTCAGGTCCCACAGCCAGAAACCCGCTTCCGCAACCGTTTCGATCACCTCTGGACGACTTCGCCAGCGATTCACCATCTCAACGTAGACCTTGCGTGGGACGAGTTTGACGTGCAATCGTGGTCCGTCGTCGGTTTTTCGAACAAACTTGCCATAGTCCCGCTCGGTCATCCGGATTCCTCCACCCCTGCTGATCGACTTCTGCGCCGCACGACAGCGGCTTCCCATTCTTCCTGGTTATTCGCGTTGACAAACGAGTCGAAATCCGGATCGTACTGAAGAATCCACTCCTGCGACAATTCATGAACGATCAAACCGGCTAATCCGTTGACGAGTTTGCGCTCGCCCAGTTCGATCCGCCTCCGAAATGTGTCCAGGCATCTGCGGTGGTAGATGGCGTGCAGTGTCTCGTATGTTCGCTGCTGCCCCTGACTGCTTCGTGATCCATCCGTCACTGGTAAGAGCACATCATAGTCTCGCGGGACATCGGCCATCGCGGACAGGAGCCAGGACGACAGAAACGGCATGTCACACGCAACAACGAGAACGTAATCATGCTGTGCATCCTGCAGCGCTGTCGCGATGCCCCCGATCGGTCCAGTCTCCGGGTAGCTGTCGCGAATCACCGGCACGCCAAAATCATGGTACGGCTGGCGGTCGCCAACGATGATGACATCATCCGCGACGTTAGAAACGGCTACTATTGCCCGCTCCAGTAGAGTTTGTCCGTCGAGTTCCAACAGTGCTTTGTCAGTACCCATACGGCGGCTCGCACCGCCCGCGAGAACTGCCGCACTTAGCGATTCTCCCCTCGTCCGACGACGACCCGAGGTACTGCTCACGACCAATATCTCCGACCGATGGTACTGAGACCATCTAGCCCAACCGGCACCTGTGCCGAATACTGATCATCTGCTACACTGCTCGCTAGTAACCGCGTCGCGCGCTGGAAGGTGGCACGAGATGAGCGGCGATCGACAGGATGAACTGGTGACTGACTAAGCACCCGGCTTGTGCCGCGGTGCTTTTTGTTACCCAGTTCACCAGAATCATCGCCTGGTCGGTTCCATCCATGTTGCGCTCGATGCGAACCCGCGGAGTGCGGGTGACGACGCGCACGGCGAAAGGAGAACTGCCTGTGAACTCCACGATGATCAGCAAGATCGAGAAGGCTCGGCACTATGCAGAGGAGCCCGAGCGTGTGAAGTTCAATAGCTTCGAAGTTCGCTTCCGGGGAACGCACGATGAGTACACCGTCAAGATGGACGGTGCGGATTTTTCGTGCACGTGTCACTTCTTTGAAGTCCAGCAAATGGGTACCTGCTGCCACATCATGGCGCTCCAACGTATGCTCGAATCAATGATGACCGAGGAACAGCACACCGCAGGCGCACCGTTCTCGTTCGCAGCGGTGTAGTGCATCGACGCTGTCATCCGAATACACAACACAGCTCGCGGTGACTCGTCGGCGTTAATTCATCCTGAATCGCGACGCACCCACACCGTGCGTCGAATCCAGCGGCATCGTGACGATGCTGACACGATCCGCAATCTGGATAACTTCACGCCGATCGAACCCAGACGGACCCTCTGTTTCTGACGAACGGACGATAGGAGGGCGCGTGCCGGGGG
>JBGSWU010000003.1:0-3409 GCA_041751795.1 Thermomicrobiales bacterium
TGCGGGTCATTGGGGATGCATGTGCTGGCGTGGACTCGAAACCCAGACCCGGAGCGCCTCGATCGGGCAGGAGCACAGTACGCAGATCTTGACACGTTGTTATCAGAGTCGGACGTCGTCACGCTGCACTTGCCGCACACACCAGAAACCGATCGGATCATCTCGGCAGATCGAGTGCGGCGGCTGAAACCGGACTCGTACTTCATCAACACAGCCCGTGCAGAACTGGTCGATGAGGACGCGATGCTTCATGCACTCCGCAATCGAAGCATTGCTGGAGCAGCGTTCGACGTTTTCTCAGAAGAACCACTTTCTCCCGAGAATCCGTTCAGGAGCCTTCCAAACGTTATCCTGACGCCGCATATCGGCTTCAGAACGCCAGAGGCCAGCCGCCGCTCAATTTCAATCGCTTTTGATAACCTGGTTGGAGCGTTGAACGGCAACGCTCTGAACGTTGTCGAGACATCCTAAGCCTGTGCACGAATGAAAATCGGGGAACGGCAAGAAGCCGTTCCCCGATTGAATGTACTCGTTCTCACGTCCGACACCGATAGCTGAATAGGTTATACAGCGGTGTTGGAATCGGCGTGATTCCACGCCTTGGCAATCACGCTCACCGTTCCGTCAGCTGCACCAGCCTGAACGACGTGACCATCTTTCTCAAGTTCCCATGCGACGACGCTCGGAATCAACTCGTTGATCTCCTGAATCGCCTTGGCATACGACTGCAGGTGCTCTTCGCAGACAGTCGCGATTTCCGAGTGGCCGAAGCCCGACGAGGTCGTGTGGAGCATTGTGTATGAGATTGCCGCCAGATTGAACGCGGTGTAGTCATCGCGGAGCGCCTTGGATACCCCTTCAGCGCGAACCTTATCGATGACTCCTGCGGCAGCACCGAGGACAGCTGAACCAGCCTTGGCGATGGGGTTGCCGCCTGTCGTCCCGATGCTTTCCTGAACCTGCTTCATGTGATCGCGGTTGTGCTTAACCATGTCATGGAACCGCTGCACGGCGGCTGACGCTCCCGGGTGATCCTCAGCGAGCTTCAGCTGTCGGTCGAGCGCTTCCTCGATGTGGCTCTCAAGTGAGACCATGTCACCGACGTAGTCCTGCAGGGTCTTCATATGCTTTTCGTGATCGCCATCGTGATGGGCCATTATGGAGTCCTCCGCTGTGTTACACGACAATTCCTGTCACCGAGAATGCAGATTCGGTGCCAGCAATGTGCTTCGTTATGACCGTTGGTTTCAGGATCGAGATAGCGCCGGTTACTCGGGCATCGAAAAGCTGATCGGGTCAGTCATTCCAGACACGTCGAGCGACCTCTGCGACTAGGCGCAGTTTCGGTTCCTGAATGTCCCATGGGATGGGGTTGCCTGTTGCGACTGAAGCGAACCCACACTGGGGCGAAAGCGCAAGGCGCTCCAACGGCACGTAACGACTGGCGTCGTTGATGCGTCCAATCAGTTCATCGGGTGTTTCCATGCGCGCGGACTTCGTCGTAACGAGTCCGAGGACGACGATTTTGTCGTCAGGTACCTCGGCGAGCGGCGCGAAATCGCCTGAGCGTTCGTCATCGTATTCGAGCAACAGTCGCTGGGCATTGGTCCGGCGAAAGACCTTCGACGCGAGCGCGGCGTACGAGCCACGTGCCATGTACCGTCCAGCGTCATTGCCTCGGCAGACATGGAGGCCGAACGTCACGTTCGGGTGGCCAGCGATGACGGCGTTGATCATGTCGATTCCGTCGTGCAGCATCCGATCGGGATCAAACCCTTTGTGGGCGAACCAGCCCTGCTGATGTGGATCGAGCAGCATTCCGAACTCAGGCGCATCGATCTGAATATAGGTGGCGCCAAGGATGGCGAGTTGATCGACCTCATTGCGAAGAATGTCGGTGACCTCGGCCATATAGGCGTCGGTCGTTGCGTAGGCCGCGTTGGAGACTCCCGGAACCCAGTAGTACGCATACATCGTTGGGCTAGGAATCGTGATCTTGATTGGCTTCGTCGTTCTGGCTCGGAGGTAAACGAACTCTTCAGCGGATAGATTGCGCTTCATTCGAATCTTGCCGGTCAGCCCAACGGTCACTGGACTCGTTTCGATTGATCCATCCAGCCGGAACCAGTCAACGGTATTTCCCGATATGACGTCGAACCCGTCCGCCGCTTGAACCAGTTGGCTGGCAAAGACGTTTCGGCGAACTTCTCCGTCGGCAATAACATCAACACCAGCGGCTTCCTGAATGGCGACGCACTCGTCGACGGCTCGATCTTCCAGTCTTTTGAGTTCCGCGTCACTGAGTGCTCCAGCACGATGCTCATCTCGTGCATTCAGCAACCAGGCTGGTCTCAACATACTTCCGACAACATCTGCGCGATACGAAGTCATCACCTTGACCTTTCGCTGTCGTTGTCCAGTAACCATTCGTTCTGGGACGCTCGCGTCAGAAGCGATCAATGATCGATCGTGCGGGTTCGTCTGCATCGATGCCGTGTCGTTTTCACCGAGGGTGTTTCTCGCTGGCTCGTATCCTCATATACTCCTATGTTAACCGCCAACCGCGTTCGTGTTTCGCGAATAGATGCAACGATCGGGCGGACTGCAGATCGACTGATCGTACTCACATGCGTGGATCCTGGAGTTCGCCGCTGAGTACATCGGCGAACGGACATGCCGGCACACTGGCGCAGGTGGTCAATGGCGGCCGCGGTGTGTGTCGTGAGGGAGCAGGGAGTTGGGCAAACAGAAAACGGATGTCGTCGTCATTGGCGGTGGTGTCAACGGGAGTTCGATCGCGTATCACGTCGCTCGTCAGGGGAGGTCGGTCACCGTTCTTGAGTTGACATCGCCTGCGACTGAGCCTGCGGCATCGTGGGCGAGCGCGGGGGGCGTTCGTCGGCAAGGGCGTGATACTGCGGAAGCGATGCTGGCAATTGAAGCGATTGAGCGTTGGCGAACACTGAGTGAAGAACTCGACGCAGATCTGCGCTACCGTCGTGATGGGAACTTGAAAGTCGCAACCACTGATGATGACGCGCAATCACTCGCGGCGTTCGTTGAAGAGCAGCATGCAAACGGGCTAACCGATGTGCGACTGGTTGACGCGAGGGAAGCGCGCGAGATTGTCCCGGGCCTAACGGATCGGACGATCGCAGGTAGCCACTCGCTTGAAGACGGGCACGCCGATCCGGTTGCGACGACGCGCGCATTTGCTGCTGCAGCGAAACGACATGGTGCCATCTACTGCGACGCCACCAAGGTCGAATCCTTGTTTACCGACGGTGATCGTGTCGTCGGCGCGCGAACTGCTGCTGGCGATATCGAGGCCGACGATGTTGTGCTCGCAGCGGGTGCCTGGAGCGACGATCTTGCGTCCAGCGTTGGTGTGCGCTTACCAATTCGCACT
>JBGSWU010000004.1:0-15802 GCA_041751795.1 Thermomicrobiales bacterium
CTACCTGTTACTTCGTGGGGTGACGCTGATCATCACGCCATTTCTGAGTTCTCATCACGATCGATGCCGTGGCGCCGGACTATTCCGGTCATTCAGATTGCCGGCCAGCGCGAACTGCACGCCTGGCCGTCGGGGGTCAGATGTGCCGGACCCAAGAGAAGATGAGAAATGCTACCATCCGCGTCCTACCGCTTTCAATGATATGCACATCCGTGAGTCACACCATCATCGCTCGATGACCAGCATGCAGCCCCCAACGGTTGTCATCAAGGTTTGCTTCATGAGGTTCGTTCATAGCAACTGGGAGCGTAGCTGGTCGATCTCTGTTTCGAATGTATGGAGGAGTGCTGCGCGCTCGCTGTCACCCAGAAACGCAGCACGAACAGCATTGAGGTTCAGACCGATCAACTCGTCGAGCGTGAACTGACAATATTCTGCAAGCGCGAGGTACTCGCCAGTCAGCGTTGCGCTGAACATTGGCGGGTCGTCGGAGTTGATCGTCAGCGTCACCCCGGCATCGTAGAGCCCGCGAAAGGGATGCTCGACATAAGATGGCGCGACACCCAGGCAGATATTGCTGGTCGGTGAGACTTCCAGAACGATGCCATGCGCGGCCAGATGCCGCACAAGTTCCGGGTCCTGGATACTCGTGACACCATGCCCGATCCGCTCGGAACCGGCTGCAAGCGCATCCCAGACCGATTCCGGACCGACCGTTTCACCAGCATGCAGGCTGAGGCGAACGCCACGGTCGCGAGCATGACGGAGGGCGGCGTCGTGCAGTGTTGCAGGATACCCAACCTCCGTACCGCCAAGCCCGAGCCCAACCAGGCCGTCACCAAGATTGTCTGCGACCCATGCAGCGATCGTCATCACGTCGTCGACCGGACGGACACGCACAGCATCGACGATAAACTGCATTTGGACCCCGAAGTCATCCTTCGCTCGACGAGCAGCTGCCCGGCAACCCGCGAGCACAACGTCCGGCAGTGCGTCCGAGCGCGGATTCAATGGCGAAGCAGGGGAGAGGGTTACTTCGATGTAGCGAATGTTCTGCGCTGCCGCATCCTCGGCCAGTTCGTAGGTGACCCGCTCGTGATCCTCAGCCGTGATCAGGCTGGCAAGGACGGCTTCGTAGATCTCAACAAAGTGCGGAAAGTCGCGGAAGCGAAACCACGCACGAGCACCCTCGACGTCCCTAAAGGGGTACTCCACGCCATGCTTGCGGCCGAGGTCAAGCAGCGTTTCCGGGCGGACACTTCCTTCAAGATGGATGTGCAGTTCTGCCTTCGGCATTCTCCGGATCAATTGCTGCTCGGCGACGGTCAACACGCGGTGCGTCCTCCTTCATCCTTCGTCATGCCATCAAGCCCTGGTTGCTTACGCATCGTCGGCGTCGCTACCGGCCATCTCGCGTAACCAGCCTGGCAGGTGATCCTCTCCGAGGACACGGTTGAGGACGCGCAATTCCGCGAGGCGTGGCCCCTGGCCCGCCAGCAATTCCTCACGTTCGATCTCAGCGTCGTCAGCCAATCCAGCGTCCTCTTCCATCTGGGTGATCAACTGATCGCGCCAGGCTCGGACCTCGGCGTCGGATAACGGCGCGGTACCCTCTGGCTCGAGTGCGCCAGACGCCCACTGACGACTGACAAGAATTCCGAGCGGCGTCATTTGCCAGCGGAACCCACTATCGTCACGCTCAAGCAGCGATCGCTCGGCCAACTCACGGATATGGCGCATCAGCACGGCTGTCTCAAGCGGAGTTCCGGCAATCCGCTGATGCAGCAATCCGGCGACCTGTGCAATCGACATTTCTTCCAGAGGCCGCTCGGACTGTGCGAGCGCGACCATAACCGCGACTCGTGCCGGTTCACTGGCGATGTAGCCGACAGATTCCATCCATGATGCCATCAGCGTTTCACTCCCCCCGGGTTGCTTCTCGTTCTGTTGCCAGCGGTGATCGACGTTGTATCCTACCGATCCGAATGCGACAACGAAAGGCTAATACCTCCCTTTTCAGGAACAATTCCGGGCGTCAATGTGACAGTCGGGCATCATGGACTATCACGAACGTGACGATTCACCCGCCAGATACCGTACTTTCGGGCGTATGAGATCCTCCCGGAGGAACGCATAATGGATACAAAGGTTGTTTCGCAATGAGTCTGGGATGCTCAACTGCAGCGAGCAGACCTACGCAGGGGGCCATTTGGCGTTGCATCGGTCACCCGAGGCCGTCACGATACCTGACGATGCGATGTTGACGCTGGCACAGGCGGCTGAGTATCTCGGCCTGAGCCAGTCAGCAGTCGAGCATGCGCTGGAACGTGGAGAGCTGTCGGCGTCCGCAGGACTCGGCCAGAAACTCTTTGACGTCCACGCACTCGACGCATATCGCGACAATCAGCGGGCACGGGCGGTCATCACCGGCAAACTCACGATGCCGCTGCCGATGCAGATTGACGTTCCGCGGCTGCTCCGGTCGATGGTCACGATGCCGGATGAACGACAAGCAGCCGAAACACTCGCCAACGAAGTGACGATCCTCGCGGGAACATGTTGCAAGGCCACCGCTATCCTGCGGATCGACGACGCCACCGAGCGTGTTCGACTCCTCGCCTTGAGCAACTTCCCCGGACGGCAACGCATCAGAGCGGCGGCGCCAGCACATGACCCTGGAATTGATGCGGACCTGCTTGCCCTGCCTGAAGCATTGCAGCAGATCCTTCTCGATATGCGCGGCCAGCATGAGATCAATGACGTTCGGCCCCTGCTGGAACCGATCATGGGCGATGAGTGGCACGAGATTGTCGGGCTGCTGAACCTGCATGCGGCACTCATCTATCCGCTGCTACGAATCAGTGATGCTCGCTGGGTTGTCGCTCTCTTGATCGACACCGCCCCGTCGGACGTCCCGACGAATCGGCGCGACGCGGTTGAAGCTCTGGGTGTCCAGGCAAGCGTCGCACTCGAAGCCGTCCGGCTGCGTGACGAGGTCCTGCACCGCGCAACGCGGGCCGAGGCGCTATACAGCACAGCGCGGATGCTGGCTCGGTCGGAGGATTTCTACAGCCTGCTGGAGCGGATCGCCTCGCTGGCGAGCCGCCTTCTGGCCAGTGATGCTGGCGCCGTTCTGATCTATCACCCGGACCAGGAGACATTCTCGCCAGGCGCATCGATCGGCCTCGACGACGGCGCGGTCGGCTATACCGCCAACATCTCGTCGACGTATCTCATTGGCCGGGCGGTCGAGATGTCCGGGCCATTCCAGATCACTGACACGTCGCAGACAACAACGCTTTCGCTACCGAGCCTGTCCGGCAATCAGAAAACGATGGCGGCCATCTGCGCACCGATTCTCCATGGCGGCGCGATGCTCGGCGCCATTGAGATTTATTCGGCGACGCCCCGCACGTTCTCGAACGACGACACCGACCTGCTGACGGCCTTCTCGCACCAGGCTGCCATCGCGCTCAACAACGCCCACTCGCAGGAAGTCCGCCGTCGGGCGCTGATGGGAGCTGTCGAGGCGCTCGCCAGCGCGAATGAGGCACGCGACGGCTACACCGGTGAGCACTGCAAGCGGCTGGCACAACTGGCGATGCTGATCGCCCGCGCTCGTGGATTCTCAGAAGAAGAGGTCGAACGGATCGGGTTAGCCGCTGCTCTTCACGACATTGGCAAGATCGCAGTTCCCGACTCGATTCTGCGAAAGCCCGGCCCACTGACCGACGGCGAGCGCAAGATTATTCAATTGCATCCCGTCACGGGGCAGGAGATCGTTGGTCGCGTGCCTGAGTTGCAGGACGTCGCGATGATGATCGGAGCCCACCAGGAACGCTGGGATGGAATGGGATATCCCAACGGGTTATCCGGCACGAACATCCCTCTTGGCGCGCGGATCATCGCCGTTGTCGATACCTACGCCGCACTGGTTGAGGATCGCCCCTACCGTGCCGGAGCCTCGCACGAGGACGCGCTGGAAGAAATCACAATCAGCAGCGACACGCAGTTTGACCCTGAGATCGTCAACACGTTTATTGAGATCCAGGACTCGGTGCGGCTGATGATGGCCGACACCGACACGCTGATTCAAAAGGGAGTCTGGCTGGATGCCCACATTCCGGCATTCCTCCCGATAACCGGCATCGCTGCAACGGGAACCAGTTATTTACCGGCCCATCGATGGCAGATCCATCGCGCCAGTGAACTGGTCGCACTCAACGACATCATTCGCACGATCGCGTCAACCCGCGACCTGAGCCAGATGTACAACCTGCTGTATCGCAAGCTGAGCGACGTCATCGATGTCGATGCGATGCTGATTCTTCTGGCAGGTAACGCTCCAGCCAATCCGCGCCAGGTACCAGAACTCCAGCGAGTGCCTGTCTTCCCAGTGATCGGGAATCCGGCTGAAGCAGGAATCGTCTCAGCAGTCGCTCAGGAGAAACGCCCGCTCTGGATTGACGACTATCACGATTTTGCCCGCGAACGACGGATCGACATTCGTCCGCAGGATGACACGCAGATGCCAACCACACGGTCGGTGATCGTCGCTCCAATCAGCGCTGATGATGAGTTCCTCGGCGTTCTGAGCGTTCAAGCCCTCCACCCCAACGCCTACGACAAGCGGCATGTTGGACTGGTTGAGGATATCGCTTTGCATCTCGGCATCGCGTTGCGCAATAGCGACAATCTGATTCAGCTCAATGGGTATGCTTCCCAGGGGCACGCTACGCAACGCCTCAGCCACGATCTGGAAACCCTGCCGGATGCAGAGGACGTTGCCCACATTCTCGCTGCTCGGGCACGAGAACTCGTTCCCTATGACGGGTGCATCATCTTTCTCCTTCAGGAGGGAGAACTCACGGCGTCAGTCGTTGAGGGGTACTACAGCCTCCCGGAACGTCGCGCCTACCAGACATACCGAATGCCACGCGGTGTTGGGATCATCTGGGCGTCAGCTGAGACAGGCCAATCGGTCATCGTTCCAAACCTCAGCGAAGATAGTCGAGGCGCGGTCCTCCTTCGTCCTCCGGTTTCTGGCGAATCCGCGCTCGTCATCCCGTTGACCATGAACGGTGCAACCGTCGGCGTCATGTTCATGACACGTTTGACGACTCCCTTCGAGGCCGTGGATGAGCAGCGGCTGGCGCCAATGGTTCAAACGGCAGCCAGAGTGCTGGACGGCTTTCGCCTGCGCCACCAGGAACAGCTGCGCGTTCAGCACCTGGCACAACTGCAACACGCGATCGGTCAGGTCGGAGTATGCGACACGAGGATTGCTGCATTTGAGGCAGTGGTCCGTGCGCTGGCCGATCAATTCAAGTACCGATTGATCAGCATCTACCAGCGCGAAGGTGATGAACTGGTGCTCCAGACGCAGGCGGGTTACGACACGGTCATCGACCGGATATCGATCGATCAGGGCGTCCTGGCACGATGCGTACGGACTGGAACGTCGATCCTGATCGAGGATGTCGAGCAGGAAGCATCCTTCCTCGGTGCAGTCTCCGGCATTGTTTCCGAGATCGCCGTCCCGATCATCGTGGATGGAGAAACGATCGGCGGCGTCAACGTCGAGTCCTATCGCGAACGCCGGTTGGGTAGTTGGGACCTCGCGCTGATTGAACTACTGACTCAGCAGACTGGCATCACATTGTCCAGGATCCGACGGTCGGCGCCAGATCCTGACGAATCTGACGCAACGACATCAGACGAAATTGACCAGTTGACATCCATAGCGACCCCGGCGGCGCTGATGGCAAGTCTGGAATACGATGTCAGCCAGTTCCAGACACGAGGGACACCGATCTCACTTCTGTACATCGACCTCGATCACTTCAATCTCGTGAATGACGCCTATGGCCAGCAGTTCGGTGACGAATTGATGCACTGGCTGAGCGAGTTCCTGCCGGCATCACTACCGCACACCGCACGCATCGCCCGGTACGCTGACGATGCCTTTGTCGGTCTCCTGCCTGGCACGACAACCGAGGCGGCCTGCTCGATTGCCGAATCCCTGCGTGCCGGTATGGCCGAGCATTCCTTTGAGACGACAGGCGGCCATTTGGCCCTGATGTCGATCAGTGTCGGTGTCGCCGGGTTGGAGCGAGGCAATGAGACCTTCGCGAACGCGATGGACCTGTTGCACGCAGCCAACCGCGCTACGTATGCCGCGAAGATACAAGGTCGCAACCGCGTCATCCGCTGGACCGCGGACCTCGACGAAAAAGCGGTCATGCTAACCTGAGACCCGAGTTCCAGAACGCTACTCGTTAACGACTGATAGCTGAGCATGACGCATCCGCGGATAACCTGGTTCCTCTGTCAGCTGGTGATCCGCCTGGTGCGGTTACGGATCAACGGTCGACAGCATTTGCCACCGGCTGGCGGTAAGCCAGTCGTCGTGGCCTGCAACCACATTTCCTGGATCGATCCGCTTGCGATCATCACTGCCCTCGGTCCAAACCGGCCCATCGTCTTCCTGGCAGCCCGCGAGCACGTCGAGCGGCGGCAGATTCTGGAACGATTGCTGACTTGGCTTGGGGCCGTCATCAAGGTCGAACGAACATCGCTACGACAGCGGGAGGTCCTGCGAACGGCGGATACGGCACTCAAGGGCGGAGCCAGCATCGCGTTGTTTCCGGAAGGCAGGATCAATGTCGCCACTGAAACGGGACACACCCTGCTGCCATTTGAACCCGGGGCTGCAGTCATCGCCCGTCGCGGCGGCGTCCAGATTCTTCCTGTCGCTATCGCCGGTAGCGACGACCTGTATATCGGTCGCCGAATCACGCTCGCGTTCGGCGCACCGATCACTCCAGGCTTCAGCCATCGCACCGACGACGACACAATTGCGTCGCTCCGGGCGGCGATCGTCGCGACAACTCCGCCATCACCGCGTCACGGACGGTTGCGGATCGGAAAGTGGTTGGGGCGTCTGGCGTAACGACGGGTGGTGGACCTGCCCGGCTCACCCGGTGGTGTCACTGCCGCGCTTTCTCTCCCGGAACTGCTGGACCTTGGCTCGATTGCCGCAGGATTGCATCGAGCACCAGCGGCGCGACTGATTCCGCGACGTGTCGTAAAACAGCCATCCGCAATCATCGGCGGCGCACTCGCGCATACGTCGATGATCACCCGTGAGCAACATATCGACGGCTGACTTGACGATCGGCCAAAGCGGTCGGTCGAGCGCGCCGTCGTCTTCCCAATCCAAGTTGAAACCCTCGCCGGTATGAACGAGCCTGCTCCGCGACATTGCCCGCTGATGGAACCTATTCAACGTATCAAGGTCCGAATCAGCAGGGTCATCACCAGCAGCGACCGCAGCGAAGACAGCGAAGAATGACTCGCGCAGGAGGCGTGCGTCATGCAGTTGACGATCGGCAGCGTCGGGATTCGTGGCCGCCACTGTCGCAAGTCGCTCGACCAAGACATCGTCGAGCGTTCCGGCCAACTGACTGAACACCAGCAGAGCACGATAATCACGCAGGCGATCCTCCTGCTGCGGATCGTAGCGACCGTCCAGCGTGTTCGCGAAATCAAGCGCGAGGATTCCGGTGTCGAGATCGAACCCGTGATCGTGCGTTGGGACGTGAGTTGAGGTAGACGTCATGACGCATCCCACTTTCTTGATTCAGCAGCTAGTAACTGGTTATTCCCACTTGACAGGTTACGGTATTCAGAATATGCTGTAACCAGCAAGGTAACTATAGAAAGTTACCAATGTTTCGTCAAGTATCGGCTCACCGAGTGGCCGACATCCCAAGGAGGATCGAGTGATCACGTTGGACACCGCTATCGCTATCGATCTAATCGTTCGCGAGCAGAGAGAAAAGCTTAGCCAGACCGATCGCCGCCGGGCGCGTCGACCAATTCGCCGCTAAGCACCCGCCAACCACCTGCCGCCCTGATCCTGAACAGGAGCCGACGATGTTGAATCATCCAGAGGTCATGTGGCGCTACGCTGAGACGATGAATCGCCAAGCCGAACTTGACGGCCGTCGCCACGGTTGTACGGAGCAATTCATCAGCGCCCTCGCCAGCCCAGTATCCACCAAACGACAGCTTCGGATCCTCGGTTTCCGCGACCGGTAATCGACGAGCCAGCCACGAACCTCACGCCAATTCGACGCCAGCGGCAATCCCAATCATCCTGGGATGAGATCGGCATAACTATGTCGCCACTGGCGTCCGATTGACGTTTCCACAGCCAGCGGCCAGCGCCCAACGGAGGTACGATGCCACCCGTGACCATTCGGGCGCGCTTCGCGTTCGCGGCATTGCTGCTCTGCGCCTTTTTCGGCGCCGCGACCTACACCAGCGTCAGTCCATTCCTGAACGAGATGTCCGAGGATCTCAACGTCTCGGAGGGCCTGACCGGTCAATTGACGAGCGTCTCCGCCCTGGCCGCCGCGATCATCGCGCTAACACTTGCCCCATTCGTCGATAGGTTCATGCCGAAGCGGCTGATGGTTGGCAGTGTCGCCGTCGTCGGGTTGGCATCGATTGGGACCGGGCTGTCGCCGTGGTTCCCAGCGCTGCTGGTGTTGCAATTCGTTGTCGGCGCTGCGTCGGCGGTCGCGGCAGTCGCAGCGCTGATCGCACTGGGGCGCATTTGTCCCAATCCGGCATCCCGTATGGTCCGACAGGGATTGATCGTTGGCACATTCGGCGCCGGAGCACTGGTCGGTACGCCGATCCTGCGAGCGATCGCTGTCGCAGGCAACTGGCGGACTGCGCTCGTCACCTACGGGCTTGCAGCACTCACGGCAGCGTCGATTGCCGCCATTGTCCTCCCAACGATGCCCGCCGAGCGGAAACTGCCGCAACGCTCGTCGAGCCGCCTGGGCGAGGCAATCCGCGCGGCACGACTGCCGGGAGTCGGTAGCACACTGGCGACAAGCGCGCTGACCGGACTAACCTGGGGCGTCCTCGGCGCCTTTCTGGCCGGAGCATTCGTCGACCGCTATCCAGGACACGACGGCTGGATCGGCGCACTCTGGTTCACCGACGGCATCGCCTGGCTGATCGGCTCGACTCTCGGCGGAGTCATCGTCACCCGCATCGCCACCCCCGAACGTGTTCTGGCTGGCGCACTGACGACGATGGTGCTGGCAATGAGTCTCTTCGCCTGGTTGGAGGCCGGTCCAGTTATCACGATCCTGAGCTTCGGCGTCTGGGTGCTGTTTTTCGGCATCGCGAGTAACACTGTTGTCACGCTCTACACCCGACACGCCGGCGAACGCGGACCTGCCGTCCTCTTCCTCGACTCGGCCCTTTACAAGATCGCGATGTTCCTCGGCGGCGTCAGCGGTGGCATCGCCATTGACCTGACCGGCAGCTACACCGCCTGGTCCGCCCTCCTCGTTACCGCCAGCACCCTCGCCATGCTCCCACTCGCCCTCCGCCCTCGGACCCGCTCCCTTGAACATCGCCCTGCACTCACCGACGAACCGGCCATCTACTAACGCACACTCCCATCCTCACACCCCACGCCCAGCCCGTTGCGTTGATCGCGACGGGCTGGTGATTGTCACACCAAACCGATTGACGGACGCAGCTTTCTAGATAATGTACGGATTGGCACAGAGGCGCTTTCGAAGTACCTCACCGTTAGGAGGCTTAAATGTCCTATCAAGACACCACTAAGAGTCTCATTGATTGGCTGGCCAACGTTGGGCATCCTGGATTGACTATCGCTCCTCGTCAAGAAGACCAATATTTCACAATCCAAGTGAATGGCCAGCGAGTTCTCCGATGGCCACCCAGTTCAAAGCCTCGACCGAAACTCATTCTTTCAGACCCAACTCAAGACGAGATCAATACTCTGAAACAATATCTGTCTAAACCTGGTTCAATCGCTGAGAATAAGGCGAATGCCATCTCGTTCGAAGCCAACAGTGAAGATGACTTGAACGTGATCAAAGATTTAGTTCTGCGTCGCCTTGGAGAGCCGTTGGAAAGTAGGATTCGATCAGAATCGTTGGATCCGTGGGATCAATTCATACACTTTGCCAGCAAGATGCTGGCGCATCCCCAATGGGATGAGATCGAGCGCGACTATAAGCTGGCGATTGCGGAGCACGTCGCAACGGCTCGGTCAGCGTTCTTAACCGACTCAGTCGAGTGGCAGGCACA
The DNA here is from genome assembly GCA_041751795.1 of Thermomicrobiales bacterium. Taxonomy (GTDB): domain Bacteria; phylum Chloroflexota; class Chloroflexia; order Thermomicrobiales; family CFX8; genus JBBECJ01. Next base: position 10,147 of record JBGSWU010000004.1, read on the forward strand.
TCTGAAGCGCGCATTCAGTGCGCAATCCAACCCGGTTAATTGGAGGGTTTCGAGCGCTTTCTGGAACTGGTACACATCAGACCCGCAGTCGGGTAATCAGGCATTGGCTGTTCTCTGGCAAGAGGCCGACGCAATCCCGGTCGAGGAGCGGACCGACGCGCTTCTGTCACAGATCCCTTGGGATGCCATCCGAGGCTACAGCGCACGACTGTCACTTACATCGCTGCTGCTATCCGGTATTGACCCATTGAAGTATCCGTACTACCGAAGCACTCCTTTCGAGAACGCTTACAGACTGGTTGGCTATCCACCACCGCCCGACAGCAGCCAGCACATTTATCGTCATGCAATCGAGTTTCTCGATCGCGTGATTCAAGAAGCCAGCAAGCGAGGAGTCACCATCCGGGATCGTCTCGATGGACAAGGTATCGTGTGGTTCATGAACGGCGATGGCTGGTTCTTTGGAGACGAGGATAAAGCCGCATTCCGCGCGTTTCGAGGCATGTCGTCCTCAAACGAAGCCTCTACCGTACCTGCATCTGAACCGTTATCATCCTCGATTCTCCAACCCCCAACAGCGCACAGTCTGGAAGACCTGGCAGATCAACTCCTGCTCGACCCCGCCTACCTGCGCAATGTTCAACGCCTACTCGAAGACAAACGGCAGGTGATCTTCTACGGTCCACCTGGCACGGGCAAGACCTATGTAGCGCGTGAACTTGCGATTCTGTTCGCCGGTGATCCAGAGATGGCCGATGAAGCAGGATCGCATCGGCTCGTCCAGTTTCACCCATCGTATGCGTACGAGGACTTCGTCGAGGGATTCAGGCCGACAGCCAATGGTGCGTTCGCACTACGATCCGGCCCGCTGAAACGGATCGCCAAGGCTGCGGCAAGTGAGCCGGATAACATCCACGTCCTCGTCATCGACGAGATCAACCGCGGTAATGTCGCCAAGGTCTTCGGTGAGCTGTACTTTCTGCTGGAGTACCGCGATGAAGCGATTGACTTGCAATACTCGGAAACACCGTTCCGACTGCCGAAGAACCTTTGGATCATTGGGACGATGAACACTGCCGACCGTTCGATCGCACTGATCGACGCGGCTTTGCGACGACGCTTTCACTTCGTGCCATTCTTCCCCGACCAGCCACCTGTCGCGGGATTGCTGCGTCGATGGCTGGCGCGCCACAAGCCGGGGATGGAGTGGGTTGCTGATCGTGTTGATGCCGCGAACGCGTTGCTTGGCGACCGGCACGCAGCGATCGGACCAAGCCACTTCATGCGCAGAAACCTCGATGACGAGTGGGTTCAACGCATCTGGGAGTTCTCGATCCTGCCGTACATCGCCGAGCATCTGTTCGGAGAGGAAGAACGGCTGGGCGAGTTCTCGCTCGATGTCCTGGCAGGTCGAACCGGAGTGATCGAGGACGATGATGCGTCGACTGAGCCTGAGTGAATACCAGACCAGCCCACCAGTCGAACTGACGGCCCTGGAACTGGCTGACCTGCAACGACTGGCCAGATCAATTGGTGTTGCACCTGCATTTGATGGAAGCGGACGGTACACACTGACACCCGGCTCGGAGGTTGGCGCACTCAACCTCGGTACGTTGAGTGTCGAGATTCGACCCAAGCTACCGATCAACCGTCTGCTCTTTCTCCTGTCGTATGCGATGGAGCGCAGCCGCTGGTGCGATGTTCCATTCGATTATGCCGAGCGGGAGTCGTTGCTCGAAGCGATCGTGCCGGGGTTCGTGGCGCAGGTCCGCCGAGCATTGGCTCGCGGCGTCCTCCAGGGCTATCGGGTCGAGGAAGAGGCGCTGCCAACCGTTCGCGGTCGACTGCGATTCGACGATCAGATTCGCAAACGCCACGGTCGAATCCCGCCGATCGAGGTCCGCTACGACGACTTCACTGAGGATATCGAGGAGAACCGGCTGCTCAAAGCCGCAATCGCACGGCTCGGTCGGCTACGTCTGCGCTCGGTCACGACACGGCGTTCACTCCGCGCCTTCGACGAAACCCTCGGCGCGGTCCGGCTGGTCGAGTACGATCCACGCAGGTTGCCGGAGATCACCTGGACCCGCCTGAACAGCCGGTACCGTCCCGCCGTCGAGCTTGCACGGCTGATCCTGCAATCCACATCCTTCGACCTCGCCCACGGCGGCGTCCGGTCGAGCGCGTTCCTGATCGACATGAACACGGTCTTCGAGGGCTTTGTCGTGACTGCGCTTCGTGAAGAACTGCGACTGTCTGAACGCGCTTTCCCACAGGGGAACCGCAGTCACTCGCTGCGGCTCGACACAGCCAGCCGGATTCGACTGAAACCAGATATCTCCTGGTGGGCTGGATCACGCTGCCGATTCATAGGTGACATAAAGTACAAGCGAGTCAACGTCGCTGGTATCCTGCACCCCGACCTTTACCAGTTGCTCGCCTACACGATCGCCGCCGACCTGCCCGGAGGGTTACTGATCTATGCTGCTGACGAAGATGATCCAGTCGTGCATGAGATCGTCAGCATCGGCAAGCGGCTGGAGATCGTCACGCTCGATCTGGCTGGAACGCCTGATGACGTTCTGACCCAGGTGAGTGACGTAGCTGCGCGAGTGAAGCGAAACATCGCCACCCGCCCCCCTCTCCTGGCCGGAGAGGGGATGTCAGGTTCGTTGGGCAAGGCTGCTTCCGTGTAGCTGGGCCCCCGTCTCCGGGGGGCAAGGAAGGTCAGGCGTTCACGACCGCATCGCGCATGATCTCGACTGTTCGCTCGATATCGGCGCGTGAGATGTCGATGTGGGTGACGGCGCGCATCCGTGGGCCGCTTCCACCGCCCATTCGTGCGCCGCGGCTGGTGATGGCGTCGTTGATCTCAGCACCGGTTCGTCCGGTTTCGGACACGTCGAAATGGACGATGTTGGTTTCGACATCCTCCGGCGTGATCTGGATCCCGGGGATCTCGGCCAGCCCGGTTGCGAGGATTTTCGCGTTGGCATGGTCCTCGGCCATCCGCTCGACGTTGTGGCGCAGGGCGTAGACACCAGCGGCGGCGATGATTCCGGCCTGACGCATCGCGCCTCCATACAGGTGCTTGTAGCGCCGGGCGAGTTCCATGTCCTCGCGTGTCCCCGCCAGAACGCCGCCGACCGGGCAGCCAAGACCCTTCGAGAGGTCGATCCAGGCGGTGTCCATCTCGGCAACGAAATCACTGGCCGGGATGCCGCTGGCGACAACGGCGTTCATCAGCCGCGCGCCGTCCATGTGGGTCTTCAGCCCATGCTCGTGAGCAACAGCCGCGATCTCGCGGATCGTTTCCAGCGGCCAGACTTTGCCGGTTCCAGCGTTGGTCGTATTTTCGATCGAGACGAGGCGTGAGCGGGCCGAGTGCGGATTGTCCGGGCTGATCGCATTGCGCACCTGCTCGGCGGTGAACGTCCCGCGTGGGCCATCCAGCAATCGGGACGACACTCCGGCCAGCGCCGCCGGGCCACCGCCCTCGCTCGTGTATGGGTGGGCATCGCGATGCAGAATCATCTCGTCGCCCATCCGCGTGTGGACCTTGATCGCGATCGCGTTACACATCGTTCCGGACGGCAGGAAGAGCGCGGCTTCCATCTCGAACAACTCCGCCACCATGTCCTGCAACAGGTTGACGGTCGGGTCTTCCCGCCGTTGCTCGTCGCCGACCTCCGCGTCTGCCATGAAGGCCCGCATTTCCCGCGATGGCTTCGTGGCGGTGTCGCTCGACAGGTCAATGAGTCGGTCTGGCATCGTTCGTCCTCCCCTACGTGCGGCGTCCGGGAACCGGGATTCGGGAATCGGGACTATTTTCGCCGCGGTTCCCGATTCCCGGTTCCCGAATCCCCATCCCCGCCACGTATACTACGATGCCTGCAACGCAATGGAAACGCGAGCGTGGCTTGGGGAAGGGTGACGCGTGCAATCGCAAGGGGTTGAGGTCGTCGGGGGAGACGACCTGACATCACCGGGTGCCAGTGTGCCGAAGCGGCGAGGGCGGTTGCTGGGGATGATCCCCGGCATCGGCACCGACCTCGGGCTTGGGCACAACAACCTCATCATCTTCTGGGCGATGCTCTTCAATGAAGTGTCATTCGGCTTTTACCAGACGCTGACCCCGATCTACATTGAATCGCTCGGCGCAAGCCCCGGCGTTGTCGGAATCGTCATCGGCATCGGCGGGTTGACGCGACTCTTTTTCCTCGCGCCCGGAGGCTGGGCTGCCGACCGGATTCCGTTGCGACGGTTGATCGTGACGGGCAGGTCGTTTTCGGTCCTCGGGATCCTGCTCTACGGGCTTGCGCCGACATGGTGGGCGCTGTTTCCAGCGATTCTCGTCATGTCGGCGGGCAATATCGTCTGGCCGTCTGTCTCGAAAGTGATCGCCGACTCAACCGACAGCCGGGGGCGTACCCGCGCATTCACGCTGATCTACACCGTCGGGCCGAGTATCGCGCTCCTCCTGTCACCGAGTATCGGCGGTGTCATGGCTGACACGATTTCGTTGCGCTCGATCTTCTTCGCTGCCGCGATCGCACAGGGTGTATCGGTGCTGCTGTTTTCGCGCCTCCGTCCGGTCGAGCCTTCGAGCGGAGAACAGGTCGCCAGCGCCGGGTACCGGGCCGTCCTGCGCTACCGGCCAGTCGTCGTCATCTGCGGGCTGTTCCTGGCGATGCTGCTGGTCCTGACGACTGGGTACACGCTCGTTCCGAACTACCTCGAGGACGAGCATGGGATCGGGATCGGTACGATCGGCCAGTACGGATCGGTCTTCGCTCTCGGAAGCGTCATCCTCGGGATTATCATTGCCAAGGTCAAGCGGTTTGCGCTGCCGTTGAACGCGCTGATCCTGACGACAGCGACGGCGCCGCTGGCGTTTCTGCTCCTGCTCGCCGGAAGCAACAGCTGGGTGTTCGCGCTGGCATTCCTGTTCCGAGGCGGATATTTCGTGTCCTGGGGGTTGATCTACGCCATCCTCGGCGAAGTCTCACCGGAGCGCCTCCGCTCGCGCTCGTTCGCGCTTGCCGAAGTCCTCGGCGGGTTCGGATTCGGAATCGCGCCATTCATCGCCGGTGCGCTCTACGAGGCCGATCCAACGCTGCCACTGATCGTCGCGCTGGTCAGCATCATCCCATTGATGGTTGGCCTGATCATCGTTCGCCGCTACGTGCATGGGCTGAATCCGGTTGCGGCTGTGTGATGTAACTACCAAGCGTCAATTCCACGCGTCAACAACGCGAGCGGAAGTCGTTTCAACCCGTCACACCAATTCATCCTCCAGAAGAGCGTTTGGTGACAGTTAACACAGTAGCGAATGGATGCGTGCGACAATCCAGGCGCTGCTGTTCATGTCAATTCCGGAGGTGCACATGTTACAGATCGTCGATGACAACGGACTGTCGGAACTGATTCGATCGAATGAGGCGGAGCGCATCTGCACCGGCTTCGACTTCACCGAAGGGCCGGTCTGGATACCGTCGGACGACTGCCTACTCTTCACAGACATCCCGCAGAGCCGTATCCACCGCTGGCGTCCGGGCTGGAGCGAGGCCGAGGTCTATCGCGCTGACAGCGGATTCGCGAATGGTCTCACCCTCGACCACGATGGCAACCTGCTCGCCTGCGAGCACTTCAACCG
>JBGSWU010000005.1:0-10095 GCA_041751795.1 Thermomicrobiales bacterium
ATGACATGCTCGACAAGGTGACGGCTCTGCTTCAACGCGGGTCGATCGAATGATGAACCGCGTCATCGTCGTCATGGGGAAGGCACCCGAGCCGGGAGCGGTCAAGACGCGACTAATTCCTCCACTCGATCCAGAACAGGCTGCACAGTTGTATGGCGCGTTTCTGCGCGACACGCTGCTGACTGCGCTCGCCGTTCGCGATGCCCAGGTCATCCTCGTCCATCCGCCAACCAACGACCTATCGTTGCTGGACCCAATCGTCCCGCTCGGCGTGACGCGCGTCGAAGATTTCGGCACCGATCTGGGTGACAGTATGAACTGGGCCTTTCAGTATTGCTTCGATCGTGATGCGCTCCATGTCGTGTTGATTGGTTCTGACCTGCCGACGCTGCCCGAGGAGATTCTCGAGACCGCGTTCGACCGGCTGGAGAATCACTCAAGTGACGTCGTCCTCGGCCCATCGATCGATGGTGGCTACTATCTGATCGGACTTCGGTCAGTCCAACCCGACCTGTTCACGGGCATTATTTGGAGCGGGAGTCGTGTCCTCGACGATACGCTCGCGCAATCGAGACGAACAGGGCGACACACAACCGTGCTCCTGCCCTGGCACGATATCGACCGGCCGGCCGACCTCGAACCATTGCGACAGGAACTCGACGCAGGATCGAAGCACGTCGCGCCAACGACCCGGAGAGTACTGACAATCGTCTGGCCAACGGCGATGCAAACCGATGATCCAGTTCTGACCAACAGCTATTTGGATTCATCAACATCAGGATCGGCACAACTATGAATGTTCGACGACTACGCGACGGCATCGCACTTCTCCTCGTGGTGGGCTTCGTCGCGGCAGCATGCGGAGGTCAGGACACGAGTTCATCTGCTTCCCAACCCCAACCCGGCTCGCCAACGACTGCCAGCCAGTTGGCGACAGACACGCCATCACCACCGTCTGCATCACCAACGCCGACCGGTACGCCGGAGATCGGCCCGGACGGCCACTTCCCCGTCGTCCAGATCGCGGATGACGGCACGAGATACTTGATTCCGTTGAATGAAGTTCGCTCTGGCGGCCCACCGAAAGACGGGATCCCATCGATCGATGCGCCGCAGTTTGTCGGTCCGGATGGCTGGGAAAACCTGAACTATCGCGGTGATGGACTTGTCATCGGTGTCGAAGTGAACGGCAAGCGGCGCGGGTACCCGTTTCAGGTTCTCGTCTGGCATGAGATCGCCAACGATGTCTTCGACGGCCAGAATCTGCTCGTCACCTACTGCCCGCTCTGCGGAACAGGCATCGTCTTCGTCCCAATTGTCGAAGACCAGCCGGTCGAATTCGGCGTATCCGGAAAGCTCTACAAGTCCGACCTGCTGATGTATGACCGGCTGACCGACACACTCTGGTCGCAGATCACCGGCACTGCCGTGGTCGGCGAACTGGCGGGGGAGCGGCTGGACTATTATCCGAGCGAGATCATGACCTGGGACGAGTGGCAGGCGACCTACCCTGACTCCGAGGTACTGACTCGCGAGACTGGCAGCAATCGCGACTACGACGCGATCCCTTATCGAGGCTACGATACGAACGAAGAAATCTGGTTCCCGGTCGGCGACCGAGACGACCGGCTCCACCCGAAGACGCGTGTGACCGGAGTCGAACTGGACAACCAGACCTTCGGCGCATGGCCTGACGAGCAGGTTGCCGAAGCAGGTCTCGTCAATGACGAGCTGGGTGAGACACCGCTGCTCATCGTGGCCGACGCCACCGCTGGAAACTCCGTGCGCGTCTTCGAACGTGTTGTCGATGCCCAGACGCTGACGTTCCGCCTCGCTGTCGATGGCACTGGCCTGATCGACGACGAAACGGGCAGTTCCTGGAGCTTCGGTGGTGTTGCGACTGACGGCGACCTTGCCGGGTCACAACTCCAGGAGATCGTCCCGGTCAAGGGATTCTGGTTCGCCTGGTTCGCGTTCCATTCGGACACCGAACTCTGGCAACCATAGCCGCCAATCACCGGGCCGGAAACAATCGATCAACTTCTTGAGATTAAACACACTGAAAACGAGCGAGCGAACCCATCGAAGGGTTCGCTCGCTCGTTTCGGCGCATTGCCCACCCGTACCACCTCGCATACGATACCGGCAGCTACGACACCGCCAGGATGAGAACGAGGAGGAATCCATGCCCCGTTTACTCGCCCTCCATGCCCGACGCCTGATCGACGGCACCGGCCAGCCAGCCATCGACGACGCGGTCGTCGTCGTGGACGGTGAGCAGATCGTCGCCGTTGGCCCTGCCGCAACGACACAAGTGCCAGGAGACGCCGAGCGTGTCGATCTCGGTGACCGGACGTTGCTACCCGGATTCATCGACGCGCACAGCCATGCAACGATCAATCCCGGGTTGCGCGGAATCATCGGTCAACTGGATGGCCTGAATGAGCCGAGTCCGCGTCAGGTTCTACGAGGAACTCGCAATCTGCGAATCGACCTCGCGTCAGGTGTCACGACGATGCGGTTGGTTGGCGAGGTGCCATACAACGACGTCACCCTCCGTGATGCCATTCGAGACGGCTACATTTCCGGCCCACGACTGCTGATCAGTGGACGAGCAATCACGTCGTCGAACGGTCATGGATCGCGCGTCCCGGCCTGGATCGTCGATGGGCCCGACGAAATGCGGCGCGTTGTCCGCGAGCAACTCCGGATGGGTTGTGAGTTCACGAAGTTAATCGTGACGGGCCGCCGCTACGTGAAGAACGCCAAAGAGTATCTTGGGTTCACCGAGGCGGAGATTGAAGCGGCGATCGACGAGACGCACCGGGTGGGTTGCAAGATCGGGGCGCACCTGCGGATGGACCTCGACACCGGATTACGGCTCTGCCTCCAGCACGGACTCGACCTGACCGATCATGTCTTTCCGATTGATAGCGAGTCGGTCGATCTGTTCCTGTCTTCGGGAGCGACGGCAGTTCCGACCTACACGATCGCGCTTCAGACGCAAGTCGACTGGAACCTGCTGCATGGCAAGCCAATTGCCGACCGTCTTACCCATATCCGTGAACTGGATGGGGAGCGACTGGCGCAGACAGAATTCGACGACACAGCAGTCGAAGCGAGGGTGACGTTCGTCCGGGACCACGCAGCCGATGCATTCCGACGCGCTGCGGCGGCGGGCGTCAAGTACTGTCTCGGCACCGATGCCATGCACGGGTTGTTCGCATATGAGATGGAGATCCTCGCGAGCTGGGACATTCCGGAAATGGACGCGATCGTCGCCGGAACCCTCAGTGGAGCGAAGGCGCTCGGGATCGAGAACGAAACTGGTTCGCTTGAGCCGGGCAAACTGGCGGACGTGATCGCCGTCGATGGCGACCCAATCGCCAACATTCAGGCGCTCGGAAATGTGTCGTTCGTCATGCAAGCCGGTCGGCGATACGATCCGGCCGCTTTGCTGGATGACGTTGCGGTGTAACGGAAACGGTCGGATACGTGAAGGGGAATTCCATGTCGATTGATGCCATTCTTGCTGATCTGTCGGTCGAACGTGCCTGGGAGCACCTGACCCACATTACCGAGGAGATTCCGACGCGGCTGGCAGGCTCGGCCAAGTCACGCAGGATGGCCGAGTATGCCGCCGAGCAACTCGACCGCAGCGGCGTGCAGTCGGAACGGCACGAATTCCTCGGCCTGGTCTCATTCCCTGAAGCGGCTGAGGTGCACGTCCTGTCACCCGACCAGCGGACGATCGAGGCGAACACGCTCGGACACTCGGCCTCAACCGCCGGGATCGATGGCGATCTGGTCTATGTTGGGTCGGGCGCCGAATCGGACTACGAAGGCAAGGACGTTCGTGGCAAGATCACACTGTCGGAATTGTCGTATTCACCTGCGCGCCACGAAAAGGCGTTGATCGCCTGGCAGCGTGGCTCGATCGCCCAGATCATGATGAACTGGGGCGGTCCGGATAACGAAGCTGTCCCGTTCGGTTCGATGAAATCCGCCTGGGGTAATCCCACACCGGAAACACTCGCGACCGAAATGCCCGATCTTCCGTGCGTCGGAATTTCCCGCGTCGAGGGCTTGCGGTTGAAAGATGCCTGCGAGGCTGGCACCGTTCGTGTCTGGCTCAACGCACAAGCTGACAACGGCTGGAAGCCGCTGACGATGACGACCGGAGAGTACGACGCACAACGCCAGTTCCTCCTCGTCGGCGGACACATGGACTCGTGGTTCGGGCCACAGGCGACCGATAACGCTGCCGGTAGTGCATGCATTCTTGAACTTGCTCGCGCCTTCGCCGCCCACGGCGACGAACTCCGTCGCGGGATCGTGACTGGCTTCTGGATGGGCCACGAGACTGGCACGATGATCTCCTCCTCCCGCTTCGCCGACCTGCGCTGGGATCGACTGCGCCGTGATTGCGTGGCGTACATGCAGATCGACCAGCCTGCTATCACCGGTTCATCGACCTGGCACCTCCATTCGACCGACGACATCCAGTCGTGGGCCGTCCGGACGACCCAGTCCGTGCTTGGGACAATGCCGGTCCACTGGCGGCGGCAGCAGAAGAACGGCGACTCGTCGTTCTTTGGCGTCGGCTTGCCGTGCGTGGCAGGGGAAATGTCGTTCACCGACGAAGAGATTCGAGCGACGGCGCTGGCGAGTCTCGGCTGGTGGCATCACTCGCTGCACAACACGATCGACAAGGTCGACAAAGGGCGGTTGGAACTCCACCTGCGCGTCTACGCCCAATGGATGTGGGAACTACTGACCGCGCCGATCCTGCCGTACGAATACGAGCCAGTGGCCAACCGTTTCGTTGACCGGCTCTCCGAACTGACAAAGCAGCCTGTTTCCAACATCGACATGGCTGGTGCGGTCGAGCGTGCGCAAGCGTTCCAGACGGTGGCTGATCGGCTGGATGCCCTCAGTCGCGACTGGTCTGCGCGAACCGGTGCGGACGACGCCGAGCAGGCGGCGAACGTGCTCAACCAGGCAATGATCGGGCTGTCGCGGACGTTGGTCCCGGTCGCATCGACAGTCGTCGGGCCGTACGGGCAGGACCGCTACGGCCACGCCTGGCAGACGCAGATGATCCCGTCGCTCGTTCCATATCCAACGTTGGCCAGTCTCCCGACAGACAGCGAGGAATGGCAAACGTGGTGGGTTGCGATGACGCGCGCCCGTAACCGCGTCACCGACGCGCTGGATCAGGCAACGGCGATCGCCAGCACGGCAATCGAGCGGCTGACCTAATTCAAGACTGCCGCCGCCAGTTTCTGCGGAACAGGATACGAGCGTTTGCTGTGGCTCAGGCCAGATGAGACGAGCAGTTCAGCCATCTTGAGCGTGACCTGAAGCGGGTTGATCACCGGGACACCAACGGCGTCCTGTAACTCGGCGGCCCGGAACGAAAGCGTGCCGCAGCCGAGAACAAGGACATCGGCGCGATCCTGTTCGATCACGTCGCGACTGACGTCGATCAACCTGCTGAAGGTCGCTTCGGGATCACTGTTCAATTCGAGAACAGGGATTCCGATTTGGCGAACCGACGCGAGTTTCGGACCGACGCCGGTCAGCAGCGCCAAGTTCTCCAACGGGCGAACGACGTTTTCCAGCACAGTCACGATCGAGAAGCGGTGGCCGATGTTGGCCGCAACGACCATCGAAGTCGCGCCAGTACCGAGGACGGGAATCGAGACGAGTTCGCGAGCACCGTCGATACCTGGGTCGCCGAAGCAGCCCGAGACAACAGCGTCGAACCCCTCTTGCTCCAGTTCGACGACCGCTTCCATCAGGCCAGGGATCGAGAGGTACTCTTCCCACATTGACTCGATGCTGCGTGGTCCCTTGCCGGTTGGCCGCGCCTCAACGGTCGTGCCTGAACCCACGAATGCTTGCAGCGCCGCCTCGCGGTTCTTCGGCCCGATGTAGGCGATCCGCATCGGATGCTCCCTTCGAAATCAGAACCACGACACGTGGTCGAGCCGCTCGCCGCCCTTCATGATGAAGTTGACACGCGCGATCGACCAGATGTCTTCAAGTGGGTTTCCCTTGAGCGAGATGACGTCGGCGTACTTGCCCTTTTCGAGGGTGCCGCAGACCTTCTCCATCCCGCACACCTCGGCAGCGTTCTTCGTTGCACCGACGAGCGCTTCCATCGGAGACAATCCCCATTCGACCAGCGAACCGATCTCATAGCCGATCAACCCATGCATCGAGTCCATCCCGACCGTCCAGCGGACACCCTTCTCGACGGCCTTGTTGAACATCGGGATAACGACTTCCTGCGTATTGCGGATGCGGTCGGCCATGCTCGCGCCGAGCTTGTAGTAGTCGGCGAACCCTCCAGCACTCGGCGGCTGTTCGGTTGTCTCCTTGACGACGTCACGCATGACGTTGACCCGGCCTTCGATATCCTTGCCTTTGAACCAGTCCCAGTCCACCTGCGTCTGGAACGAGATCGTAAAGGTGCGGACGAAAGCAGCATTGGTTTCCAGATACAAATCGATGTGCTCGTCGGATTGTGGGATGGCGTGCTCGATGGAATCGACCCCCGCTTGCAGGCAGAGCTTGAGCGACGTGTCAGGCTTCGCACTGGCATGAGCGGTGATCAGTTTCCCGGCGCGATGTGCCTCGTCCACCGCCATCTTGATCTCTTCATATGAGTAACTGGCCTGATCCGGCGTTCGGTCGAGAACGAGTATCTTGATGAAATCGGCGCCACCTTGCAGGTTCGCGCGTACGGCCTTGCGGATGTCCTCTGGTCCGTCAAAGAACCAGCCTGGCGCGCCGTGGCCGTTCGACGACGTGATCCCGCGAGTAGCGCACAGCAGACGCGGACCCGGTATCCAGCCCTGATCGATGGCGTTGCGAACGGCGATGTCATTGAAGTTCACCTCGGCTATGACCCGCTGGGTGGTGATGCCCGATTTCAGATCGAGCCGTAGGTTGTGTGTCGCCCGAGCGCCCTGCTGAGCATCCGGCTCACGCAATCCTTCAAGTTGACCGAGTAAGCCGCGTTTCCCAGGATTGATCGTGATGTGTGTGTGCGGGTCGACGAGGCCCGGCAGGATCGTTTCGTCGCCGAGGTCGATCACCTCCGCGTCATCGGGGATGCCGAGGTCGGCCTCACGTCCGATGTCGAGGATCCGGTCGCCTTCGACCAGTACGACCGCATTGTGGAGCGGCGACGCTCCGGTCCCGTCGATCAGCATGGAACTCTTTATCGCCGAGATCATCCCTCCACCTGTCCCTTCCTGAACCAATCGGCACGGCGGCTGCTACGATCGAGCGAACTCGTCGAAGAGCACTGCCATACCCTTGATCGCGTTGATGTAGTCATCGACGTACATGTTCTCGTTGGGTGCGTGAATCTTCGAATCCGGGTTCCCACCACCGGGACCAGACACTGACGGGATATCGATCGCCTGACAGAGGACATACATTGGGCCACTACCGGGCGTGATCGGCACGATGACTGGATCGTGGCCGTGGACACGCTGCACCGACGCCGCGACAGCCTGGACGAGCGGTGCCTGGAGATCGGTCTTGGCAGGATGCTCGGCAGCCAGCAAGGTCGTCTTGATGTCGGAAAATCCGTGCTTGTCGAGATGCGCGCGCAATTGTTCGAAGATGACGTGTGGGTCCTGGTCTGGAACGAGGCGCATATCGACTTTCGCGGAAGCCGCCTTCGGCAGAACCGTCTTGAGGCCCGGTTCGGTGTAACCGCTTTTGATGCCACAGATCGTGCAGGTCGGCTGGAACATGTCCTTGATCTTGAGTTGCTGTCCGCTCAGGTTCAGTAGAAAGTGATCCAGTTCGAAGGTCTTCAGGAAATCCTCTTCTTCGAACGGTGTCTCCTCAAGAATGTTCTGCTCCTCGACTGTCGGTTCGAGAACGGCATCATGGAATCCATCGATCAGGATGCGTTCGTCGGGATCCTTCATGGTATTCAGCGCCCAGACCAGCCGCCAGGCTGCGTTGGGAACGATCGTTGCACGGCTGGAATGCATATCGGTGTTGACTGATTCGACCGATAACTCGACGTAGCAGATGCCCTTCAGCCCACACGACAATCGGACACGACCGTTGAAATCCTTGCCGCCACCCTCCCAGATGCAGCCATCCGCCGGAGTGATCTCGGCCCGATGCTGTTCGACGAAATGTTCGAGGTTTGGGCTGCCTATCTCTTCTTCACCTTCGTAGATGAAGCGGATCGTCAGCGGCAGATCTCCACGCGTCTTGCGCCAGGCATCGACGGCGCAGAGGCGGGCAACCAGATGCCCCTTGTTATCGGCGACGCCGCGCGCCCAGATTCGACCGTCGCGAACCTCCGCAGCAAAGGGATCGGAGTCCCAGAGTTCGAGCGGCTCCGGTGGTTGAACGTCATAGTGGTTGTAGATGTTCAGGATCCGCTTGCTCGGACCGTCGATCCGACCAAGGACAACGGGATTTCCACCATCGAGGGGTATGATCTGCACATCCGCACCGACATCGGAAAGCATCGTCCGGCACAACTCGGCCATCTCATGGATACCGATGTTCTGGGTGGACATGCTCGGTTGCTGACATGCTCGCTGAATCTTCTTGATGTATTCATCGCGATGCTGATCGATATAGTCAAGGATGTCCTGCATCGTGCTTCCTCCCCGTTTTCGATGAATCACGTACGGATGAAACGGTCCGGGAAACGCTGGCTATGAGTCAGTTGCGGAGCCGCGGGTCGAGTGCGTCACGTAGACCATCTCCCAGGAGATTGATCGAGAGTACCGTCAGCATGATCGCCAGCCCCGGGAAGAATGTGATCCACCACGCCTGTTGCAGATAGTTGCGGCCTGCGCTGAGCATCGCTCCCCACTCTGCTGTCGGTGGTTTGGCGCCCAGCCCGAGGAACGACAGTGCAGCCCCGACGAGAATCGCACCACCAATCCCCAACGTCGCCAGGACAATCGCCGGAGCGAGGACGTTCGGCAGAATGTGCCGGAACATGATCGAGGGGTCTGGAGCGCCGATGACGCGGGCCGCCTCGACATATTGCAATTCACGAACGGCGAGGACCGTGCCTCGCACGAGTCGGGTGTAGGTCGGCACCGCCGCGATCCCGACGGCGACCATCAGGTTGAGGAGGCTGGGGCCGAGGATCGCGACAATCGCCAGCGCCAGGAGAATCCCCGGAAACGCCAGCATGATGTCGATGACGATGCCGATGGCCCCATCAACCCACTTGCCGTAGTATCCGGCGATGAGGCCAAGCGCGACGCCGAAGACGAATGCGATTCCGACGGCGACAAACCCCACCTGAAACGACAGCCGCGCGCCGTACATCACACGCGACAGGATGTCACGCCCGAACTGATCAGTGCCGAATGGATACTCCGCGTTCGGGGCATGCAGTGCGTCTCTCGCAACCATCACGTTCGGCTCGGCGGGTGCGATGACCGGTGCGATGATCCCCATCAGGCCAAGTGCGACCAGCAGGACCAGCCCGATCATCGACCCAGGGTTCCGCATCAACCTGCGAAAGGCGTCCCGCCAGAGACCGTTACCTCGCGGCTTCAGTTCGGTCCGGTTGGCTGCTTTCACAGCAGTCGTCAAGTCTGTCGCTCCCACAACGTCCCACCGTCAGTCATAGCGAATGCGTGGATCGATAAACGAATACAGCAGATCGACGAACAGATTCACGGAGACATAGACGATCGCCGCAAACAGGACGACCCCCTGGATGACCGGGAAATCCTTCGCCAGAATCGCGTCGATCGCTAACCGGCCAATGCCCTGACGGGCGAAGACTGTCTCGATGACGACGGCTCCGCCGAGCAGATTTCCGACCTGAAGGCCGATGATCGTCACGACAGGAATGAGTGCGTTCTTCAGACCGTGCCGGATGACGACGGCTCGGGTGCGAAGTCCCTTTGCCCGGGCCGTTGTCATGTACTCCTGACGCAACACTTCGAGCATGCTGGAACGAACGAGTCGGGCGATGATGGCGGCGGCTCCGAACCCGAGCGTGAACGCAGGCAGGATTAGCCCGCGTATCCCCGTTCCACCGATCACCGGCACCCAGTTCAGTCGAACCGCGAACAACCA
>JBGSWU010000006.1:0-9825 GCA_041751795.1 Thermomicrobiales bacterium
GGTATCCCCGTCTATTGGAGGTCGGATTTCCTTCGGCAACTCGACGATACCGCGATCGATACGATTGTCGAACACTTTGAGCAGATCACTTCACCGTTGTCCGCATTATTACTCGAGCAATTCGGCGGAGCCGTGCGCCGCGTCGGCAAGGACGAGACCGCCTTCGTCCATCGCGATGCTGACTTCAACCTCGCCATCATCTCGCGTTGGACCGATCCCGCTGAGGCCGATCGGCACATCGCATGGGCACGAGGCGTTCACTCAGCGATCACGCCGTACACGACCGGCACTTATGTCAATTACCTGGGAGAAGAGGGCGAAGACCGCGTCCGTGCTGCGTACGGAGCAGACATCTACGATCGGCTCGTTGCAGTGAAGAATACGTACGACCCAACCAACCTGTTCCGTTCGAACCAGAATATCAAGCCGACGGCCTAACAAGCGTCGCGGTTCAGACGATTGGTAAACGAACGTCTTCCTGTTGAACGCGATGACCTCGACGTTCAACAGGAAGACGTTCAGCATTTCTGATTCGATTACCTCACTCTTCGAGCGTTGTGATGTCGCCGGGATCAATCCCCATCTCCTCGGCCTTCAGAAGTCGACGCATGATCTTGCCGGAGCGGGTCTTGGGCAGCCGATCGCGGAATTCGAGTTCTGAGGGCGTGGCAATCGGGCCGATGACCTGGCGAACGTGCGCGATGAGGTCCGACCTGGTCGCGTCAGTTGCGGTTTGCCCGGCACGTAACGTCACGAACGCTTTGATCGCCTGCCCACGCACCTCGTCCGGCTTGCCAATGACGGCGGCTTCAGCCACCAATGGATGGGCAACGAGGGCGCTTTCGATTTCTGCCGTCCCAATCCGATGGCCCGAAACATTGATGACGTCGTCGGCGCGCCCGAGGACAGTGAAGTAGCCGTCGCTGTCACGGATCGCGACGTCGCCGCTGGTATAGACGCCTGGCACGATCGACCAGTCACGTTCGTACCGGTCGGGATCATTGTGAACGGTCCGGTACATGTGAGGGAACGTCGTCCGTAGAACGAGGAGCCCACCTTTGCCATCCGGCACGGGGTTTCCGCTTCTGTCGACGACTTCGGCAACAACGCCTGGTAGCGGCTTTCCAGCCGCGCCCGGTTTCGACGGAACAACCGGGAGTGTTGCGATTGTCGGGCCGCCCAGTTCCGTCTGCCACCAGTTGTCGATCATGTAGGCGTGCTCACCGTTGCCACACAGGTTGCGATACGCCCAACGCCAGGCTTCTGGATTGAGCGGTTCGCCAGCGCAGGTCAGCAGCCGCAGGGATCGCAAATCGTAACCGGCAGGCACGTCCTCCCCGAACTTCATCAGCATTCGCACAGCAGTTGGCGCCGTGAACGCAACGGTCACGCCGTACTTCTCGATCACCTCGAAGGCGATACCGGTGTGCGGGTAATCAATCGATCCTTCGCGGAACACGGTCGTCGCTCCGCAGACGAGCGGAGCGTAGACGATATATGAGTGGCCAACCACCCAGCCGATATCCGACATGCACCAGAACACATCGTCCTCTTTGATGTCCCAGAACGTGCGCAGGTGGTAGGCCGTTCCGACCATATAGCCACCGTGGACATGGACGACGCCTTTCGGCTTTCCAGTCGTTCCTGAGGTGTAAAGGATATACAGTGGATGTTCGGCGTCGACTGGCTCCGGGTCAGCGTCGGGATCAGCGCCATTCAGCAACTCGTAGAAATCCCGTTCATGTGGCTCATTCAGCGCAACGCCGTGCTGTTCCCTGCGCCAGACAATCACTGGCGGGGGCGACTCCAACTCCCGGAGAGCCTCATCGACGATCGCTTTGAGTTGGACTGGCTTGCCTCGGCGGTAACCAACGTCGCTGGTAATGACGAGGCGAGCATCGGCGTCGAGGACACGGTCTCGCAGCGCGCCTGACCCGAGCCCTGCATATACGACGGAATGGATCGCCCCAATCCTCGCGCAGGCGAGCATCGCGATGATGCCCTCCAGCGACAGCGGCAGATAGATGACGACCCGATCGCCCAGACCGACGTCAGACTCCCGCAGGACATTCGTGAAGCGGTTGACCAACCGGAGCAACTGGCGATAGGTGACGATCCGCTCGCTGCCGTCCTCACCAAGGGCAATGTAGGCAACTTTGTTTGCCCTCGGCCCCCGTGCATGCCGGTCGAGCGCGTTGGCGGTGATATTGACCTTTGCACCTTCGAACCAACGAAACTGAGGGTACTCGCGGCTGTGAACTGCTGTCCATGGCGCATACCACTCGAAATCGCTTGCGATGTCAGCCCAGAATGTCTCCGGGTCGGCGATCGACCGTTCGTAGGCGGCATCTGGATCTTGAAGCGTTGCCTGGAGTAACAGATGCGGCGGCGGTTCAATCCGCTCATCCTCAGCCAGCACGCTCTCGATCGCGGCTTGATCGTCACGTTCGTTCATCGCCATCTTGATCCTCCGCGCCAAGTCGAATCGACCGTTAACGCTTCAGCGTACGGGCGAACGGTGAAGCGCGCAATCCCAAGCCGGTTGCCCTTCGCGATCGAACCCGGTTGAATCAGCCAGGTGGTCGCGGCATCGCGACGAGGACGATAGCATCGTCAGTGGTCCGCCCCCAGTCATGCAGGATGCGATCGGCGAGTGCCTGAGCATCCCGCTGCTTGAACTCGTCAATGGATTCGAGATCGAATCGCTGCCGGATGCCGTCGCTGCACAGCAGCAGCATCCAGTCGGGATTCGTCAACGGAATCTCCTGCTCGCGCGGACGCGGCAGTGCCCGCCCAACAATCCCGCGATAGGCGATTGGGCGTTGGACCCGCTGGCCGTTCCAGAATTGGGCTTCGACATTACCGACCGCCGAGTATGTCAGGATACGGGAGGACAACGATACCCGGGCGATCGCGATAGCCGCACCACGAGTGCCGGTTAATTCATCGTGGCATCGTGCGATTGCATCACCAGCGGTAAGGTCGGGATGAGCGGCTAGCGTGTCCCGTGCCAGATTCGATGCAGTTGCGGCGTCCGGGCCATGACCAAGACCATCGATCACCGCGATTCGACACGCGTCGCCTGACCAGTGGGCGGCCCATCCATCACCGTTGACAGGGAATCCCGGATACGGACGTTCGGAAACCGCAATCGTTAACGACCACTTCGGGTCATCCACTTGCGTGCCGTCACCATTGTCCCTTCTGGCCCCGAACGAATATCGAACTCGTCCATCATTCGACGCACAGCTGGTAGTCCACTCCCTAACCCGCCGCTGGTGCTGTAATTGTCCTGCATCGCCAGATTCAGATCGGGAATGCCCGGGCCTGTATCGTGACTCTCGACCTGAATTCCCTGCCGATGAGCACCACTCATGTCGGAGAATACGACGCTTCCATCCTGCGCATACCGCAGGAGGTTCATACTCAACTCGGAAACGGCCAGGACGACCATCTCCGCTCGTTCACGATCGGGGCCCGTTGCGAGCGCGAACGAGCGAGCCTCGCGACGAGCGAGTTCGACGTCTGGCTGGGAGTGAATCTGGATCATTTGGGCTGGCATCATTTCATCGACGCCATTTCTGAATGGTGATCACAGTGCCACGGCCTGCGCCAGTTTCAATTGCCATTTCGTCGACCAGGCGGCGTGCACCCGGCAGGCCCATCCCGAGACCAGGGCCGGAGGTATATCCCTCACGCATGGCTAGATGAATGTCTGCGATACCTGGGCCGTCGTCACTGACGATGATCTCGATTCCCGAGTGGCCGTCCCTCGCCGAAGTTTCGCGAATGACAACCTGCCCACGCCCATCGGTGGCGTACCGGACGACATTTCGCGTGAGTTCGGAGACTGCCGTCGCGATGCGTGTCTGGTCGAGCATGCCGAACCCAATCGCCCGTGCGTATTCGCGAGCAAGTTGTCGGGCGGTAACGATGCTTTGTTCCCCGTCGACCGTAACACGTTCCTCATCTACCACGTTTTGGACCTGTTCGGGATGCGGCTATCAGTTCGTTAACCTTTCGCCTGCCCTTGTCCATCGTGAGCGCAGTGCTGATCCCGGTGAACTCGAGGCCCAGTTCAACGAGCGTCATCGCCACTGCCGGTTGAATACCTACGATCACCGTCTCCGCGCCAAGCAGTCTCGATGTAACAACGACATCATTTATGAGTCGGCCAAGAAACGAGTCGACGATATCGACGATTGTCAGATCGAGCAGAACACCAACCGCACCTGTCTGCTCGATCATCGAACCGAGGTCGTCTTGAAGCTGGAGCGCATCATGGTCAGACAGATCGCCAAGAACGGTTGCAATGAGTTTGTCGTCGATCTTGATGATCGGAACACGATTCACGTCTAACCAGCCCCATTCGGGCTGGCGACGCGCTGCTTCGACACGACTTCGAGACCCAGGCGCTCAAAGGCGAGTTCCAGCCCCCGAGCCATCGTCGTACGCGTGGTGACGTGGGACAGGTCGAGCCCAAGCTGAACCAACGTCAGCGCTGTTCGTGTCGAGAGCCCAACAATCAGAACCTCTGCGCCGAGTAGCCGTGCCGCGGACACGGTTTCCAGCAGGTGCTTCGAAACGGCGGTATCAACCATTGGAACGCCAGTGATGTCCAGAATGACGATGTCTGAATCGGTTTGGACAATCTTGTCCAGCAACGCCTCGTTCATGTCCTGGGCGCGGGCGGTGTCGAGACTTCCGACGATCGGCATCGCCAGGATACCCTTCCAAACTTGTATGACTGGCGTTTGCAGTTCAGAGATCGTTCGTCGCTGCTGCTCGATCAAGGACTCCGGCGCCCTGGCCGCGGTATCGCTCATCGTTCCTCCTCCTTGCCCCTGCTCGTGTCGTCCGATGGTCCGGCAGCGGTCGCTCCAACATCAACAGCCAAGACCGGTAGCGTGATTCCGAAGACACTTCCATTACCAGGCACGCTGCTGACACTGATCGCGCCATCGTGCGCCTGGACAAGGGCGTGTACGAGTGCGAGACCCACTCCCAAACCCTGCGCGTCAACGTCACGAGCCTCGGGAGCGCGATAAAAGCGCTCAAAGATCCGCGATCGAACTTCATCGGACATGCCGATGCCGGAGTCGCGGCATTCGATGAAGATCGTGTCGACCTCGACCCGACACGTCAGTGAGACGGTCCCATGTTCGGGGGTGTAGCGGATGGCATTTGATAGCAGATTGCCGAACACGCTCAGCAGCGCATCAGCGTCACCGATCACCATCGTCTGGTCGGTGAACGGACCACATTCGAAGTTAATGTTCTTCGCAATCGCCGCGGCGCTCGCCCAGTTACACGCCTGTTGGAGCAGTGCCTCAACGCACTGAGGCGAACGGTCCAGGTCGGGCAATTTTCCATGACTGACCTGCACCAACTGTGCGCTCAGTCGAGACAGACGATCGACTGCCTCACGAGCAATCCCGATTAATGGTTCGAGCCGGTGCACCTGACCGCGGGACAACGATCGTTTCGCAAGGTCGAGCGTTCCCAGTGCCGTCGTAATCGGCGTACGGAGTTCGTGCGCGACATGTTCGAGGAGTTCGGTTTTTTCCCGGTCGAGCCGTTCACGTTCGAGCGCTCGCTGTCGCTCGAACTCAGCCTGCTCTTCTGCCATCTGGACACCCTCGCGCATCCGCAACTCAAGGTATTCCTTGTACTGGACACCGTAGGTGATCATCACTTCAAGAAGGAACTGGTGTGCGTCCCCGATTGATCTGGCCTGCTCCCGGTATGTCAGAGCGCGGATCGCCTGATCCAATTGCTCGAAATGTAATGCGATGATTTCTTCAGGTCCGACGCCCTGCTCAACGAATGTCTGGCTGAGAAGCGATGCACGATACAACGCCTCCTCGCTGCGGGTCTTGAGATATTCACTCAGCACCTGGCCATAGGTTTCCGCGAACGCCGTGGTTTGAATATCTGCTATCTCCATCGACACGTCATTTCATACGAGTACCGCGTCGCGTCGAAGAGAATCGAATCGACCGAGATGACAAGACTCATGCTCACGCTCCTCCCGGCGCCGGTGGCTAAACCAGGCCGGACAATGGCGAACCCCATTCTGCGGCAACGTGTATGGCCACACGTCGAAGCGCCTATCTTTCGAGGATACTCCTGCGACACCATACCGCATATACGCGTGAACGTCCTTCTCCAAAGAGAAGGACGTTCAGATTAACCATCAACCAAACGCCGGTTACAGCGACGCTCGTTGGCGCGGATCCATCAGATCTCGCAAACCGTCACCAACGAAATTGATCGATAGCGTCGTGATGAAGATCGCGAGGCCCGGCAGTGTCGGTAGCCAGATATCGCTCCAACTGAACGAGAACGGGATCGATTCGTTCAGCATGAAGCCCCAGCTTGGCGTGGGTGGCGGAACACCGAGGCCGAGATAACTCAGGAACGCTTCGGAAATGATCAATCGCGCAACCTGAACGGTGCCGATGACGATTATCGTGTTGAGGAGATTCGGCGCGATGTGTCGCCACATCGTGCGCCAGATACTGACGCCAATAACGCGAGACGCCGCCATGTACTCGAGTTCCTTGATGCGCTCAACCTCGAACTTAATGACCCGTGTATAGATCGGCCAAGCGCCAATTCCGAGAACAATGACGACGTTGGTAAAGCTGGTTCCAAGCACCGCCATCACTGCCAGCGCCAGCAGGATGAACGGGAACGTAATCATGATGTTCACCAGCGACGAGATGACGGCATCAAGCCAGCCGCCGAAGTACCCAGCCAACATCCCGAGCGTGATACCGATTGCCGCTGAAATCAGCGTCGCCAGCAGGCCGACGGATAGCGCAATCCGTCCACCGTAGAGGAGGCGCGTAGCATAGTCTCGCCCGATGCCGTCAGTACCGAGGGGATGAGACCACGTTCCGCCGTCCTGCCAGACCGGTGGATTTAGTCGTTCGCGAATCGACCCTTCTTCAGTCGTGTACGGGGTCAGTAACGGAGCGAAAATCGCCATCAGCGACAGAATCAGTAGCACGATCCCGCCAGCAACCGACATCCGAAGTTTCCACGCGGCGGTCATCAGGGACCGCATCGAACGACGGCGAACCCGGTCTGGCGCAAACGTCTTTGCGATCGATTCCTGACTCCCCGTGTTGACAGTCGCCATTCATCCTCCTTGTAGTCACCGGCCCGTTATCGGCCGGGTGCGCCGACTCTGATCATCGTCGAATGCGCGGGTCCAGCATTCCGACAATAAGATCGACGCCCAGGTTCACCACGGAGATAATAACCGCAAGTAGTACGACCGCAGCCTGGGTGACGGGAAAGTCCGCGCCACGAATCGACTCAATCGCCAATTGGCCAACGCCAGGCCACGCGAAGACAGCCTCGGTGATGACCGCCCCACCAAGGAGCTGTCCGAATTGCAAGCCAAGGACGGTGATCACCGGGATCATCGTGTTCCGAAACGCGTGTCGAAACAGAACGACACGTTCCGCCAGCCCCTTCGCTCGCGCAGTGCGAACATAGTCCTGTGATAGGGCCTCCAACATGCCCGAGCGCACGAGGCGTTCGGTAACCGGCGCAATGAAGAATCCCAGCACGAACGCCGGCATGATCAGGTGCTTGATCCTGTCGATCCCACCGTCACCATAACCGGAGACCGGCAGCCACTTCAGGTTCACTCCGAAAACGATAATCAGCAGCAGGCCTAGCCAGAAAATCGGCATTGCCTGGCCGGTGACGACAAACAGCGTCGCAAAGTTCTCCCAGATCGAGTGACGGCGATAGGCAGAGATGATCCCCATCGGAATCGAGATCAGCGTTGCAAGGAGAATTGCCGTGAATGTCAGCGTCAGCGTTGCCGGCATTCGTTCAAGAACGAGCGTGGAGGCTGGCCGTCCAGACCGGAAAGAATCACCAAAATCTCCCCGCACGGCGTCAGCCAGAAAGTCACCATACTGGACAATCAGTGGCCGGTTAAAGCCCATTTGCTCTCGGAAAATCTCACGTTGTTCGAAAGGCGTTTCCGGTGGCAATAACACGCCGACCGGATCGCCGAGCATATTGGTGATAACGAAAACAATCACCGATATACCGAAGATAACGACCACCATCTGCAATAGACGGTTCACGATATAGGCAACCACCGGCTCGCCCCCCATGTATCCTCTGAGCCGCCAACTCACGCTAACCGACGCGGGCAAGGATATCTACCAAGTGGCAGACGCCATTGCCCGCGTCGCGTGAACCTATGCCTTCGGCTTGGCCCAGAAGTAGCGGTCGATCTCATCAGGAGCCGGGGACCAGTCGACGTCGTTGTTGACTCCCCAGACCGTGTGCAATCCCCACATGAAGATCATTGGAGCTTCTTCGCGGATGATCTTCTGTGCCTGCGCATACAGATCCATGCGTACTTCCGGTTCGATCACGCCCCGGGCTTCGTCGATCAGCGCGTCAAAGTCGGTGTTACCGTAGTACGAGAAGATCGATGTCGAATGCAGCATGTCCCAGTAGATACCGTCGGCATCGAAAACCGAGTAGGAACCCCAGGAAGAGCTGCCCATTGGCGGGTCTTTGCCCTCGTTGGTCATCTGGCTACTGACGGAGCCGTCAGCGATAACCTCGAACTCGGCATTGATTCCAACGGCGGCCAGGTCGCGCTGCATCGCCTGCTCGACCTGGGTGGCGTTCGGCATCAGAGACGGGCCAGTCTTCCACTTGACTTCGAAGCCATCAGCGAAACCGGCCTCTTCCATCAACGACTTGGCGAGGTCCGGATCGTACTCGTGCGGCTCAATCGATGGATCGAAACCGAAGTGCTTCGGGTTGACGAGCGCCGGTGTGCGGTCACCGCCCGCCTGAAGTGTCTCGATGTATGTCTCGATGTCGACTGCGTGGTTGGCAGCATTACGAACCCGGACGTCTGTGAACGGATTGTCCGGCGTGCCTCGGCCCTTCGCGTCGAGACGAACGAACTGCACGCGCAGGATTGGCTGAACCTTCGGCACCGCGATACCAGAATCGGTGACAACCTTCATCTGGTCGAATGGCACGACACGAATGATGTCGAGGTTGCCAGCCAGCAGTTCGGCTAATTGCGTTGAAAGCTCAGGAATCGTTCGAAGAATCAGTGTCTTGTAACCAGGCTGGACGTCCGGATTCCAGTAGTTATCGTTCGCTTCGAGAACGTACTCCTGGCCCTTCTTCCATTCGAGCAGCTTATACGGTCCAGTGCCTACCGGGTTCTCGGCGAGCCATTCATCGCCCATCTCGACAGCGAGTTTTTCCGGAATCATCTGGAAGTTCTGCAGACGCTCGGTGAAGATCGGGTATGGCACCTTCGTCTTGACATCGACCGTGTATTCATCGATGACGTCAACACCAGCGATCTGGGCGTGGTTACCCATCTGCTGACTTGCCTGCTCAGGATTAATAATGCGTTCCCAGTTCCATTTGACTGTTTCAGCCGTGAACGGGTCACCATTGTGGAACTGGACGCCCTCACGCAGCGTCATCCGCCACGTTGTCGGATCGGTGATCTCCCAACTCTCAGCGAGCCATGGCTCAATCTGGAGGGTTTCCATATTACGAACGCCGAGGTTGTCGTGGGTGTGATAGAAGAAAATGATGCCGGTCCGCTGGTTGTGCATGTGCGGATCCATGCCCTGGTTCTCGGACTGTTGGAACGCAACACGCAGCGTGCCAGTCGGAGCTGCGCCTGACCCGCCAGTTGTCGGTGCGGCTCCAGCCGAAGTCGGTGCGGCTCCAGCCGCCGTTGGCGCACTGCCAGCTGCAGTCGGTGCCGTGCCGCCCGTGCCCGTCGTTGCCGTCGGGTTGGTTCCT
>JBGSWU010000007.1:0-8086 GCA_041751795.1 Thermomicrobiales bacterium
GGTGGAGTACGTCGAGACCGGGCGGGAGCGGTACGCTCGTTGCGCGCTGGTGGGCTGGCAGCCGTGTGAGGTGCCGGCGGAGTCGGGAGAGTCAACAGGCGGCGCCATCGGGGTCAGTCTCAGAAACGTCAGTATTTGCGACAGTGCAGCGCCAAGTGAAACGTGGAGGTAATTTTGGCGCACCAATGGACAATCGCGTGCCCATACCGTCTCAATCGCTGCATACGCCGGTGCGTTCTGAGACATGCGGCATCCTGTCATCGTGGTCGACGTGATTGACGCGATTGACGTTGACGTTGTAGATCACTGCCTGCATCATGCGGCAGTCTCACTACTCTCGTGTTGCAAAGGTCGGCGTCATGGCGACGATCCCACCTACTGAACAGCCGCCATCAACCCGAAGCCTTCCGATCCCGCGCACACCGTTAGTCGGCCGGGAACATGAGGTCGCGGCGATCGCTGCGCTGCTTATACGCGACGACGTCGGGCTCGTTACCATGACCGGTCCGGGTGGCGTGGGCAAGACGCGACTCGCACTCGAGGTCGCCGGGCAGGTGGCTGCAGCCTTCCCAGATGCCGTCGCTGTGGTTGCCCTGGCAGCTATCCGCGATCCTGATCTCGTCCCTGCTGCGATTGCCCAGGCGCTCGATGCGGGTGAAGCCGGCCACGGGTCGATTGTCGACAGCATCGCGAGCGCCATCGGGCAGCAGCGCGTGCTGCTGGTGCTGGACAACTTCGAGCAGGTGCTCGACGCCGCGTCACTGGTCGGCGATCTGCTGGCCACCTGTCCGCGATTGACGATCCTGGTTACCAGCCGCGCCGTGTTGCGCCTCTCCGGTGAGCATAGCGTGACAGTCGAGCCGTTAGCGCTCGCTGACGCCGCGCAGTTGCCGACGCTCGAGCGGCTCACTGACGTTCCGTCCATCCGGCTGTTCGTCGAGCGGGCGCGCGCGGCCAGGTCAGGTTTCGGATTAACCGAAGCCAACGCGGCAACGGTCGCTGCCATTTGCCGCCGGCTCGACGGATTACCACTCGCGATCGAGCTAGCTGCCGCGCGCGTCCGCGTGCTGTCGCCCAACGCGCTGCTGGCACAGTTGGAGCAGCGACTCCGTCTGCTAGTGGGCGGACCACGCGACGCGCCGACGCGGCAGCAAACGCTGCGCGACACAATCGCCTGGAGCATTGATTTGCTCGGCGCGGATGTGCAGCACTCGTTGCGCCGGCTGGCCGTCTTCGCTGGTGGTTGGACGCTGGACGCGGCTGACGCAGTCTGTGGCAACGAGCTCGATATCCTTGCTGCACTCAGTGTGCTGGTCGATCACAGCCTCGTTGAGCAGATGGAGCAGCCGGATGGATCGACGCGCTTTGGGATGCTGGAAACCATCCGCGAGTACGCTGCTGAGCAGCTTGAACGCAGTGGGGAAGTTGCCGTCATCCAGGCGCGCCATGCGGCGTTGTACCTGACACTCGCCGAAGAGGGGCATCCCTTTCTTGGCGAGATTGAGGCGTCTGGGGAGCGACACCTCCACAATTGGGCATCGCGACCCGACATCGGCATGGATGCGATCACAGCGTGGGCCGGGACGTTGGAGCCAGAGCAGGATAACCTGCGGGCAGCGCTCACCTGGCTGCTTGACACGCACGCGAGTGAGCCGGCGTTGCGCTTGGCGTCCGCCCTGGGAATGTTTTGGTTTCAGCTGGGTCACCTGGGCGAAGGAATTGACTGGATGGAGCGGGCGCTCGCCAGTGGCGAACAGACCCCCGTCCATCTGCGGGCCAGCGCGTACTTCGCCGTGGGCCGGCTCGCGGTGCATCGAGGCGACTACTCTGGGGCGATGGTGCACAACGAGATGAGCCGGGCACTGTGGAGCGAGCTACATGATGAACTCGGTGTCCTGGAAGCGCTCACCGGGCTTGCCATCACTGCTGAGTCCCAGGGTGATGATGCACGGGCAACGCAACTCTACGAGGAGGTGCTGGCGGGCTCTCGAGGCCAGAGCGTTGCCCTCGTCACGTTCACGCTCGCGAACTTGGGATACGCTGCCTATCGACAAGGTGACCTCGAGCGTGCCGCCACGCTCGCGGAGGAGGCACTGGCACTGTGCCCCGCTGGACACTACCTGAATTGGCTGGCCCCCTGTGCCGTCGGGCAAGTGGAGATCGAGCGTGGGAACGTCGAGCGCGCCGCTCATCTGTACACCGAGAGCCTGGCTGCCGCGAGGCAGCTCAACCACCCAATGTGGATGGCCGACGCACTGTCCGGGTTCGCCGGCGTTGCCGCAGCAGCCGGGCAGGCACTGCTGGCGGCGCGCCTCCTTGGCGCGGTGGAGACGATCTCAGATCGACTTGGTTGGGCCCTGTTCAGCTTCGGTTACCAGCATGATCGTGCGCTGGAGGTGACCCGAACCGCGCTGACGCCGGCGGTGTATGAGCGCGCCTTCGCAGCAGGTCAGTCGCTCTCGCTCGACGACGCGATCGCCGAGACGCACGCGATCCTCGCTGCGGTGAGCGAATCTACGTCGCCGCTGCCGTTCGACGCAGTGCCGGCCGTCAGTTCGAGTCTCCTTTCCCCACGCGAACTGGACGTCCTGCGTTTGCTCGTCGAGGGGCAGTCGGACCGCGAGATCGCCGACGCGCTCTTCATCAGCTATCGCACCGTCACCACCCATGTGCGCAGCATCCTCAACAAGTTCGGCGTCGACTCGCGCACGGCCGCTGCCACCTATGCCGCGCGCCACCACATCCTCGATCCTACGTAGCCCTACGTATTCGCATCGTCTCCGTAGATTCCTCGATGTCGCGATCGTCTCCCAAACGCATGCTCTGGGTGTGGTTGACGGACAGTCTGCAGCCACCCGGTGAGAGACATTGAAGGAGACACACGATGCAGGCAACAACCACCAAGCGCAACGGATTTGGGATCGATCACCTCAAGGTCGCACTGATCGCGGTCGGGTTGTTCGTTGCGACGCTCGCCGGCGCGGCTGGGTGGCAACTGAGTCAGGATGCGACCACCGCATCAGTTGCTCCAATCGCTGATCGAGTGGAGATGCATCGCCCCGCCGACCGGCCGTTCACCAGCAATCGATCGGCGTCGGTAACGACGCAGCAACAGGTCGCCGTCGCAAAGGAAGTACGCCAGGACACGCTCGAACTCGCAGCAGCCGCGTTCGCGGCACGCGCTGCCCAACAGGAGACGCTGCAGCAATTCTATGCGCACAAGGAAGCATCGATGGATGCCGAGTTCTCCGCGATTACGGCCCAGCCCACCCTGGAGCAGCGCGTGGCTCTCGACAAGGAGTCGCGGCTGGCCGCGCAGGAGCAACTCCGCAGCGAGTTGACCGCTCGCACCACGCGCCAGGAGACGCTGCGCCGCTATTACGCACACAAGGAAGCACAGATCGACGCACGACCGTAAGTGACGACGCAACCAGCAGCCAGGCAGGAGCGCCTCGATCCAGAGGCGTTCGTGCCCGTCTGGAGACGACACCATCTCGCTCGATCGTCGCACGTCGAGAGGACGCAGCCGTCATGGCGCTCAGATTGCAGCCACGATCCACATCAACCACCGACATACAACCATCAATTCCCGCAGGCACGGATCGATTCGCGGACGATGTCCGCCTGTCGCTCCAGGAACTGCACGCCGTTGAACGATCGCTCACGGTGACGCTCGCTCAGGTGCGCGTCAGTCTGCAACGGTGCGAGCGAGTGTTGGCCAGCCTTGACGGCGTCTGGTTGGATACAGCACCGATCGAAACCACCCAGTGCACGTCCAGCGATATGGCGGTGAACACGCTGCGTGCTCGTCCGCTCACCGTCCGTGAGTCGCAGGTGTTGCAGTTGATCGCCGCTGGTCTGAGCAATCGTGAGATCGCCGACCAGCTCTTCCTCAGCCCGCGGACCGTCGAGCGCCACATCGCCAACCTCTACCGCAAGCTGGATGTCCACAGTAAGGCTGAAGCGATGGCCTACGTCTGGCACGTCGAGCGCTCCTGACTGACAGCGACGAGCGGAGAGGTCCGATCAGAATTACGTACCGTAACTACATATCTTCACGGATGCGGTGCTGCCCGAATGGTCTCAGGATGTGACCTATCGAGGGATCTGCAGGACGTTGACGAATGTGTTCGCCAGCACCCGGTGGATCCTTCGGTACCCGTTGTTGTCGCTCCGTCGCACAAGGAGGTCCCATGCGATTGTCACGACCCGTTCTGAGCGCTGTCGTGCTGGTGCTCCTGCTGCTGAGCGTGGCCCCAGCTGCGTTCGCCGCACAGCCGACCGAGTTCCCAGTCGAATTCACGATCGATCCGGCGATCTGCTCGGACATCGAGAGCACGGTGACCGGTACCGGGATCTGGCGCGAGGTGACCAACACGCGCGTCGGCAAGGACGGCCTGACCTACGTCGTCTACACGGCGATGGCACACGGCACGGCGGTCGACGAAGCCGGAACGACGTACCGCTTCACCTATGCCAATCACCAGATGTACGCGATGCCCAACGACGGGTCACCGTTCGAGATCCGGATGAACGACCAGTTCAACCTGGTGGCCGCGGGTGGCGCGAATGATATCCACGTCGGCTTCGTCGCCATCGTCACCACGACCTCGCCAACGGACTTCAGTTCGGCCAGTTTCGAGTTCATCAACCAGCACGGCTACGAGGGGCCGGGATTCCCACCGTGTGATCCGATCTAAGCCGTCACAGGCCGGGCGTCGTCCGGCGGTGTCCGGAACACCGTGACGCCCCGATCCGGCACATGAGATCGACGCACGAGACCGACACATGACCGTGAGGTGGTACCTCAAACGGTGCCGCCTCACTCGTCTCTCGACCCGTGAGACTGAGCACGACATTCGCTGGTCACGAGGGAAGGATCGGCCCACGCCATGGGTGCATTCCCGCGATCGACGTTCTTCCTGCTGTTCGCCGGCGTCGTCCTCGTGCAAGGGATCCACGTCGTCGAGCACGTGATCCAGTTGGTGCAGGTGTATGTGCTAGGCGTTCCAGACGATGACGCGCTGGGACTGCTCGGCTACGTCTTCCAGTTCCAGGGAACCGAGGAGTGGCTGCATCTCGTCTTCAACGTTAGCTACCTCTTGGCGCTCTACCTGCTGCTCGTCCCGCTCTGGCGGCTGGTGCCCGATCGACTGCCGGCCTGGGCGTTCTGGTCGTTCGTCGTCTGGAGCGTCGGACTCGAGAGTTGGCATGTCATCGAGCACCTGGTCATCATCGCTAATGTGATCCGCAACAGCGGTTGTCCCTGCCCGGGGATCGGGGACCGGGCGCTTGGGATCACTGACACCGTGCTGCACTTCGCTTACAACGCGGTCGCCTTCCTGGGGCTACTGGTGCCGTTCGTCTATGTCACCCATCGTCATCGTCAAGCCAGCACCGCGACCGGGCCGAATCAGACGGCGAGCATTGGCGATGCCGCGTCGGCAGGCGGGAGTAGGTAACGCGTCCAGACAACTAGCGCGGTGTCGCACAAACATTTATGCGACACGGGGAACAGTTTTCAAAGCACCCGCAGACAGGTTGACAGACGATCGATCACCCCACAATAAGTGTCCTTACCTCGGACACAGTGACTCTGAAGCGCCCGTCCGTTGGTTCGTAATCACGTTTGCGTCAGGCGGAGTGCGCGCAAACCCGGCTGGAAGCCATGGTGATATACCGCGTGATGTGCATGCGGTCGATTGTATCTTGTCCAGATTGGAGCACATGTCATGGATCAGATGCTCTTCACGCTGCCGATCCTTCCTGGCAAGACTGAGGCTGCGCGCGCCTTTCTGCAGGACCTCGGCGGTGCGCGGAAGGAGGACCTCCGTGCGTGTAATCAGGCGTTGGGTTTCACGAAGGAGATGTGGGCGCTTCAGCAGATGCCACAAGGGGACTTCCTCATTGCCTACGTCACTGGGGAGGACCTTGGCACGGCGTCAGGGAAGTTTGCCGCCGCTCAAGGCGAATTCGAACGCTGGTTTAAGCAGCAGGTGCGCGAGGTGACTGGCACGGATTTCAACGAGCTGTCAACTGGGCCAGCGAGTGAGATCCTTGCCGATACTGAGGCCTAACCTGACGAATGCCACCACTGCACTTGGAATGGACAGACCGCCTCATTCCGGAGGCGGTCTCCTTGTACCTTCCCGTTGTCGCTTTTTGTGGAGTCTCAGAAACCTCCGTTTCTGAGACTCCGAAATCACCGCTCGTCGCCGTCGGGCATCTCCGAGTGCTGACGCCACTGCGCTTGTCTCAGTACTCATCTCAGAATCTACGTTTCACTCGTTGCATTCCGCGCTGAGTTTTGGAACGAGGGCTTCACTCCGGTCGGTGTTACTGGTGATTCATGATCGCCCTCTCTCACTGTGCGGGACGGGCATTCGACAACCGGCCATGAGCGCGATTCCAACACCATCTTGTTGAGCGTTGCGTTATCCCAGTGCCTGCTCCAGATCGGCGATCAGGTCACGGGTTGATTCGATGCCGACTGAGAGGCGGATCAGTCCGGGGTGTTGTGCCCAGGGCGAGCCAGGGATCTGCGCCATCAGTTCGGGGTCGGTTTCGAGCCACGCGGTCGGCGGGTAGATCAGCGACTCGACGCTGCCGAGACTCGTTGCGAGTTGGAACAAACGCGTTCGTTGGGAAACCTGCCGGGCGGCGGCAGAGCCACCTTCGACATCGAACGAGACCATCCCGCTGAAGCCTCCGGTCATCTGCCGCAGGGCGATCTCGTGCCCGGGGTGGTCCGACAGACCAGGGTAGAGAACGCGCTTGACCTTCGGGTGGTCGCGGAGCGCCTCGGCAATTGCCTGTGCGCTCGCCATGTGTTGCCGCATCCGGACACCGAGCGTGCGAATACCGCGCATCAGCAGCCAGCAATCAAAGACCGATGGCACCGCGCCGAGGTAATACTGCCGATCCTTGATCCGGCTGGCCAGTTCGGGTGTCCGCGACACGATCGCGCCTCCGGTGAGGTCGCTGTGGCCGCCGAGGTACTTGGTCGTGCTGTGGACAACGAGGTCGATGCCGTGGTCGATCGGCGTCTGGCAATATGGCGAGGCGAAGGTGTTGTCGACGACGGTGATCGCCCCGGCTGATTGGGCGATTTCAGCAGTGGCAGCGAGATCGACGATGTCGAGGAGAGGGTTGGTCGGCGTTTCGATCCAGAGCATTCGCGTTGTTGGCCGCAGCGCCGCCTGGACGGCTTCGAGATCAGTCAGATCGACAAAGTCGGTATCGATGCCATAGCGTGGCAGGTCGTTGGCGAACAGGTTGTAGGTGCTCAGGTAGCAGTCGTAGCCGACGACGGCGTGGTCGCCGCTGGACAGCATCTGCATCGCGGCGGTGACGGCTGCCATCCCGGAACTGAAGGCCGACGCAGCGACCCCATGCTCCAGATCCTTCAGGATCCCTTCCAGTCGCGCCCGGGTCGGGTTGTCGCCTCGCGCGTAGCGGTACCTGGCGTCATCGTCGATCCGTTCGCGGACGAAGGTCGCGCTGGGATGGATCGCCGGTACGACACCGCCGGTCTCTGTGTCCGGCCCGCCGCTGTGGATAAGGAGCGTATCGAGGTCCCATTCGCCATGATCGGCAGCGTCATCGTATTTGATCGCGTCAGACATTCGCAGTCGGCAACTTTCCAGGCGTGACGATCACGCCAACTGTTCATCAACCAGCCGGGCAAGGGTTTGAAGATCTGGCACTTCAAGGTCAGGCTGCGCACTCGCGACCGGCGTTGCCCCAGCCCCAGGCCGGTCATGACGGCGATTGACCCAGACCGTGGTCAGGCCGATCTTGTTGGCTGGCTCAATATCGTGGAACAGACTTTGGGCGACATGTAGGATCTGTTCTTTTGGGACGCCAACGCGTTCCATCGCGACGTCGAAGTTCCGGGGATTCGGCTTGTAGCTGCCGACCTGCTGGGCGGTGATGACGTCCGCGAACTCCGCCTTCAAGTGCTTGGCCGATTCAGCGAACAACTCGTCGTCGACATTGGACAGGATCACGAGTTGATAGTGACGTCCCAGGACCTGTAATCCTGCGACAGTGTCCGGGAACGGTGGCCAATCACCGACCGAATCCG
>JBGSWU010000008.1:0-5998 GCA_041751795.1 Thermomicrobiales bacterium
GGAGTCGTGCTCGGCGATCTCCTCGCGTACCATCGCGGCCGGAGCCTGGGATGCCCTGACGGCCGCACCACTCGCGCAGCGCCGACGCAGCGGACTCGCTGGCAGCAGGGTGCTTCATCATGTAGCCATGCCAACTACGCGTTTGAGGGACAAGGTACTTCTGGAGAAGTTCGACGTGGCCCGGAACGGCCCCTTCCTGCGGATCACCGGTAAGGAAATCGCAGGCATCTGGATCGTGACGGCGTTGCAGCCATGACGACTGGCCGGTCCGCATCACCGGAGCCCAAGCGTCGTGAAGAATTGCGGCGCGGTTGGACGTTGGCGACATTGTCATCGATGAATCCTCCCAGTGGAGACATTGCAGCAGGATCGTGCAGGGTCAGTCGCGATTGGTGTGGGGCGGGCTTCCCAGTTCGTGTCATGCCGTAATCTGTGGGAAACCCGCTCCGTTCAAACCTGCCGCGCTACGAAACGGTCGGCTTGATGTTGTTGTTAACCCGGAAGAAGTTGGTCGGGTCGTACTTATTCTTGATCTGGACCAGTCGGGTGTAGTTCTCACCGTAACTAGCCTGAACGCGGTCCACCTTCTCCGTCTCCTCGACGATGGTGAAGTTCAGGTTGCGGCCAGTCGCAGCGTGCGGAGCCAGCGCGTCATGGAACGCGCGAACCCACGCGATGCAGCGATCCTGCTCAGATGGATCGTCCCAGGCGCCACCGATGACGATCTGGTGGCGGATGTTACGGTGCCAGAAGGCCGTCTCACGCTTGCCGACATCGCCGTATGCGCCGCCGAATTGCTCCATCACCGCGTAACAGTTTGGATTTGGTTTCTTCGCGCCATGCGCGGCCATTGTGTCAAGGACCGCATCGGTCAACTCCGTGAAGAGCAGGGCCTTCCAGTAGTAGTGGCGGCCGTGCGGTACGAGCGCGTCAAACGCCGACTGCCAGGCGGTATATGGCATCCGACCGAAGATGTCGAGATCGGTATCGCCGAACGTGCGGACCGGTGCCATCTCTCGTTCAGCCGCCTCGGGGTCACCCGAGTGGCAGAACGGGAGCGCGCAGGCATGCTCGCCAGTCGCCGGATTGAGCCAAATCGCACAATAGGAAACGACGTCACGCGAGCTGGATACCGTCACCTCGCGATAGAGATTGAGCAGTTCCCGAGCCTTCGCGACCGGATAGAACCGAGCCCCTGCCAGCACCTCGTGGTTGAACGGATGCAACTGGAACAGGAATCCGGTCACGACGCCAAA
The DNA here is from genome assembly GCA_041751795.1 of Thermomicrobiales bacterium. Classification (GTDB taxonomy): domain Bacteria; phylum Chloroflexota; class Chloroflexia; order Thermomicrobiales; family CFX8; genus JBBECJ01. The sequence goes on from JBGSWU010000008.1 coordinate 1,257, forward strand.
GTTGCCGCCGCCGCCTTTCAGCGCCCAGAACAAATCGCGGTGCTCGTCAGCACTGGCTCGCACGTAGCTGCCGTCGGCCAGAACGATGTCATACGCCAGTACGTTGTCGCACGACGCGCCAAATTTCGGATTGAGCCAACCGATTCCACCACCCAGGGTCAGACCCGCCACACCGGTCGTCGAGATGATTCCGCCAGTTGTCGCGAGCTTAAAGGGCGCAGTCTCATGATCTACGTCACCCCACTGAGCGCCGCCCTCGACGTACGCCGTCTGCTGCTGGGGATCGACATGCACTGCACGCATGCTCGACATGTCGAGTTGCAGCCCACCGTCACAGATCGCATTACCGGCGACGTTGTGGCCGCCAGACTTGATCGCCAGCAGCAGGTCATGGTCGCGGGCAAAATTGACGGCGACGACAACATCGGCCACACCGGACGGCTGGACGATCAACGTAGGGCGCTTATCGATCATCCCGTTCCAGATCGCGCGTGCCGCGTCGTAACCATCACTATTGGGCAGAATCAGATTGCCACGCAGGCTCGTACGCAAGCCGTCAATCGTTTCCTGACCGAGCACCAGGGCGCGCCGTTCAGCCTGTTGGACCGCCATGCTTCACCTCCTGTACGCGGGACTATGATGTCGATACATCCACGATATCGACAGATTCGGAGGCTGTCATGACGAAAATTACGTAATCGGTGGCTCGCCAATAGCGTGTTTGCCATATGCGACTCGCATTCACCAACGCGTAACAGTCACCTGGATGAAGGCTATGGTGCACACAGCCAACAAGCGTTTGCGTATGATGTCGCATCGTTTACTTATATGAGATCGCGCTCGACCGCGATATGGACGGCTGCCGTCCGGTTGTTTACATCGAGCTTGGAATAGATCGAGCGGAGATGCTGGCTGACTGTACGGGGGCTGATGAACAGCCGATCGCTGACCTCAATGTCAGTCATTCCCGTCGCAACATACCGAAGAACCTCGACCTCACGGACAGTCAAACCGCTGTCGCCAAGTACTGGATGGGATTCAGACGATGGCTCAGATGGATCGGACAACAGCTCGTGAGCATGTGTGACGAAGATCGTCCGCAGCCTCTCGTCATCAAGCTCGTTGGCCAGATCAGAGACGATTTCCCGTGCGGTATCGCCTATCCGATTCGCCTCGTCAACTCGATCTTGCGCGAGATGGAGCCTGCGCTGTGTCGCGAGAATGCGCCAGCTGATCAATGGAAAGTCAAGCCTCTCTGCGGTATCACGAGCGCCAGCCAGCTGCAGTTCAGCTTCGTCTAGCCGCCCACATGCGAGCAGAATCTCGCCACGCAACCGAGCCAAATGTGGCGAGAGGTCGCCTGGCCCCGGAGGGATAGACTCGATCAGCGTGTCAACAAGCGTCATCGCAGCCTGCAATCGGCACTGAGCCAGCGCAAGCTCAGATGCGGCGAACCAGCATACACGGGACGAAATCATGTCTGGAGGACGATCGATCTCCACTCTGCCGCGAATCAAACGCTCGGCTTGCTCGTAATCGCCCATCTGAACATAGAGAGAAGCCAGAGCACCAGCGACGCTCGTTTCGAAGAACGATGACACACTGGCTGTTGCGATCTGCGCCCCCTGCTCAAGATGCTCTCGCGCTTGCTCTCGTAACAGTAGCTCGGTGCAGGCAGCACCGAGCCGGAAGTGCGCGACGATCGTCCACTGACGATGTTGGATCTGTCTGGCAATCGCGAGTCCGTCCAGGAGTTGTCGAATTCCCACGCGCAAACTGCCTCGTGCGACAGCAAGAATACCCACCGAGGTGGACGCGTGTGATTCTCCCGCCCGCCATTCAATTTCACGGGCGATCTCAAGTGAGTCGGCAACGAGTTGCCCAGTATCTATTGCAAGCGATGCTGGCACAATCCCATGTCGGATGGCGCGGTATCCCAAATCACCCCACAATGACATGGCGGCGTTGTTGAGCGATGAGGAGAGTGTCTGTCGGTCATCAAGCAGGCGAAGCAGCGGTATCGCACGGCCATAATCGCGACTGGCCTGGTAAAAGTTTCCTGAAAGAAGGTGGGTTGCTGCCCGCAGATCGAGTGTGCTCGCTAATCCCTCTGGATCCGCAGTCGTCTCGAAGATATCAAGCGCCTCGTTGTGATGTCGGAGTGCATCAACTGGCTGCTCCGCATTGACTTGCCAGTTCCCCAAGCGATTGAGGCTGTGACCGAGTGCGGAGGCATCATCCATCTCCCGCGCAAGATCGACCGCTTGTTGACAGTAGTCGCGCGTGCGCTCGTAATTCCGCGATGCCCAGAGAGCGCCGAGATCCATCAACGCTTGCCATTCAGCGTAGCGATTGTTTGACCGTCGCGCTAACACGAGCAACTGCTCGTGATCGCTCAGTGCACCATCGAAGTCACCAGTAGAGGCCCGCGCCTGTCCGCGCAATCGATAGACGATCAACGGAGCGGGAATACCGATTCCGTCGGCCAGGTTAAGCGCCCGATCACACGCGGTAGTGACAGATTGTGGCGCAAAGACGCTCGCAGCCCGTTCCGCCATCCGTACCAGCCATTCAAGAGCACGTTCGTCCCCGGCTGCGTAAAAGTGATCCGCGACGATTTCAGGATCAACCCCTTGGCGATCCGACAGGGATTCAGCCAGCCGACGATGCAGCGACTGGCGGCGCAGCGGTGGACTCGCCGCGTAGATCGCCTGACGGACAAGAGCGTGCTGAAAGTGGATAGATGGGTGGCCCGGCTGGGTTAGGAACAGGTGACGTTCCTGCGCCTCCTGAAATGCGTCATCCAACCCAGATATCGGTCCCTTGTTCAATTGCCGAATCAAATCCAATGGCGCTTCGAAACCGATGACAGCGGCACATTCCAGGAGATCGCGGGTTACAGGCTTGAGCCGCGAAAGGCGGCCATCGATTACCTGTTGGACAAGAGCCGGAACGCCGGTCTGCGATAGATCGCCCAACACCCAGCCACCAGCGGCGGGACGCAAGAGTCGTTGCGCATCGAGAGTCAAGAGCAATTCGTTGGTAAAGAACGGATTACCAGCTGCCAATCGCATCAGGTAATCGACGAGCCGGTCTTCATCAGCGCTAGCCAACCGGTACCGCTGAAGAACCAGTGTCCGCACCGCATGACGATCCAGCCGTTGCAGCTGCAATCGCTGCACATGTCCTTCGCGAACGAGCGTCTGCAACATCGCCGGAAGCGGATGTCCACGAACGACATCGTCATCTCGATAGGTGGCCAAACAGAGAATCGGAGCACCCGCCAGCGTCCGCGACAGGTACCGTAGGAGATCGAGGCTAGCCTGGTCTGCCCAGTGCAAATCTTCCAGTTGCAGAACCAAGGGGCGACGTGCAGCGAGCAATGCCAGGAATCGTCCAGCCAGTTCAAACAGCGCCGCCTGAGAATCGATGCCCGTCATCCCGCCTGCAGCACGCAACTGGTTGGGGATGGGTGGTAGTTCATCGTCGAGAGGGTATCGGCTGATGATCTCCGACCACGGTCCATATGGCGGAGTTGTCGTTACGTCATAGCATCCTCCAGCAAGAACAAGACATCCAATATCAGCGGCCTGTTCCGCCAGATTCCGGATGAGTGTCGTCTTGCCGATGCCTGCCTCACCGCTGACCAATACCAATGATCCATGTCCATCGAGTGACCGATCAAGGTATTGGCGAAGCGATCGCGATTCGCGCTCACGGCCAACGATTGAGGTACTGCTGGCAGAGTCAGATGATGGCAACATCCGCAGCTTCTCTCTTGGACTGTTGGATGTAATGTACCCATCATCCTGCGTAAGCGTTCGCCCGTCAACCGCAGGCAGAACCGATGTCCCTGAGCCTCACATCAACGAGTTACCAAAATGAGCGTCCGGTTACTTGGACAAACCCCCTAAATTCACAACGAGCGCCTGCGAGACACTTGACGCCCGCATCCTCTGCATCGGTGGCGGCACCGACGAGATACAGATGGAGATCCGGGCCAAGCGGATGGGTCTGTAGCGTCGAGATCGGCAATCGGGAATCGGGCTGCTGGAGGCAGTACGGCAACTCCTGATTGTCCTCACATCCCCATCCCGTCCATGCTCGTCATCGTGTCGCCGTTGAGGCCGGGAGCCAGGTCCGGATAGAAGATGACAGCAACGGCCAATGCGAGCGCGACGATGCCGGTAAATCGAGCGAACTGTTCACCGTGCTTCCATTGCTTCTCGATCGCAATCACACCTGCCAGGGCAGCCATCGCGAACAGGTTCATGACGCCGAAGGCGATCAGCAACAGCATCAGCCCCCAGCAGCAGCCGAGGCAGAAGAACCCATGGTGGGCCCCAGCTCGCAGGTCACGCAGCCGGCCTCGGTAGTTGCCGTAGTGCAGCAGATGCGCGATCGGCGAGCGGCAGTGTTGCAGGCAACGATGTTTGAGCGATGTCAGCTGATAAATCCCGGCGCTGGCGAAGATGACAACCGACGCGGCCGTCGTCCAGTCCGAATATTCCGTCGCGATCTCACCAGCTGTCCAGGCCAGCAGGAAAGCCGGAACGCCGGTCAGCGACCAGGCCAACAGGTAGCCGGACCCGAACGAGGTTAGCCTCGGCCCACGCGCGGTGCGAACCGTCTTCGCGTAGAGCGTGATCATCGGCAGCGCCGGGGGCAACATCATCGCCGCCATCATCAGCGTCCACATCACTACGAACGCCAGCAGTGACATACCCATCGTGCCCGGCATG
>JBGSWU010000009.1:0-4829 GCA_041751795.1 Thermomicrobiales bacterium
GCGGGTGAGCTTCTGCATCGCGACCAGGCCGGCCACCATCGTGATCGGGTTGGCGTTGAAGGTGCCGCCGTGTGGCGCGCGCGGGGAGCCCTGCGACGGGTCAAAGACGCTCATTACCTCGGCTGAGCCGCCGAAGGCGCCGACCGCGAAGCCGCCGCCGATGATCTTCGCCATCGTCGTCATGTCTGGTGTAACACCCAGTTCCGATTGCGCGCCACCGTAGGCGGTTCTCAGCGAGATGACCTCGTCGAAGATCAAAACGATGTTGAACGTGTTACACAGTTCCCGCAATCGTTGTAGGAAGTCGGGTGCTGCCGGAATCATCCCGGCGCGGAGCGGCATCGGATCGATCAGAACGGCTGCCAGTTCGTCCTTGTGTTCGGTGATGCGTCGTTCGGCCATCTCGATGTCGTTGAAGCGCAGGACGACCACCTCATCGAGAACTGACTGCGGTGTGCCGTGCGAGTACGCCGTCGAGATTGGATCGCCCTCTCCCCAGTTGGAGGCATTCGATGCCAGGCTGACTTCAACGAAGTCGTAGGAACCGTGATAGCAGCCCTCGAACTTCACGATCTTTGGCCGCCCCGTATAGGCTCGCGCCGCTTTGACCGCCATCATGACGGCTTCAGAACCGGAGTTCGTGAAGCGCATCCGCTCCAACGAGGGAATCCGGTCAACCAGCAGTTCCGCCAGCGCGACCTCGTGTTCAGTGGGCATCGCGAAGGCTGTTCCGTACTGCAACTGTTCGATGACGGCAGCGTTGATGTCCGGGTCAGCGTGGCCGTGGATCAGCGAGGTGTAGTTATTAATGAAGTCGAAGCGTTCCTGACCGTCGGCATCGACAACCACTGCGCCGTGCCCGCGTGCTGCGTAGGGTGGGTAGGGAGACTGGTAGATCGTTGTTCGCGTGTTGCCGCCCGGCATCACCTGTTTTGCGCGCCCATACAGCCGTGCTGCCTCAGATTCGGCGGACCGGAATGCTTCCTGTTGTCTGTCGGCGGCGACCATGCTGCTCCCTGCCTTCCCTCATCGGCGTGCGACAACGTCATCTCGTTCTGTCGGGAGAGTAGTGCCGAATCGACCGAAGCGCAAGATTCAGCACCTTGATTTCCGTCTCGATGTCCTGAATCCCTGAGGATTGTTCCGAGCCAGCTGTTGGCCGCGACACTGGCACGGTGAATGCCAATTCAGGCATGAGGTCGATGCGATGTCGCAATGCATCAGTAGAGGCACCAGCGACCAGACACGTCAGGTTGTTTGTCGGAAGTATGACGGAAGAGAAAGAGCGAGAACATCGATCATGGCGAATCGGACGGACGAGGAGCGAGACGAGATCATCGATATGTTCAAGCAGGATGTCAATATGCCTGCGAAAGAGCTCGAACACTGGCTCGATACTGATGAATCTCAATCAGTCGGTCAAAAGGATTCCGACGGAGACGAGTCAACCGGCCACGCGTCGGGTCGGAGGATTGTGACTCTGCTGAGTACCCGCAAAGCCGAGTACAACGCCGACGATCTCGACCACATGCGGAAGGTGAGTGGTTACGTTCATCGGCATCTGGCGCAACGACCGGATGGAGATGTGAGTGAAACTCCCTGGCGATACTCATTGATGAATTGGGGACACGACCCAATGAAATCGTGAGTGTCAGCACTGGCGTGGTCATTCAGCGATCTGCAGTTATGTACAATTCAACGTTTGCGTTCATGATGTTGCAATTTGACAGCGGGGCGGTAGCAATACGGTGACAGAAGAGACTCAGATTCGGGCAGAAATCGCGCGCGAGGCGAAACGGCGGCGAACGTTCGCGATCATTTCGCATCCGGACGCCGGAAAGACGACGCTGACCGAGAAGTTGCTGTTGTACGGTGGCGCTGTCAACCTGGCTGGCTCAGTCTCTGCCCGGAAGGCGCAGCGACAGGCGACCAGCGACTGGATGGCGATGGAGCGCGAGCGCGGTATCTCGATCACGTCGACGGTACTGTCGTTTCCGTATCGTGGCTGTCAGATCAACCTGCTCGACACGCCGGGTCACCAGGACTTTTCCGAGGACACCTACCGGACGCTGACAGCAGCCGACAGTGCCGTGATGGTGCTCGACGCTGCCCGGGGTATCGAGCCGCAAACGCTGAAGTTGTTCGAGGTCTGTCGACGCCAGGGTATTCCGATCTTCACCTTCATCAACAAACTCGACCGGCCAGCGCAATCGCCGCTGGCACTGCTCGATGAGATTGAGCAAACGCTGGGGATGGCTGTCTGCCCGATGAACTGGCCGATTGGCGATGGACCAGATTTCCAGGGTGTCTATGATCGCGCCAGTGATGCTGTCCACCGCTTCGAGCGGACTGAGCATGGTGCCCACCGTGCGCCCGTTCAGGTGGCCGGGATCGACGATCCAACGCTCGATACTCTGCTCGGCGTGAACGCAGCTGCACGTCTCCGTGAAGATGTCGAACTGCTTGAAATGGCAGGATCTTCGTTCGATGAGGAACGTGTGCTGACTGGTGAACTGACGCCGGTGTTCTTTGGTTCTGCGCTGACGAATTTCGGTGTCCAGTTGTTCCTCGATGCGTTTGTCGATCATGCGCCGCCACCAGGGCCACGGCCAACGGATCTGCGGGCAGTCGAGGCGAGTGAGCCGATCTTCTCTGGTCAGATCTTCAAGATTCAGGCGAACATGGATCCGCGCCACCGTGACCGGGTCGCGTATCTGCGCGTGGTTTCCGGGAAGTTCGAGCGTGACATGACCGTCCGACACGCGCGAACCGGGAAAACGCTCCGGCTGTCGCGTCCGATGAAACTCTTCGGTCAGGAACGTGAAACGGTCGAAGAGGGCTACGCCGGTGATGTCGTCGGTCTGATCAACCCCGGAAGTTTCGCGATTGGCGATACCGTATCGAGCGAGCCGGTTGGCGCGTTCCCGCCACTGCCGCGCTTCGAGGCTGAACACTTCGCGCGATTGGAAAACACACGGACCGATAAGTACAAGCAGTTCCTTCGCGGACTTGAAGGGATCGAAGAAGAGGGCGGTATCCAACTGCTGTACCCTGTCGATTCCCATCGCCGTGAGCCGATTCTCGCAGCGGTCGGCCAACTGCAGTTTGACGTCGTGCGTGCGCGCCTCGAAGCCGAGTATGGCGTCGAAACGCGGCTGGATGTCCTTGGCTACGAGCACGCTCGCTGGGTTCGCACTGATCCGGAAACGCTCGTGACGCTCGGCAACTCTCGTGGACGGTTGCGCTGCGAGGATCGTGACGGCCAGCAGGTTGTCCTCTTTTCCACACGTTGGGACCTCTCATACGCGATCGAGAACTTCCCATCGGTTGAGTTCTCCAACACCGTGTGGGATAACCGGTCTGAGTTGGCCGCGCGCTAGGGTTTTCCTTGCGCTGACACTGCGTACTCGAATATTTCCGCAACGCGAACGCGGAAGCCAGGTAGGACGTCTCCGCCTGTAAGCGAGTCGTCGTCGTAGAGGACGTGTGCGGTCCGATCGGCGCTGTAAACCGTTACAGTACGGTGAACCGGATGAACAACCCAGATCAACTGGACCCCGGCATCGAGGTACTCGCGCACTTTTGCCTGTACGTCATTGGCGCTATCTGACGGAGAGACGACCTCGACGTCAAGACCCGGAGCAAGTTCAATGAACCGACGCCGCTGCTCAGGCGGAGGCAGACGGTCAACGCGGACGAATGACGCGTCTAGGATTCTGACGGTGTCGGGATCGCGCGACAAAATGAATGCACCGTCAGCCCCGGAACCGCGTCCGAGTTGGTCGTTATCGCTGCGGCTCCCAGGTGATCAGGGCGATGATGCTCGGCAGTTGGAAATCGTCCATGCCGTCGGGGATTTCCGAAAGTACCTGCTGAAGTCGCTGGTCCTTTTCAGAGCCTTCCGAGAGCCACAGCCGACGGCGAGCGTTATCGAGAAGGTCGCTGTCGTCCATCGGTCGTATCCGCCGACTGGTCAGTCGAACTTCGGGCATCGCGCCACGTGCCAGTAGCAAGTGGAGGAATTCACGCGCGCCGGGGAGTTGATAGCGATGTTCGCCGTGGACCTGCTCCCAGAGGAGTGTGAACCCGCCGGACGGCGCACGATCCATCAGCATCATGCAGCATCGCTCGCGGGTAGCTCGTTCTACGCCGTCGACGAAAGCGTTGATCTCGCGAATGTCATAGCCGACATGGGCAACCAGCGAGAAGTCAGCCTGGACGTCGTTGGCTGCTTCAAGCCAGCGACGATTATGGATCTCAATGTTCTCGATCCCGTGTTCTTCCATGCTGGAGCGCAGGACTCCGATCATGCCCTGACTTGGCTCGATCGCAATCACCTTCTTGTTCCTGAGCGCCAGCGGTAGCGCATAGCGTCCCCCACCAGCACCGATGTCGAGCCAGGTTACGTTGGGGTTCGACATCGCGCGCAGTTCATTGAGGAGATCGTCGTCAGTGCGGTGTGGGTCGTCGGCGAAATGGTGGGCGATTGGTGCGTAGTGATCGACCTCTTGCCATTCGCGTAGTCGCTCAACCTGCTCGTACTCAGCCTCAACCTGATCGCGCCAGGCGATACCCAACTCAACGGGATCGGGGTTCAGAAGGGAGTGCTTTGTCATGAGTGTCAATCGTCCGTTCTGTTGCGTGCCGTCATCGCGACGACTCCGAAGGCTGATGCACTGTGGACGTCGCCAATTGTGTGCATCGTGCGTTCATCGGTGATCAGTATCCCATCAGTCGCGAGCTTTCGGTGGACGAACGAAATCATTCAGCAGGTCGTCGAGTGCTGCATCGAGGTCATCGGTGGTGCCCATGTGGACCGGCGATGTCTG
>JBGSWU010000010.1:0-4198 GCA_041751795.1 Thermomicrobiales bacterium
GCGTCGCTGATGAGGCGGCGCTCGAAGCACACCTGCGCGAACTGGCTGAAACGCTTGGCCTCAAGGCCGGACAACTCTTCATGCCAATCCGCGTTGCCGTCACCGGTCGCGCGCAATCACCTGGACTCTTCGAAACGCTGCGCGTCATTGGTCAGGACCGTGTGCTCAAACGACTCGACGCGGCGATCGCAAAGCTGGCGGGGTAACAAACCTCTGGGTAGGGGCGATGGCCGCAGCCTCGCCCTACCTACCCCTCGACCAGTTTCTTCGGATACCGATAGGCCCGGAACACCCGGTTGGCCGGAGGTGCGCCCTCGGGAAATGCCGGTGCCACAAAGTACGGGTTGATGTACTCCCAGACGACTTCCCCCTCCATCGTCACCTCGAAGATGCGACCAAACGAGCCCTCGCAGATCAGCGTGTTGCCGTTGGGCAGCCGCTGCGCAGCGGAGATGTACGGTGAAAAGAAGTCGAACGGATAGTGCTCCTGATACGACCAGACGATCTCCTTCGTCGCTGGATCGACCTCGATCACCCGCGAGTGCGGCACCGGATGATCCAACCGGTGCGTCCCATTGTCGAAGATCAGGATGTTGCCATTTTCGAGCAAGCTCGGCGCGTGCTGCTGGGCCAGCGGTGGCGCACCCAACTCCCAGGTGATTGCACCCGTTTCCCGGTTGACGATGACAACCGTTGAGATATTGCGAAACGACAGCAGCAGGTTGCCATCCGGTAGTTCAAGGATGGTGTTCGCGTGCGTCCACTCGTGGCGGAGATCCTGGATCGCGACAATCGGGTGCGTTTCCGGATCCAGGTGCTCCCAGGCACGCCATTCCCAGATGACCTCGCCTGCCTTGGTCATCTCGACAACGTAGTCGCCATACATTGCGCCTTCGTGTTCAGTCCCAGCCTGCCCACCACGAACATGATTTGCGATCTCGTCGGGCAACCGCGCAATGCAGAGGAGGATGACGTTACCGTTGCGTAGCAATCGCCCATCATGGTGATGATCGGGATGACGCACCTCCCACAGGAGATTGCCATCCCAGTCGAACTCGGCGATCGCGCCAGCCTTCCACGGCTGGGTGCTGAGAAAGCGTGTCGGTTCCTCAACAACCCGCCCGTTGACGACGAGCGTTCGTCGTTCGGTCAGGTAGCCGTACAAGCCGGGTGGGTACGGTAGAACCCACTGATGAACTGTCTCGCCGTTCATGTCGATCAGATACGCTCGGTCACCAGCGCCACTCGGCGCGAAGAGCGTATACCCGACCCACGCCTTTTCCGGATCGTGTGCCCGTAGCCCAGTCGCCCCGCGCCGTCCCTTAATCTGATCGACTCCGGTCATCATCCATCCTCCTGCACGTCACGCAAACGCTATCGACGCCCCCGATACATCTCTCCTGTTCCCGGCCAACGATTCAGGCGAACCGGTCGGCTGCAAACGGATCGAGCAGCGCGTCTGTTCCACCTTCGACGATTTGCTGGGCAACGAGGCGACCCAGCAGCGGCCCGAGCGTAATGCCTGAATGGGTCACGATCTCGGCGTAGCCTGGAATTCCGGCCACCAGTCCTGCGCTCGTCCGGCCATCGGCAGGGATCGGTCTGATACCGATTGACCATCGCGACAGCCGGGCATCGGCAAAGCCGGGCACATAGGACGACGCTCGTTCGAAGAAGGTCCCAATCCACTCGTGCGGCGATTCCCCGCGCTCCATCGCCTCGTCGGCGTCGCCGTGATGCAGCATCACCAGCCCGTCGGCGTCAGGTCGCATATGGATCCGTGGTGTGTGGATGACCCGACTGATCTGGCCGCTGACGTTGCTGACCCGGACGATCAGGCCCGGTGTTGACGCCATCGGCAAATCGCGCCCGACCAGCCGTGCGACTGCGCCTGCACCCGGCCCAGCGCAGTTGACGACGACTTCTGCGGGAATCGACGTTCCGTCCGCGAGGACGATCCCGGTAACCCGCCCACCGGTCTGATCGATTTGCGTGACCTGGCTCCTGAACCGCAGCGTTGCCCCATGGTCGGCTGCCAGCGCAACGAACCGAGCGGCCAGTTGCGGACCATCGATCCATCCCTCGTCGGGGAAGTACGCGATCTGCTCGACATTCGGCTCGGGTTGCAGGTTTGGCTCAAGTTCCCGGACTGATTCACGAGAGACCCACTCAGCCGGATAACCCCAGCCTTGCAGGCGCGCGACTCTCCCTTCGAGTTCATTGGCGTCGTCGCTTTCGGTAAACCAGAACAGATTGCCGCCCTCGTTTAACCAGGGTGCGGCCCCGAGTTCATGCCGTAGTTCGCGATGCGCTCGCACCCCGGCCAGGTTCAGCGCGAAGTAGTCCTCCGGGGTCTTCTGGTTGCTGTTGATCCAGGCGAACGTCGAACCGGTCGTCCCCTGAGCGACTGCGGACCGTTCGACCAGCGTCACCTGCTGACCCATCTGTGCCAGCCGAAACGCCAGCGACGATCCCAGAACACCAGCACCGATGACGACAATCTGCATCTGCTCACTCCTTCATCGACTGGAATGGATTGGGGGATCGGCGTTGGCCACGCAATCGTGCCCCATCCCGTCCAGCATCCTAACCTGCTTCACGACGGATCGTAGCAGCGATCCCCCGCCATCGGCGATACAACGTGCGGCGACTGATCCCAGCCTGTGCCGCGATCTCATCCGGGCCCAGGTCGTCCCAAGCCCGCAACATCATGATCCGGGCATCTGCTGGATCGAGGCGGTTCGACAGATCGATGATGAACGCCAACGTCTCAACAGCATCCTCCATTTCGGCTGGGTCGAGCCGGTCGTCTCCTTCCTCGCTCCAGGCAGAAGGCGATGGACGATCGCGCCTGGTGCGAACGAGCCTCCTGACCCGGTCTGTCAGCCGCAACGGGAACACCCGCATGAAGTAGAACCCGAACCCCGCTGGCCCATCGCCACCAGGAATCGGACGCCAGCCGTTGAGAACATCGATAAATGCCAGGTACGCCTCCTGGTGCACGTCACAAACGTCCCACGGACGTAGGTTCCAGCGACGGAAACGGGAACAGAAACGATTGACTTTGAACGCCAGGAAAGCGAACAGTTCATCACGGACAACAGGATCATTACGAGCGAGCAATGCCCGTCGCGACAGGTCGGCGTCAATGGCGGTCGTCAGCGTGAAATCACCCTGAGACTCATCGGCCAGTGCCGAGAGCCAGTTACGTGTGGGATAGAAAGACATGGTGCGCTCCACGGACCAGCCGGTCCGGTCGGCGGCGGGGTCACGACGCAGAAGGCGCGGAGCCACGCTTGCCAACCGGATCGACCGGTGGTGTGGCGCTTCGGCGCTCTGCAAAAGAAGGCAGCATCAGGTGCTGTGGCAGGAGGGCGTGCAGGGTTCGTCTAGAACCAGCCGCCGTTGTTGGAGCCGCCCTGTGGCGGGGTCGTTCGCGCCGGGTCCGTCCCGGTACAGTCGGTATCCGGGTCGGGAGACGGTCGCAGGTCGAGGATATGCTGGGCGCCGCAGCGCGGGCAGGTCGCGTGAACGCAACCAGACGCCAGGTAGAACCGGTCGCGCAGTTTGATTTCTACCTGCCCGCCAGGTTCATACATCGCCAGCAGGATTGCCGGGTCTGCACAGCGGCATTCCCAGCGTTGCTTCGAAGCACGCTTTCGCATTGCCCCGATCGATGGTTCCGGCATCAGTCTCACCCCCTCTCTTTTCATCAGCATATGTATCAGCGGTCGCCACACATCACGTGCGCGGCTTTTTTCTCGGTTGGACAAAGCGGGCCGGTACAACCAGCCGCTCGCCACCCGTCGTCGTCAGTCGATCGATGGCAGCGTTCAGTTTTCGCGTTTTCTCGTCGGCATCGTCGAACAACGAGAGTTGTCTGGACGCGGCCAGTCCTGTCATCCGAACGCCAAGCAACCGCACTGGACTATTTCGTTCAGCCAGCGCTGCTGCCAGCAGCGTTCGCGCCAGCCGGTGAATCTCCTGGTGGGCATCAGTTGCCTTACCCAGCGATTGCTGACGCGTGATCGTCGTGAAGTCGTTGTAACGCAACTTGAGGGTCACCGTTGTGCCGGTCAATCCCTTCCGTCGCAATTCGGCGCCTGTCTCCTCCGACAGGTGATAGAGCGGAGCGTCCAACTCACGAAGACCACGCAGATCGCGGCCAAACGTCTCCTCATGACCAATCGACTTCTGC
>JBGSWU010000011.1:0-45544 GCA_041751795.1 Thermomicrobiales bacterium
CGAAAGGCGGAAGAAGGCGTTCTCCTCCTCGATCAACTCCGGAACCGTCCCATGCTCCGGGCAGCGACCCTCAACGAGTTCGTCCTCCGTGTAGAACTGCTCGCAGCCGACGCAGTAGAGGCCGCTGTAACTCTTCGTGTAGACGTCGTCAGCCGCGACCATCGCCTCCCAGATCTTTTTTGCGCCCTCGATATGCCGTGGATCGACGCTGGTGCGCAGGAAGTCGTCGTTGGAGAGGTCGAGCGCGGCATAGAGATCTTGAAAGACCCGCACGTTGCGATCGACCAGTTCCTGGGTCGGCATCCCCAACGCTTCAGCCGCCTGAACGTTTTTCAGCGAGTTCTCGTCTGACCCGGACAGGAAGAAGACATCGTCACCAGCCTGTCGGTGAAAGCGTGCGTAGGCATCCGCCAGCACCGCCTCCAGTGCATGTCCAACGTGCGGCCTCCCGTTCACGTACGGGATCGCCTGGGCGATGAAATAGGCCGGCTCCGTGCCGGATGATGCGGTCATTATGGCCTCCAGGGAGTTTCTACGAGGGTTCGGTGAAAACACAACGCAGGCTGGTGAGCCTGCGTATACACCCGATTGTCAGCGCCTGCTGTTCAGCCGAATGGCGTAACACGCTTGAATGTGGCTGCAGTGTAGCATGGGGATCATTGCGACAAGCCGCGATCATCCTGAAATTTCTCACCGCAAAGTGATGGCTGCCAACCGCATCGGTTGGCAGCCATAGTGGACCGTCGAGTCCGGTGTTAGCTGGGATCTGCCTCGCGGAACGCCTGACGAGAGGCCGGCAGGGCGATCAGAGCGAGAATGACGAACCCGATCGGGATGAATACGATCAATCCGGCCAGGAGCCAGTTGCTCGGCGGATTGAAGAGCCCTGGGATCGAGGTAAGCGTGTTGATCGCCGTTAATGCGAAGGTTAGGATCATCCCCCAGCGACGCAGGTTCCACATGCCCCAGGCTCCGACGAGCGATAACACTCCGGCGACGATCCCGATGACGATCGCGAACGCGGGAATCTCGTCCGCTCCCGGCGCGAAGAACATCGGTATCGTCGCGAGTTGGGACACGACCGTCAGTAGAATGGCTGCCGTGACGGTTGCTGGCCGAACGACGGCTGGTCGGACTGATGCTGCAGTTGCCATGTTTATACCTCCAGTTTTGTGCGTCGACACGCGTCGATGCTATCTGGAAGCGACTGTATAGCTCCCGGTTTCCCAGTCGGAAGTGGAAAATATCCCAATCCGGTCGGGCAGTTGCTCCTGCTGTTATGGGGTTTCATTCCCGTCCGGATCGATGATGAAGATGAGGACGTCTCAGGGATGGCGGCGGCCGAGCCCCGCTTCCCGGGCGCGCTCGATTGCCTCGGCACGGTCGGCAACCTGCAGCTTGCTGAAGATGACAGAGACGTGGTTGCTGACGGTCTTGACTCTGATGCCGAGTTGCTGAGCGATGCGCGGGTTGGGGTATCCCTGCGCGATCCGCTCCAGAATCTCGCGCTCGCGGTCCGTCAGCATCGGGAAGACTGCTACTGGCGCCGGTCGCGGATCGGAGAACAGCGTCAGGATGCGCGTTGCGACCGAGGGACTGAAGATGGCCGACCCACCGGCAACCGCGCGAATCCCGCCGAGCAGGTCGGCGTCTTCGGCGTCCTTCAGCACGAATCCCCGTGCCCCGGCCCGCAGCGCCAGAAAGACCGAGTCGTCATCCTGAAACAGGGTCACGACCAGGATCTTCACATCCGGCTGGTTCTCGAGAATGGCGCGGGACGCCTCGATGCCGCTCAGATCCGGCATCTGGAGGTCCATCACGATCACGTCGGGCACGAGCGCCGCTGCCGCTGCGATTGCCTCTCGCCCGGTCGATGCCTCTCCGACTACCTCAATATCCGGCGCCGTGCCGAGTACCGCTCGCATTCCGCGTCGAACAAGTGAATGATCGTCAACGATGAGGAGGCGGATTGTTTCAGTCATCGCCGTGCGCCTTTCGCGGCAACGGCAACTGGACCCGGATTGCCGTTCCACCAGCAGGGTGGGGAGCGATCAAGAAGGTGCCACCGAGTTCCGTCGCGCGTTCCCTCATCGAGAACAATCCAATCCCTGCCTGGTAGCCCGATTCAATGCCTATGCCATTGTCCTCAATCTCAAGGAGCAGATCGTCGTCGATTGTCAGACGGACCACACACCAGCGTGCGTGGGCATGGTTGCTGACGTTCGCCAGCCCCTCCTCGACGATCCGGTAGACGGCGACTTCGACGGCGGCCGGCAGTTCGGGCAGGTGCGCCGGTAAACCGAACTCCACGGTAAGGTCGCCAGTGTTGTACTGGCGCAGCCTTTCCTCGAGCGCGACCAGCAGGCCCAGCTCATCAATTGCCGGTGGACGCAGGCCGTGGACGAGTGTCCGGATCGACGTGATCGCCTTACGAAGCTGGGTTCGCAATTCGGCTATCTCGTCCTTGGCGGCGGCAGGGTCGGCGTCGATCAACGCTGGTAGCGCCCCCCATTGGAGATTGAGCGCTGCGAGTTGTGATCCCAGACCATCGTGCAGATCGCGTCGGAGCCGTCGCCGCTCCTCCTCCCGCGTTTCGACGAGGCGCTCGCGGGCCTGTTGCAACTCATGGGTCAGCTGGACGGCGTGGACGGCGATCCCTGCCTGCCGCGCCAAATCGTCCAGAAGCCGCAAGTCAGCCATCCCGAACGCCTCGCCAGGCGAGCGTGGCGCGAGCATCAGCTCGCCGACCGGAATGTGCTGATAGACCAGCGGCAGCGTCACTGGATCGCGAACAGGTTCGCCACTCGCCACAGCATATGACGGCCCTGCTCCACCTGTCACCGCGATCGCTGCATAGGGAAGCTTGAGCGCCTCGCGGACCGTGCCGACGATTGTCGGCAGGACAGCATCGGGCGCCAGCGTGCTCTCCAGCCGCTGCCCCAGGCGGGCGATGACGGCATAGGGTTCATCGCGGTCGCCAAACAGCATCCGGCTGACCAGACGCTGGATGTAGACGCGCAACGGGTGGAAGAGGACAGCGACGACTCCGGTCGCCACAAGTGAGAAAACCAGGTTGCCGTCCGAGCGAAACACGGTGCCGAGCCAGCCGACGATGAAGATGTAGATTGCGACGACGCAAGCGGTCAGCGCGAGGTAGACCAGTGCGCGATTGATGATGACGTCGATGTCCCAGAGATGGTAGCGCAGGATCGCGATCCCCATCGTGATCGGTATCAGCGCGTACGACAGCGAAAGCAGCGGACCGGTCACGAAGTAGGCCGGATTGTCGAACGCGCGTGCAACGAAATCGGCAACGAACGTTGCGACGAGCAGGACCATTGCAACAACGACCCAGGTGTACTGCTTACGGACCTCGCCCCGCGCGGCGCGAAAGCGTCCGATCAGCAGCGTCACCGAGAGGATGCCGCAGACCCCGAGTATCAACACGCAGAGTCCGGCGTCGATAAAGGTGAGCGGCACGTCGAGCGGGCTAGGCGTTCGTTCGTAGATTTCCGGGAAGCCGGGCGGGACGACCTCGCCGGTCATTAGCGCTGATACCAGCCCAGCCGTCGTTAGAATCGTTAGACCCGCAACAACGCCGGTGCGTCGGTCTGTAATGCGGCCACTGGGAAACAGCAACACGGGATACATCGGAAAGAGCGCGATGACACCGATCCAGACGTTCGTCCATAGTCCGAGCGCCCCGCCCGGGAGATCGGGCCGTGTCTCCAGGCTGTAGACCGCCCAGGCAGCGCCGAGGGAGCCGATTTGCGCCAGCAACCCCATGCCAATAAAGAGCCAGCCGAGCCTGTTCCCCCGGCATCGGGTCGTGACGAGTGCGCCAACGACGCTGTAGGCGACAGCAGCGACGACCTGATACGGCTCGGCGATCTTCCAGACGTCCTGGGCGTTGCGATTGAGGACTCCCAGGATCCCGATCGGCAGCAAAAGCGCACACACGATAGCGCAAATAACCCAGGGCAAGGTCGACGCCCACGACCGGCGCTCCACGTCGAGGTTAAGGCTTTGGTAGGGCGCGCTGCGGTCGATCGGGGCAGTGTGCATGGTGCTGATCCAGACGATCGCGATGAGACGGCGATGGTGGCTCGTATGGCGCTCAGTGTAGTCGTGACTGTTCCTGATGAGAAGGGGGATTCTTCCCGGTCTCCCGGGATAGCGGTCCCGGGTAATCAGGCAGATGTTTCTTCTCCCAATACGCGACGCACTCGTCGGCAGCACGACGTTCATCACGTGGCGGTGTACCATGGCGACTGTGGCACTCGTCTGTGGCGGGTTCGGGTTTCTCTTAAGGACGACGCGTATGAAGTGCGATGCGGACGACGATATGCCGATTCCCTACATGCAGCGCACGCGTGACTATTATCTGGCGCTTGGTTACAACAATCCGTACCGATGGGCGCACTTCGATGACGTGCCATTTGCGCCGCTGACGAAGCCGCTGGCGGAGTCGCGACTGGCACTGATCACGACGGCTGCGCCGTACCAGCCGGAGGCTGGCGACCAGGGGCCGGGGGCAACGCTCAACGCTGCGGTGAAGTTCTTCCGGGTCTATTCCGACTCGACCGACGCCGCACCCGACCTTCGCATATCGCACATTGAATACGATCGCACCCACACAACTGCCAGCGATTCGAACACCTGGTATCCGCTGGCGCAATTACGACAGGCCGTCCATTCGGGGCGGCTTGGTGGCCTGACCGCTCGATTACACGGCGCGCCGACGAACCGCAGTCAGCGGATGACGATCGAGCAGGACGCGCCCGACCTTCTGGCTCGTTGCCGCGAGGATGGCGCTGATGTGGCCCTGCTCGTTCCTACCTGACCCGTTTGTCACCAGACCGTGGGTCTGGTTGCTCGCCACCTCGAAGCCAACGGCATTCCGACGGTCATCATTGGCTGCGCGCTGGATATCGTCGAGCATTGCGGTGTGCCACGCTATTTGTATAGCGACTTCCCGCTCGGTAACTCTGCAGGAAAGCCGAACGATGCTCAATCGCAGGCAGATACCCTCGAACTCGCGCTGCAACTTCTGGAAACCGCAACCGCGCCGCGAACGACCGTTCGCTCCCCACAACGCTGGAGCGACGATGCTTCATGGAAACGAGACTACAACGATCTCGATGTACTGACGCCCGACGAGATCGCCCGACGACGAACAGCGTTCGATGGTTCAAAAGCGACGATCAAGCGGCTACAGGGACGAACCTGACCGGCGATCAATCCTCGATCGTCGTGAACAGGTTGTTGAGCGATTCTGCAAACGTCGGATGTGCCAGAACGGCATTCTGGACGACGGGATAGGGAAGCTTGCCCATCATCGCCAGTTGCACCATCGACATGATCTCGCCACCTTCGATGCCGAGAACCGTGCAGCCAAGGATCTGTTTCGTGTCGGCATCGACGATGGCCTTCATGAACCCACGAGTCTCGTCGGTTTCGAGCGCCCGGGCGACCGAACTCATCTTCATCTTCGCGACCTTGAAGTTGCGTCCCTGCTCGCGTGCTTCGGATTCGCTGATGCCAACCCGCCCCAACTGGGGGTCGATGTACATGACGTATGGCACGAGTCGATCTGCGATCGTGTCGTTACCACCTTCGATCAGGTTGGTTCGCAGCACTCGGAAGTCGTCGTACGAGACATGGGTGAAGGCCGGGCCACCTTTGACGTCGCCGACTGCGTAAATCCCGGGTGCCGTGGTTTCCAACCGCTCGTTTACCTCGACGTAGCCGCGATCGTTGGTCTGGACTCCGGCTGCCTCAAGGTTGAGCATGTCAGTGTTCGGTATTCGACCAACCCCGACAAGGAGATGTGATCCAGTCAGTTCGCGTTTGGAATCACCGACACTGACCGTCATCGTGATCTTGCCGTCCTGTCCGGACGCGACCGTTTCTGCGGTCGCATCAAGCAGCACCTCGATCCCGTCTTCGCGCAGGATCTCGGCAACGGCTTCGGCAACATCATCGTCCTCGCGATTGACCAGTTTCCTGCCGCGCTGAACGACGGTGACATCGCTGCCGAAGCGCCGGAACATCTGCGCGAACTCGAGTGCCACGTAGCCACCGCCCAGCACGAGCAAGTGCTCAGGCACGTCGGCGAGTTCCATGATGCTCGTTGAGTCGAGATACTCAATCGTGTCCAGCCCATCAAGATCGGGGGTTCGCGGTCGCTCGCCAGTGTCGATGATAATCGTCGATGCGCTGAGGTGTTTGGTACCGCCATCGTTTAGCGCCACCTCGATCATTTTCGCTCCGGTGAAGCGCGCTTCACCCATGAGAAGATCGACGTTTTCGGTGTTCTCAAGACCGCGCTCGCTTCCACTGCGGAAACTGTCGACGATGTCGCGCTTGCGCTTGCGGACGACTTCCATATCGACGGTTGGCGCGGGTATCTGCACGCCATAGTCGGCTGCGCGCCGCGCGAGGTGCGCGACCCGCGCGCTGGCGACCATCGTTTTCGTCGGGGTACAGCCGACGTTCACGCAGGTTCCTCCAACGTGTTCTCTCTCGATCAGGGCGACGGTCTTTCCGGCTTTCGCGAAGGTGGTTGCCAATGGCCCCCCGCTCTGCCCGGATCCGATCACAATGACATCGTAGGTCTGCCGGGGTGTGCTCATTCGTGTTCTCCTTGTCACGTCCTGCACCGATGGTTGCACGAAGGATGCCGCACCCGGTCTGCATTCTTCGTGAGCGGGATTACATCTGATCGCAGGGTTCAGGAAATTGGGATGAGCCGTGATCATCGGCACCTGGTTAGTCACCCGACGAATGATCCCGACGTGGCATCGCCGGTGTGCGTCTGGTTCAGATCCCCAGACACACACCGGCGAGTGTTCAAACGTTGTTACCCTCGCGCGTCGCTATCCTGATCGCTCAGTATCCGGACAACGCCAGTGTCACCATCGACCTCGATGAGGTCGCCGTCGCGAATGACGGTTGTTGCGACGCCAGCGCCAACGACGGCAGGAATGCGGTACTCACGGGCGACGACGGCTGAATGACTCAGGACGCCACCTGTGTCGGTGACGACTGCCCCGGCTGTCGCAAAGAGTGGCGTCCAGGCAGGTGCAGTTGTTGGGGCGACGAGGATGTCACCCTTCATGAGTCTACCGGCGTCCGCGAGCGACTCGACGACCCGCGCGATGCCCCGGACTGTTCCGGACGACCCGGAACTCCCTCGAATCACGAGAATGCCGTCGGTGTGCTCCGGTTCGGGCGCGGGTGCACCAAAGAACTTTCCGATTGTCCGGCTGAGCGGATCTTCCGGCGGCGGTCCCGGCGGCAGTGTCCCGAGTGCCGGCGGCGTGACCTGACGGAAGTGCGCCATCTGCGCTGTCCGTACCGCAACGATGCCCTGTCGTTTGATGTGGGGCAGGAACGTCGCCGTATCACGGAGTTCCTGCGATGTCAGCATGAAGACGTCCTGGGGATCGTCCAGCACACCGGCCTCAGTGAACCGGCGACCGAACTCGAGCAACACCTGTCGAACCTGATAGATGGCCCCAAAGTCGATGTAGTAGTTGTGATCTTCACTGATGATCGTCGCCTGCTGGGCATAGTCGAGCATCGACTCGAACTTGTCGATCAAGTTCTGGGGATAGGCGCTGATTGGGACTCGAGCTTCCGCAACCAGACGTTCTCGCTCGGTAGCCAGCGATGCCATTTCGCTGTCGAAGTCGAGGTTTGGCTGGCTGATGTACTCCTGAAGCTGCCGGATGGCGTGGCTGGGATCTTCGATCCAGGTGATGAATCCGACGCCGAGTTTCTCACCGCGCCGTCCGTAGACATCGAGGAACGCGTGGAAGTCGGCCAGGAATGCCCGTCCCTCATTCGACTGTTCGAGGGCCGCGAAGACGTTTGACGCGCCTGACTCGGCGAGCGCGGCGGACAGCATCGGTGATCCCAGCACCTGGCGGCTCAGTTTCCAGAGGGCACGACCCATCTCGACCGTTTTGTTGTCGAAGCCCTGCATCAGCCGGTAGGCGACAAGGCCATTGTCGGTGCCGAACAGATCCTGGTACAGGTCATCGAACGTGCTCATCGCCATGTAGACCGGGAGTGTCTGGAGGAAGTGGATCTGCCAGACGCGGTTGTGACGGTCGTTCGTTTCACGTAGATGTGCCAGCAACTCCGACATTGACGCGTTTGTGAGATCGAAGGCTTCCCAGAACGCAAGGTGCTCCTATACTTCCGGAAGCCACTCGTTGTTCCAGAGCGTCGTCAGTTGTGCAATCGTCGCTTCCAGCCGTTGAATCCCTGCCTGCATCCGTGCGGGCATCTCGGACAGTTCGGCGACGGTCGGAACGACTGTGAAGTACCAGCGGTAGTTGATGTGTCGTGGGATGTACTTCAGTGGTACGCCGAACTCGATCAGCGACCAGTTGAACTGCAGATGGCTATCACGCATGTACTCGAAGTCCAACGGCGTGATTGGGTCCGGCCAGTGCATCCGTTCGACCTGCCAGAACTCATTGGCATCGTCAGGGTGTTCCCAGGTGACCGGAAAGTCGGTTGGGATGGGTAGAGGTTTTGGCGTGGGTTCCGCCGTGACCATTGTGTCTCCACTTCGTTGTGAACCATCGCGGGCTTCATTGCCGGCGATGTGAAAGTTTGTGTGAGTCCGTCGAGCCTAGTAGAGAATCGACGGAAGGTAAGCGCCTGCTGGCTGGTTGTAGAGGCCGACGCTCATCAGCGTCAATGGGAAGGAAACGCGAAGCCGGTGTTCGAGGGCCCACTGGAACAACGCACTGTTTCCGACCGGCACGAGAATGCCGGGTCCGCCGAATTCTGGCGCGGCACCGATCAGTGCCTTGATGTCTTCCGTTGTTTCACCGACGGCGTGGCCGAAGTAGGCCAGTGCGCTCGCGTAGCCGGTGATCCGGCCGTCGTGCTCGACGACAACAGCGGTTCCCTGCGCGATTCCATCACGCAGTTCCCCTCCTCGATCATGGCCATGCACTTTGAAACTGACCTCGTTGCACGCATCCACGTCGGCCTCGTTGGCAGGACGAACGGTATAGCCGGGAATCTCGATTCCGAGCGCTGGACCTTGCATGCACGCGATCAGGTCGCGGGCTACAAAGCCAAGGCTCGCGTAGAGGCTCAACGAGCGGCTGTGGTAAGTCGCCTGAAGCAGGCGGACACCGGTGAAGCCGCGCTCATCTGCACGATCGAGAACGGCCTGCATCAGGGTTCGGCCAATCCCGCCGTTCTGGACGGAGGGGTCAATCGTGATCGGACCGACACCCGCGATTGAGGCGCGCTCGTCGAGGAAATTGCTGCCGACGATCGTGCCATCGATCTCGGCGACAACGGAATAGAACCCTGGGTGTCCGAGCAGGGCTGTCAGGACTTCGATTCCGGACTCCGGCGTCGGGAAGTCGGAAGGGAATCCGTGGTCAGTGGCGACGGTCGTGAAAGCGCGGTGACAGATCTGGCCGAGTGCGACGGCGTCCTCCGGCCTACCGGGGCGCAGATCGACACCAGTGCGGGTCGTGAGTGGTTGGCGTGTCGTTAGCATTGAGATGGGGATCTCCTTCTGCAACATCTTCAGGTACGCATCATGGGACATCGGGATTGGCGCTAACGCCTGCTCGCGTGATGCATGCGTCCCCGTGTTCCACCATTGGCCTGCGGGCCACGGACAGGTCTGAGTCCTTGTCCGTGCGGGGAATGCGGGTTGAACGCCGTGCAGCGAATTCTCAAACCGCTTTGACGATGGTTACCTCGCTTTCAGTTCATGCGCTCCATTCGAATGGTCGCTCATGGAAGCGTATGGACAGGGAGTGGACGAAACGCCGTCACGAAGTTCGTGATTTGGCCTGTCCAATCAGTCAGCATGGAATGTGTCCGAGCAGGCAGGACGCAATACGGAAAGCGCTGACCCATTGAGAGCCAGCGCGCTTTCCGTCTGTTCAAATGCCGATGTGTCCGGAGGTTAAGACTCAGGTCCCGGTTCGGCCCGCCATCTCGGTCAAGTCTGCCAGCCACTCCGCGATATCGTCTGTCATTGCGTCCCTACTCACCTTCCATCCCCAGTTTCCGTCCGGGCGGCCAGGCAGGTTCATTCGGGATTCTCCGGGGAGCGAGAGCACGTCCTGAAGTTGGACGATCGCTGTTTCAGCGACCGAAAGCCAGGCGGTACGAATCAGATCCAAGGCGATATCGTCTCCCGAAACGCCAAGATATCGGCGAACGTGATCCTGAGTGGCCTCGTCGGCGTCGGTATACCAGCCGACGGTGGTGTCGTTGTCGTGGGTGCCGGGGTAGATAACGGTGTCACGTGTCAAGTTGTGGGGCAGGTAGAGGTTGTCGCTGCCGGAACCAAACGCGAACTGAAGCACGGCCATGCCGGGGTAGCCAAGTGCATGGCGAAGATCATCGACATCTTTCGTAATCAGTCCCAAGTCTTCGGCAACGACCGGCAGGTCGCCGAGTTCGGAGCGGACGGCGTCGAACACATCCCGGCCCGGCCCCGGCTTCCACTCGCCATTGATAGCCGTTTCCTCGCCAGCCGGAACCGACCAGTAGTTCGCGAAGCCACGGAAATGGTCAATCCGGGCGATGTCGACCATCGCGTAGACGGCGCGGAACCGTTCGATCCACCAGCGATAACCATTGGACGCCATTTCCTGCCAGTCGTAGAGCGGGTTGCCCCAGAGTTGGCCGGTCGCGCTGAAATAGTCCGGTGGAACGCCAGCAACTGCCGTTGGACGCGCGCGTTCGTCGAGTTGGAAGTCACTCGCGTTGGCCCAGACATCGGCGCTGTCCTCGGACACGAAAATCGGGATGTCGCCGATGATGCTGATACCGAGTTCCGTTGCGTGTTTGTGAACGGCGTTCCACTGGCGGTAAAAGGCGAACTGGATGAAGGAGAGGATGCCGATCTCGTCGGCCAATCGCGAACGCGCTGCGTCCAGGGCTGCCGGTTCACGTAGTCGCTCCGGCTCAGGCCAGTCAGTCCAGAGACCACCGCCATTCGCGTCCTTCAGCGCCATGAAGAGGGTGTAATCGTCCAACCAACCCGCCTGCTCAGTAACGAAGCGCTTGTACTCGCTCTGTAGTTCTTGGGCTTGACCGGCGTGGAAACGCTCGGCGGCGCGACGGAGTTGGGCCGTCTTGAAGTCGGCGACGGTGCTGAAGTCGACCTGCTCCTCCGCAAACCCAGCGTGGTTCAGGTCTGCGTCGTTCAACAAACCGTCATCACGAAGGAGATCGAGCGAGATCAGCAGTGGATTACCGGCAAAAGCCGAATAGGACTGGTACGGTGAATCGCCGTAACCAGGAGGTGTCAGCGGCAGGATCTGCCAGCGATTCTGCTTCGCCAGGGCGAGCCAGTCCAGGAAGTCAAAGGTTCCCTTGCCGAGATCGCCGATCCCGTGAGAACCAGGCAGCGACGTAGGATGCGCCAGAACACCGCAATAGCGGGCTGGCGGGCGACGATCGTTCTGATCTTCCTGCTGTTGTTTGATCCATGCTGTCCCGGTTCCCGACTCGTTGGGCATCGTCGTTCCCTCTCGGCGTTTGCTTCTTCGTTCAATATCCGGTCATACCGGAGTATGGACGATACCTTCGCAGGTTTCACGCCTGCCGATCGCGCCAGGCGTGGATCGCCTGCGCGTGAAGCGGATAGTGACTGTATGTATCAAGTCTGAGCCGACGGCGAACCCTCGTTTCCCGGGTGATATGTTCGTCGGGAATCGTCTGGATGAAATCGATCAGCCGCTGGTGCGTCGTGTCGAGTTGGTGCAGGACATCGGCGAGCGACAGGTTCCGTCGTTGGGCAACCATCTGGGCATTAAACGCGTCGATACCACCGTACGTGACAGAATACCGGGGCGGTCTGCCTCCTTCAATGAGCAGCGGCAGGTGCTTCAACGCTTCTTCTTCCCAGATCGTGATGTGAGCGAGGATATCTTTGATCGACCAGTCGTCGACAACACCTGCGGCTATGAGTTGACTGTCCGGCAAACCTGTGTACGATACTCGTAGTGCGGTCCACGCCGTATCGAGTCGTTTCAGGAGTTGCTGTCGGTTCATGTCTGGTACTCCTCTGGGCTGGATGTATTCCTCCGGATCATGGAGTATGACCGATACCATCGCGACTGTCGTCAGTTTTCTTCGATCCGACGGCACACGATTCTCCAGCAGTTACAACAACGTGTTGCAACGAAAACGTGACGTGAGAGAATAGTTCAGAGTTTGGCTGAGACGCGTCCACGATCTGTACTATCCAGCAATACGCTTCTCGCATCTTCTGGACGATCGGACGAAAGCAGGAATGTGAACGCTACGATGCGTACGCATATCCCGAGGACGGATCGTCGGTTGCAGCCCACCCTGACGGGTCAGGCATCAGTGACTGTGTTGAGAACCCTTTCCACGATTCCACCTGCATGAGAGGTGGGACCGGTGAAAGGGTTCGTTTCGTTCAGGTCATTCGCGTTTCCGGGCAACAACCGTCCGGTTGTACGAGTCTGGAAGGGGGCCATCGGGAAGGCTGACAGGGGTTTCGGGCTGCTGTGCGCTCAGCATGTCCGTTGGCTGGCGGTATGTTCACCGCCAGGTGTGGTGGTACGGAGGGAGCACATTGGTGAAACCAGTGCCTGCCCGGCGCGTGCGACACGCGTCCGTGGCCGTCTCGGCCGTGATGATCCTCTCGATGTTACTCGTTGGAATTGGCGGAACCAGTGTTGGTGGCGCGACGGCAACGCAGATGCGAGTCTCGTCCAAGTCCGACGCTGCGATGCGCAAGGTTCACCCGCAACTTCTGCGGGCGGCGAAGGACTCGCCGGACACCTGGGTCCAGATCCGCGCCTACGCCAAGACCGGAACGGATCTCTCGGCCTACATGTGGGACGCACTTGCTCCCGCCTATGTCGGGCCGACCGGGTATACGACGATCACCGGCACGATCCTGGCACACAACGTGAGCAAATTGGCTGGTGTCGAGGGCGTCGCCTCGGTCTTCCCGCTGACCGGCGCTGCCCTCCCGGACCGGAAGTATGACGAGAACCGGACGACGGCACCCGTGCTGAGCGCCGATGTCCAGGCGCGGTTGAGCGAACGGCTCCAGTCCGGCCAGCGCAACAACTATCCGTACGCGACCCAACCAGTCGCCAATGGCTGGTATGACGTCCTCGGTGGTCACGACTCCCAACTTGCCTGGGAAAAGGGATACACCGGCGAAGGCGTCAAGGTCATGGTTAACGACTCGGGCATCGACTTTGCCCACCCTGACCTGATGGGTACGCAGGCACGTGTGACAGACCCGAGTTCGCCGTACTACGGCTGGCCGTTGCAGTTCGACCAGTTCTCGATGTACCTGCTGGCGCGTGACTTCTATCTCGGTGAGGCGAACATCGCCGCCGGATTTGGTGCGTATGCTGATACCAGCACGGTCGTTACTGACGGCAGCGCGTCGTATCAGCCGGTTGATGCCGATGCTCCGTACGATTACACGCTGACCGGCACGAGCATAAGTGGCGACTACCACATCGGCACCCACCCGGATAACGGGTTGCGGCAGTGGTATCGCCTGATCAACGAGATCGATCTGGCTGATCCACAGGCGCACGACGAGCGACCAGCGATTCTTGTCGCTGACGAGAGCGTCGCTGGCGTCTACGACACGGTCTACGTTGACCTGAACTTCAACAACGACTTCACCGATGAGAAGCCGCTTCGCAAGGGTGACGAGATTGGCGGAGCCGACTGGTGGGGCGCCTGGAACCCGGAAACGGGCGACTTCGATCCCGAACCGGACGGCCTCTACGATCAGTCTGCGGGTATGCTCTACTGGATCGCTGACGGTGTGAACTCTGTCCCGGCTGCCGACTGGTGGTGGGGCATTGGTGCAGCCGGCAATGGCGCGTCTGACGAGGGCGATCCGGCTTCGGGCAACCTCGTTCTTTTCTCGGTTCAGGACTACATCGCCAGCCCTGGTGGTGACCACGGCCAACTCTGCGCCTCGGGCGTCGCAGCTCAGGGCATCACGAATGCTCCATCGGCGCTGAACGGCGCGTACCCGACCTACAAGCCCGAGGGCACGAACGGCATGGTCACGGCAGCCGGCAAGGGTGTTGAACTCATCAACGCCGGTGACTTCTACTCGCTGCTCGGAACCGATGCGTTCTACTTCGCGGCACTCGGTTACGATGGCGTTCCTGGAACCGACGATGACACCCAAATCATGTCAAACTCCTGGGGCTATTCTGAGATCCACAACGATGGCTGGGATCAGATGTCGCGTGAGATCGACTCGATCGTGCGCTTCCTGAACCCGAGCCTCCTCGTGATGAATTCTGCCGGTAACGGCGCACCGGGCTTCGGCACGACCGGCCATCCCGCTCCAGCCGCTGGTATGTCGATCGGTGCTTCGACGCAGTACGGCTCGACCGGCAACTTCGACTCGATCGTCAGCGCCGGGCAGATCACTCATGGTGATGTCGTCTCATGGTCTGGTCGTGGGCCAGGTGCACGCGGCGATGCTGGAATCAGCCTGCTCGGAAATGGCTCGGTTGGTTCGGGCGCAGCCCCACTGAATGAGTTCTTCTCCGGTGCAAGTTCATGGTACCCATGGGGTGGCACCAGCCGCTCGACCCCGGTTGCCGCGGGTAACGCAGCACTCATGTATCAGGCGTACTACGAAGCGAACGGCAGTTGGCCGGACTTTGAAACGGCCAAGGCGATCCTGATGAGTGGCGCAAAGGACCTGAATTACGATCCGTTCCTCCAGGGCGCTGGCTCGATCAACGGCAATCGAGCCGTAGATATCGCCTCAGGCGGTGGCGGTGCCTATATCACGCCGAGTGAATGGATCGCAGGCTCCTGGCATGGTGAGGAGTACCCAGCGTTTACCAACATCATGAAGCCGGGGGAGACTGACGACGCCTGGTTCGAGATCCACAACCCAGGTGACTCCGATCTGCACTTTGACGTCGGCTCGCGCTGGCTGCTGAAGCAGGGTGAGTGGACGAATGACTTCACGTCTGCGCCAATCAGCCAGGAGCCGCTCGACTGGGAAGAAGACAATCCAATCGGGACGGCGAGCAGTCTCAACGCACCGCATTACCTTTGGAACATCACTGACTTGGTTCCGGAATCGACCGATGTGCTGGTCGCGCGGATAAATGTTCCGTACGCTCAGTTCGACCCGGCTGGTTCGTACAGCGCGACAGAAATCAATATCTGGCGCGTCTACGGCTACGACTGGACCGATGTCAACGGTGACGGCAATCTCTGGACGGACGACAATGGAGATGGTCTGGTCCAGGATGATGAGCTGGATGCCGGAGAGTACATCCGCTTCAACTACGGCTACAACGCGAGCCAGGCCAACACGCTGACCATCCAGAATCCGCGCGGTCGCGCAACGGACGGCATCTTCCTCGGCCTGATCCACGAACAGGCACGAGAGGATGTTCCGCAGACCAACATCAACATGCTGATGGAGTTCTACGAGCAGACCGAGTGGGACTGGGTCGAATCGTACAGTGACGCAGTGACGGTTCCGGCTGGCGGCAGCAACCGGGTCAACGTCCGTGTCGCCGTCCCGGGTGACGCTCCGCACGGTGCGTACGAGGGTGCGATCTGGTTCAACGACGGGTACTGGACGTCGACCGTGCCGGTGACGATCAATGTCGCAGGCACATCCAACATCGAAACTGGCGTCGCCGACGACGATACGCTGGATGTCGAGCCGTACTATCGCAACAATCAGGTGTATGGCGCCCAGGCATGGGACTGGCGGCAGGAGTCGGGCGACTGGCGCTTCTACTTCGCTGACCTGTCCGAGACTCCCGGCGGCCTCGGTCAGCCGGATCAGGGTCAGCGCTACTTCATGGTAGATTCCTGGTGGGAACACATGCCTACCGACGTCAATGTTCACATCTATGGCCCAACGCTGGACTGCTTTACGGGTCTGGAAGACTGCGCTGGCTTGTTCGATCCGTACAATCCGGCAACTTACGGTCCGTACACGCTCGAACGACTCGGCGGCAGTGACGAGTTCTACGTCGGGTCCGGTGTCTTCCTGACAGCAACGTCGAGTGGAACGAACCGTGAGTTCGTGGCGGCCCCGTACGTTCCGGGCCTCAACGAAGTCATGCTCGACAACGTGAACTTCGCTTCGGCTGAGCAGGCTGAATCATTCGGCATGCAAGCTGGTGCGCTGTCCGTCTCGGTTGCGCCAATCGACGTGTCACGGCCATCCGGGAATCCGGGCTTCCTGATTCAGGAGCAGGTCGTATCGACGATGGATCTTTCCGGACTGGTCGTCCAAGGCTTTGGCCTGAGCCGCCCAGAGGTCAAGACTGGCCTGCCGATCAGTCAGGACGATCCAAATGATCCATTCACCGCCAGCTACACCGAGCAGTTCACCGTCGGCAACGCTGGTCTGCTGGACATCTCGACGGCTGGACAGGATGGCGATGACCTCGACATCTACCTGCTGTATGACTTCAACGGCGACGGTGAATTCACCGCTGATGAACTGGTGGGCGCATCGACAACGCCGACTGCCGACGAGCACATCCGGATCACGCTGCCTGCGGCTGGTGAATACAAACTGCTGGTCCAGGGGTGGGCGATCCCGACGGAAGAGTCGACGTTCGATCTGTCGATCAACATCGTCCAAGGTGACGACATCACCGTCACCGATCTGCCGCAAGGCCAGATCATCCCTGGCGTTCGCTACAACTTCACGATCGAGTTCAGCCCGGAGGGTGTTGAGCCAGGTATCTACGAGGGCCTGATCGCACTTGGCCCACCGGAAGGACCCGCCGCAATCCTGATCCCGGTGACCTACGAGATTCGGGAATAATCAGGAACGCGACGCACATACGCATCGAGGAGCGGGGAGGGTCGAAAGGCCCTCCCCGCTCTGTGTCCTGACAGTCACCGGATGTGTGCCGCATGCCTTGCGTGACAATCTGACACCTTTCCTCGCGACTTCCCGCGCATCGCGCTATGATGGATAGCGTTCCGCTACGGGTATTCGGTCATTGGGGATGATCGATGCTGAACGGGTACGGTGGAACGTGACCAGCGGTTGACACTGAGGAACATATACGAAGCGAAGGGGGCGACGATGGCGTTGGCCAGTCTGCACACCACGCGCACCGTCAAGGTGTTGTCTGTCATGCTCGCGTTGGGCATGCTCGGGCTAGGGATTGTGAACGTGCTTGCGGTCGCACCCGCGACACCAGAGTTTGATCGTACCTGGGCGCGGACTGACAAGCCGGTGGCCGATGGCAATGTTGACCGGACATGGATGTGGGGGCCGGAAGCCAATACCGGAGCGATTGAAGAATCGTATGACGAGTCGCCGGAGGGCGTTAGAACAGTCCAGTACTACGATAAGAGTCGGATGGAGATCACCCATCCAGATGCCGTCGATGATGGCGTCTGGTATGTCACGAACGGTTTGCTCGTCAACGAGTTGATTTCAGGCCGGGTGCAGGTCGGTGACACGCTTTTCCAGGTGCGCCAGCCAGCTGAAGACATCAATGTTGCTGGTGATCCGGACGACGTAAACGGACCGACCTACGAGACCTTCAGTCATCTGCTCGATCTTCCACCGCTGGCCGACGGCGCTCCCGTGATTCAGCGTCTGGCCCGCGATGGCACGATCACTGACGATCCATCGCTCGCTGACGCCGGCGTGACCGCTGCCTATCGTGTCCAGGTGATCGGGATCGATCATCAGATTGCCTCGCCATTCTGGGAGTTCATGATCTCTCAGGGGATCGTCTACGAAGACGGCGAGTTCGTTGAGGACGCGTTGTTCCAGAATGCGTTCTACGCGACCGGGTATCCCGTTGCCGAAGCGTACTGGGCGAGTGTCAAGGTGAAGAACACTGTCCAGGATGTCCTGATGCAGTGCTTCGAGCGACGCTGCCTGACCTACACGCCGGGCAACGAGGATGGCTGGCAGGTCGAGGCCGGTAACGTTGGCCAGCACTACTATCGCTGGCGCTATCCAGACGTCCCAACGCCGACACCAACCAGTACGCCGACCGAAACGCCAGCTGGAACAGCAACCAGCACAGCCACGAACACAGCTACGAGCACGCCGACTGCAACACCAGTACCGCTGGCAGACGAGCGCTTGCTTATTGCTAACCTGAGAGGTGCGACAACCGCTGCTGCGGGGACCGGCGTGGCCTACTTCTATGTCCATGAGGACGGAAGCGCCATCGACTATCAGATCGTCGTCGCTGACCTCAGCAACATCACCGCTGCGCATATTCACGATGGTAGTGAAGATGAGAATGGCCCGATCCTCGTAACATTGTTCGAGGCCGCTGACGGAACTTCAGTCACGCCGAATGGTGTGCTCGTCGAGGGAACGATCGAGTCGGATGATCTTCCAGATGATTTGACGATCGCAGAACTGACGAACCTCATGGTGGATAGTGAGGTCTACGTCAACGTCCACACGACAGGTCAGCCAACCGGAGCGATTCGTGGGCAGACCCGGGTACTCGAGGTGGCCAGGCTGCGCGCAGCGCTCAGCGGCGAAAACGAAAACCCACCTGTCAACACGACCGCGACAGGCGCCGCACTCCTCACCTACGATGCCGATCTTGGAACCTTGTCGTTCCAGGTCGCCATCAATGGCATAGAGGGGTTGTCAGCGATTCATATTCACGCTGGTTCCGCCAACGAGAATGGGCCGGTTCTCGCGACGTTGTTCGTCGCGCGTCCGCCGCTCCCGTACTTCTCCGATGTCATCAATGGGACGGTGACCGCCGACGACCTTGAGGACATGACGATGGAGGAGCTGGTCTACCGGATGCTGACGGGCGACACCTACGTCAATGTCCACACTGGATTCAACCCTGACGGCGAGATCCGCGGCCAGATTGGGATCAGTGTAGGCGGCGTGGAGTAGGAACGCTGTTGATGGAAGGCAGATCGCTAAGGTATCCGGCGGTCTGCCTTCCGTCACGAATCGACTAGGTAACGCTGCGGATCAAGCCGCCATCGACCTGAAGCGTCGCGCCAGTGATGTACGACGCGGCGTCCGAGAAGAGGAACACCGCCCCACTGGCGTATTCGGCGGGATCACCGATGCGTCCGAGCGGAATCGTCCGTTCGGATTGGCGACGGAGGTCGTCAACTGATTGCCCGGTCTTTTCCGCACGAGCCTGATCCATCGAGCGGATTCGGTCGGTCAGAATTCGGCCAGGAACGATCTGGTTGACACGGATGTTGTCTCCTGCCCACTCGTTTGCGAGCGACTTGGCCAGTGCTGAGACGCTGGCGCGGAGAACGGTTGAAAGCGTCAGGTTTGCGATCGGCTCTTTGACTGACGATGACGTCGACATGACGATCGCCCCACCGCCACGTGCCTGCATCGACGGGTAGACGCCGCGCGTCATTCTGATGACGCTCATCAAGAGCAGGTCGAAGCCTGCCTGCCAGTCGGCATCGCCGAAGTCGTTGAATACCCCTCCTGGTGGGCCACCAGTGTTGGTGAACAGGAGATCGACACCACCGTATGTCTCCATCGTCGCAGCCATCCAGGCGTCGATCGCGTCGCCCTTGCTCAGGTCGGCCGCCATCGCCAGGACGCTGGCGCCGTTCGACTCGGCCTCGATCTGCTGCTTCGCCGATTGAATTGCCCTTTCATCTCGGGAGGAGATCGAGACGGCGACGCCTTCTTTGGCAAGCAAGCGGGCGACATTGAAGCCGATCCCCTTACTCGCCCCACCAACCATTGCAACCTTGCCGTTGAGTCCGAGGTCCATCAGTTTCGTCCCTCCCGATAGTGGAAAGCCCATATCGCCGTTGAAGATCGTTCATGACGACCCACGCAGTCGGAATGCGCGTGCGTCCCAGCGCGATCATCGCATGGATCAACCGCGGTCGAGGCGCGAGAGCATTGGGAAGAGCGGTTGCAGCCGTTGGTACAGATCGCGATAGATCGTATATGCCGCATCGTAGTCGGTGACGGCGTCGGGCTGCGGGGTATAGCGTGGGCCGAAGGTGATGAATCGTTCGATCTGGCCCCAGTCCTCGAAGACCCCGACCCCGATGCCGGCGACGAACGCCGCGCCGAGTGCCGAGGCAGCCTCACCGTCGATGACCTGGATCGGCTGTCCGGTCACATCGGCAGCGATCTGCATCCAGAGGCTGCTCCGGCTGCCGCCGTCCGCAGCGAGGACCCGTGTCACAGTCCTGCCCGACGCCAGCAGTAGTTCCAAATGGTGCCGGAAGCCGTAGCAGACGGATTCGAGGACGGCTCGGAAGAGATGTGCCCGTGTGTGATGCAGCATGAGGCCGGCAAAGACGCCGCGTGCCAGCGGGTCGAAGATCGGCGTTTTCTCACCAAGCAGGTACGGCAGGGCGACGATTCCACCAGAACCGGGTGGGATCAGTGCCGCCTCACGATCCAGGTCATCGAGCGTCGCACTCCCGCCAAACTCCGAGGCGAACCATTTGACAAACGAGCCACTGGCCGCCATGCAGCCGTTGATCAGCGTGAGGCCGGGGATGTCGTGATAATCGAAATAAAAGTGCCGGTCAGGGTCGGGCCGGTCGGCGACATAGAGAATGTCGCCAGCCCCGCCAAACTTCAGTAACAGATCGCCCGGCTGCGTCAGCCCTGACGCCAGCGCGGCAGCGACATGATCGGCACTTCCGGCAACCACTGGCGTCCCAGCCCGGAGGCCGGTTGCTGCTGCCGCGTCGTCCGTCACGACGCCGATGATCTCACTCGGTTGACGGACTGGTGGCAGGATTGTCGCCGGGATACCAGCCTGCTCAAGATACGGCAGATGCCAGGTTCCACGGCCAATGTCGTAAAGCCCGCTTTCGGCAGCCCAGTTGAGTTCCAGCGAACGTGTGCCGGTCAACCGGTGTGCGATGAAGTCATAGGAGCCGAACAGCGTCGTGCAGCGCTCGATGCCGTCCGGCTCATGCGTCGCCAGCCATCGCCAGCGTGGGGCGACGTTTTGCTGGTTCGGTGTCCCACCGGTGACGGCGAAGAACTCGTCCAGATCGACAGCATCGCGTAGTTGCTCGACTTCTTCGACCGAGCGCGCGTCGTTCTGCTGAATGCTCGGCCTGAGGATGGTGCCACGTTCGTCCAGCAGCACCATCGCCGGAACCATGCCGGTGACGGCGATCGCCGCGATGCCGTTGGCAGGAATCGTCGCCGTCAACTCCCGGCAGGCAGCGATGGTCGTTTCCCACCACTCGGCGGGGGCCATCTCAGCCCAGCCGGGATATGGTGATCGCAGCGTGTGCGGCTGCCCTGCCTGCGCGATGACACCGCGCTCCGGATCGAGCACGACTGCTTTCAGCGCGGTCGTTCCGATATCGATCCCCAGCAGGCAACGATTTGTCATCGGCGACCTTGCGATTGATCGTCCGGTTCGGAGGGTGACAGATCGGGCAGTGATTCCAGACTCTCGAGGATTCTGCTGGCATTTCGGCGCGCATTCACCCAGTTGTTGGGCCAGTCCCGGTCTTGAACGATATGAGGCTGCATCTCGTAGTCAGCAACGTTTCTCAAGTGACCAAGCGTTCCGAGTTGGCTGGCCAGCGACCGGTTTTGAGAGCTAAGGGCTGTGCGGACGCGCTCATGGACCTGCCTCTGATCAGTAACACCAGTCTTCTCTCTCGCCAGGAGAAAGACTGCATAATAAAGTCTGCCAACCGCGGTTCTCAGCGCCGCCTCGTTGGCATCGTGTGTCGCAGGGGTTTCAGCGAGACGGATGAACTCCACCGGATCAAATTCAGGCTGCTCCATCACCATCGAACCGACACCTGGATGGTCACATCCTGATGCTTACTCCCCTTGGGAGGCGATTCGTTCAGGTGATGAATTGCCTCCGCCAGGGCATCCCAGTATGAAAATGCTGAATCATCCGTCGAGATGATCTCAGGGATGACGACCAGTTCACGTGTCGATTCTTCGTACGATTCCCAGCCTTCTATCGAAATCTTCTTTAAACGGACATTGTCATGCTGTGCTGTATCCACTGAGATCTCAATTGCGCGTCGGACGCGGTCAGCGAGCCAATCGGTCATCAACGCAGTGGCCGACGGATCGTAGGTAACGGTTACTCCGGATGGTGGTGCAATCGATTGGCTCACCGGATGTTCCTTCATTCAGGAGGCTCCATTGCTGCTGTCTTTATTGTAGCGCCCGTTCGTTGCTAATCTCCGCGAGCTTCGCGGGCGTTGTCCATGAACCTGCGAACCCGGTCAGGATCGACCGGGTTCCAGGTGTAGCCGTCCTGTTTAAGGCCGGTGCCGACGATGACGCCGTCGGCGACGGCAAGCGTCCGTGCGACCGTCTCGATCCGGACGCCGGTGTTGGCGAGAACGGGCGTTGACGGGACTGCTGCTTTCGCTTCTTCAACATGCGTCAGGTCCGCTTCGGCACCGGCCATCGGGCCGGAAATCAACAGCGCGTCCGCCAGTGACGACGTCACGACACTTCGTGCCAACGCACCGATCGGACGTGGCGCGACTGGTCGTGCGAATTCCGGAGCAATGTTGAAGAACAGCCGGATGTTTCCGGCCCCGATCCGCTCGCGATAATCCAGCGCGGCAGCAGCGTCCGGTTGCCAGAGCCCCATATCGCTGTCGTAGACGCCGGTGAAGACTTCGCGGACGAACGATGCCCGCACCGCCTGGGCGACCGCAATCGCTGCCATGCCATCCCAGAGGAGATCAACGCCGTACGGTAGTCCAATCTCCGATCTGAGTTCCCCAATGGCGGCGGCCATCGCTGCGATCGGTGCCCGGTCGGTCAGCAGGGGGTACGGACGGTCGCCCTCGTTACAGAAGAGCAGGGCATCGACGCCCCCCTCCTGGAGGACAGCGAGGTCACGTTTCAGGCTCTCGACGACCGCCGCCATGCCTCCGGCTCGGTCGTACAGCGGTCTGCCCGGCAACGGTGGCAGGTGCATCATCGCTATTACCGGTTTTGACCGACCGAACAGGGAATCAAGGACTGCTGGTTGACCGTTTGCGGACATGATGCGTGCGTTTCCTTTCCTACCGGCATGGGCAATCGACGATATACCAGTGTACCGCCGGTCAGCCGTCGATCGTTGGACGAAGCGCGGATTATGCTGAGCGGGATTCTTGCAATGGAACAACGCGTATACTAGCGACGGTCATGCCGCTGATCGACTCGCTCTTGACCAAGGCTGGCACATGGAAACGAACCGATCAACGACCGGCGATGCTATGTCCCGTCCATCGTTGGTCATAATCCGCCTGCTTGGCGGGTTCCATGTCGTCGTTGATGGCAACCGCATCGATTCATCAGCCTGGAAGCGGCGAACGGCGAGAAACCTCGTCAAGTTGCTCGCCCTTTCTCCGCGACAAACGCTCCACCGCGAGCAAGTTATCGATGCACTCTGGCCTGACTTGGATGGGAACGCGGCCAGTCGCAATTTGAGACTGAGCCTCCACCTGGCACGTCGTGCCCTTTGGTCAGATGGTGACGATTCGCCGGAGTTCATTCACCTCAAGAACGACCAGATCAGCCTTCGTGGTCCGGACCCCGAGACATTCTCAATCGATGTTCGAGACTTCGAGTCCGCTGCTCTCGCTGCCCATTGTGCTGGAGACGTCGGCGCATTTCAGGCTGCGATCGATGTCTATGCTGGCGATCTGTTGCCAGAGGATCGGTACGAGGATTGGGTGGCTGCGCCACGCGAGGTGCTGCGAGAAACGTACTTCGGTTTGTTGATCGCGCTGGCACGCCTCCATGAATCTCGGGGAGAGTACACTGCGGCGATCACCGTTCTGGAGCGCGTCGTTGCAACTGATCCGACTCACGAGGACGCCCATGCAGGTCTCCTTCGCCTGCACGCCCTGATCGGGCAGACCGGACAGGCGTTGCGGCAGTTCGCACGGCTTCGTGAAGCGCTCGCGAGGGAACTGGATATCGAGCCGTCTGCACCGATACAACGCCTGCATGCGGATATCGCAGCCGGTCGATTTCCGGCTCCCAGTCAATCATCTCCGTTACGAGTACGTGCTGATGTCAACCCCCCCGCCGCATCGGGTCCGCCAGCACGAAACCACAATCTGCCAGCACCGCTGACGCGTTTCATTGGGCGTCAGTACGAGATTGCTGAGATGACGGAGATCGTTCCAACGACACGTCTGATGACGCTCACCGGCCCGGGCGGCTCAGGGAAGTCACGTCTGGCCCTTGAGCTGGCTGGAGGATTGGTCCACGAGTACCGCGATGGCGTCTGGCTGGTGGAACTGGCCTCGCTTGCAGACCCGGCGCTAGTTCCCGGAGCGGTGGCGACATCGGTCGGTGTCCGCGAGCAGCCAGGGCATGCGCTGACAGAAACACTCGTCGACGCACTCCGCAACAAAGCGCTCCTTATCGTGCTGGACAACTGCGAACACCTGGTCGACGCCTGCGCCAGTCTGGCCGAGACCCTGCTGACCGCTTGTCCGTACGTGCGTATTCTCGCCACCAGCCGCGAGGCATTGCGTGTGCCGGGAGAGGTCATCTGGCAGGTACCTGCGTTGTCGCTCCCATTGCCGCCGGGGATCGCGCCCCAGTGGTCCGAGCCGCTGGTCGAGCAACTTGCGACGGCTCAAGCAGTGGAGCTGTTCGTTGACCGGGTACGCTGGGTCCGGCCCGACTTCGTGCTGTCGACCGAAAATGCCGACGCGGTGGTGCAGATCTGTCACCACCTCGATGGTCTGCCGCTGGCACTGGAATTGGCGGCAGCAAGGGCCTCGGTCCTCGATCCCCATCAACTCGCCACACGGCTCGATGACGCACTGGGAGTTCTCTCAGGCGGCAGCCGCACTGCCCCGAACCGCCAGAAGACATTGCAGGCCACGCTCGATTGGAGCTACGCCCTGCTCGACGCGCGGGAGCGGACTCTGCTGCGCCGACTGTCGGTCTTCGAGGGAGGCTGGACGCTTGAGGCTGTCGAGGCAGTCTGCATCGGATCGAGCGGAAAGACAGACACCGACACCGACACCGACACCGACACCGACGATGGAATGACGATCGCGGCAGCTGAGGTTCTGCCGTTACTGGCGCATCTCGTCGATAAGTCGCTCGTCCAGGTGGAAGGAAGAGCAACCGGGTCAGCAGCGCCCGCTGGCGTCCGCTATCGGCTTCTAGAAACCGTGCGCCAATACGCCGCGCAATTGGCTGCTGGCGCAGACCGTGAGCACGTCGTCGGGCGCCATGCTGCCTACTTCATCAACCTCGCCGAGGAAGCTGAACCGGCTCTCACCGGACCAGATCAGGCCGTCTGGCTGGACCGCCTTCACCGCGAGCACGACAACGTACGGGCGGTGTTTGGCCGGTTAACCGAGCGTGGTGATATCGCTGGCGAAGCACGGCTTGGTGCGGCTGTGTGGCGCTTCTGGTACTACCACGGCCATCTTATCGAGGGCGATCGACGCCTCTCTGATCTCGTGCGACGCATGCACGATGGCAGTGTGTGTAGCCACACACGAGCACGGATACTCCAGGGAGCCGCAGCGTTGGCATGGAACCGGGGAGAAACCGGTCGCTCCGAAGCGTTGTCTCACGACGCCCTGCGGCTGTTTAAGGAAGCTGGCGATGACTACAGCTCCTCCATCTCACTCCACGCTCTCGGGGTTGTGGCTGAGATGCGCGGAGAGTATCAGGAGGCACAGGCTCGCTACCTCGTGGCCCTGCGCCTGAGAGAAGAACTCGATGACATCGCGGGAATGGCGACAACGCTGCACGGTCTCGGTAATATCGCCCGCGAACAAGGCGATCTCGCACAGGCAGCCGACCTCTACGAGCGCAGTGTGACACTGCAGCGGCGGATCGGTAACAAGCGCGGAATAGCGCTCGCACTTTCCGGCCAGGCCGTGGTTGCCCTCGACCAGGGGAACCACGCGCTCTCAGAAACGCTATCGATGGAGAGTCTGGAACTCTACCGGAGTCTGGGAGCGCCTGCGAAGATCTTTACCATCCTCAATAACCTCGGTTACACGGTCATGTTCCAGGGCGATGCTCAGCGGGCAGTGTCACTTCAGGTTGAGTGTCTCCAGGTTGCCATGGACGTCGGGGACCGGCGTGGGGCCGCGTACGGCCTGGAGGGCATCGCCGCGGGGCTTGCCCTGGTCGATACGACTCCTAGCCGCGCCCAGCAGTCCGCTCGCCTGTTCGGAGCTGCGGACGCCCTGCGTGAGGCGCTACAGGTCCCCTTGCCTCCCGCCGACTCTGCGTTGAACGAGTGCTCGGTTGGTGCCGCACGAGCCGCGCTCGGTGAACGTCTCTATCACGCCGCTTGGTTGGCGGGGCGCTCGCTCCGGCTTGAGGATGCCGTGTCCGAAGCACTCGCCGTGAATGGTTCCACCAGCAACGGTGATGGCGCACTGGCACTGGCAGCGTCGCCTGCACCGAAGAGCCTGAGCCCACGTGAGCGCGAGGTGGCGATCCTGGTGGCGCGGGGACACACCAACCGCCAGATCGCAGCCGAACTCGGGATGGCAGCTCGCACCGTCGACACTCACGTCAGCAATCTCCTCCGAAAGCTCGGCCTCGCCTCCCGTGCCGACATCTCGGCCTGGGCAATCGAGCATGCGTTGCTCTCTGACCACACGTCGGCAACCTGACTTTCGCACCGCTACGTATACGTAGGCTCCCACGGTAACGCCTCGGTAACAGCCCCTTCGTATCCTGCCACCATCGTCATTGGGAGTTCGTGGAGTGCGCGACGCGCATTGCCTGAGGAGTATGGATGGCTCGCCAGCACGCCTCATTCCTCCTGCGTTGTTGGTTTCTCGGCAGCGACAGCGAGCGGATCGAGATCGTCCACGTCCAGTCTGGAACGAAAGTCCTCACCCGGTCGGTCGGGTCGGCGATCGAGTGGATCTGTGCGCATGGGGACGCGATGACTGTGGATGATCCCGACGGCGATCCGTTGTGCGCGGTCAACAGCGACGAGAGCGAACTGGAGGTGCCATCCAGCCTGAAGCGCGAATGACGGTTGGTAGCGGTTCAAACAGTGCACAGTTCCAGAAAGGGTCTCAGATGTTTCATCTTACCAACGGCATAACAACCATGAATCGTATGCCCAGTGCCATGCCACGATTGATCACGTTCGTCTTCATCGTGGCGATGTTGTTCGCAGCTGCCGGAATGCGCTTCTGGCCCGTGGCAACGGCTTCGGCTGCCGAGGTCGCGCCGCCGTTCGGTTGGAGCATGCTCCCTCGACATACGGGAACCAGCCTGATTGACCCGAACAACCTCGCCGCTGCTCGCGAGTACGTCAACCCCACCGACGGCTACCGCGTCCGCTTCGACGGTTGCGACGCGGTCATGGACAACTTCACCAGGACGACGCATACCTACACAATCACCGGCGGGGCGCTCACCGCGCCGAAGGTCGTTTCCGCGTCCGCTGAAGCATTCATGAATCCACCGAAGCTCGGTGGGGGTTTCGAGCCTTTCGACTGCGCCAGCCTGCGGGTCATTACACCGCTGCAGCAGGGAACGTACTCAGTCAGTCTTAACGTGACAATGGCTGACGGCTACACAGCCGACTCCGCCCCACAGACGATCGTCGTCAAAGACATCCTGATCATCTCGGTCGGCGACTCCTACGGCTCCGGTGAGGGCGCGCCCGACAGCTTTGTCAAGTTCGGCCTGCTCGGATACGCAGAAACGCCGGCAGTCTGGCAGGACCAGCGCTGCCACCGCTCGGCGTGGGCTGGCGCGTCGAAGGCGGCGGCGATCCTCGAACAAAGTGACCCACACACCTCGGTCACCTTCGTCTCGCTGGCCTGCTCGGGCGCGACGATCAACACGCCGATCGACGACAACCCCGACGACGGCGTCGTCAACATGGCGAAGTACCAGGGTGGCGGACTGCTGACCGGCTACAGTGGGATCGAGCACGACGGCAGCTACAACCCAACCAGCTTCCTGCCGCCACAGATGGAGCAGGCGGCCCGGATCGCCAATGGCCGCGCGATCGACGCGCTGACAATCTCTGGTGGCGGCAACGACATGCACTTCGCGAACGTCATCATCGACTGTGTCCTCAGCGATTGCAGCACCAATACGACGACGGCCAACAGAATCGCCAACGACTTTATTCAGTTGGAGATCCGCTATCAGGAACTCGCCGCGTTCATCAACAACGAGCGGGATACATCGGACGTGCCGGCGTTGAACATCACCCCCGACCGTGTCTTCATCACCGAATACCCGGACCCGACCCGCGACATGGACGGAAGCTGGTGCCAGGTCAATCAACTCGACGATCCGTTGCTTGCCTTCCCCGTCACAGGCATCACCAGGACAGAGATGGCCTGGGCGTCTGGCAACCTCGTCAAGCCGATGAACCAGGCGATTCAGAACTACGCGACCCAGCATGGCTGGAACTATGTCACCGGAATTGCCGCCGAGTTCTTTGGCGATCCAGCCAATGGAGTACCCGGCCGCGGCTGGTGCGCACTGGGCGAGGATGCCAACGGCGAGCCGAATAACTGGGTCAATCGCTCCGTCCAGGCGCTGGGGATGCAGGGGCCGGTCACCGCCCCACTCGGCCTCTTCGCCTTCTACGGGACGCTTGGCATTGGCCTCTCGATCGTGAGCGGTGGTATCTCGCTCGTGCTGACGTTGGTGTCAGCCGCCGTGTTGATCGTCGAACTCAAGGGCACTGCCGGTACCATGCACCCCAACCGGATGGGCCAGATGGTCTACGCACGCCATATCGCCTCCGCCGTCCAGAACCGGTTCAACGGCGTCGTGCCACAGCCTGGTGACACGACCCCGCCGGCGATCGCTCCGGCCCAGAACATCACTGTTGAGACGCTGGACGCCGCCGGAGCGATCGTCAACTACCCGATCCCGGCCACGACCGACAACGTTGATGGACCCGGTCTGGCGAGTTGCGCTCCGGTGTCAGGCGGCCTCTTCCCAATCGGAACAACGCCTGTCACCTGCTCGGCCCAGGACTCCTCTGGCAACCAGGCGCCGCCGGTCAACTTCTCGGTCACGGTTGAGCCGACCACAGGGGCGCTGCCTGATCCAGCGGTTGTCCGAACCTCGCTTCGCTCCGGCTGCACGTATGCCAATAGTGACGACCAGTCGATCGAGAATGGCGCCGGTCCGGTCTCTTTTGACGGCACGAATGTCACCGGTTACGCAGGCGTCGACGCCCTGAAAGCCCGCGCCAGCGCCACCAACGACGACTGCGGCATGCGCGTTACCTCGGCAATGAATCTGACGGTCGGCGCTGGTGAGACCAATCTGGTCGACGGCGATCCCGTCCTGCTGGTCGTCACGCTCGGCCTTGACGGTACGCTGACAACGTCGGCTGACGACAATCAGGTCGCCATCGCGGAGATGGCT
Source organism: Thermomicrobiales bacterium (assembly GCA_041751795.1). Classification (GTDB taxonomy): domain Bacteria; phylum Chloroflexota; class Chloroflexia; order Thermomicrobiales; family CFX8; genus JBBECJ01. The sequence continues at coordinate 29,369 of JBGSWU010000011.1, forward strand.
GCCAACTACTCAATCGCTGAAACAAACTGCCTGAGCCCAGGGCCGAGCCCAGCGTTATTTGGTGATGACGGCGGCTACTGCCCTTCGATCGTCGACTTCAGCGCGAGCATCGACATGGATCAGTACGGCGGCGCGACCGATCAGTGGTACGCTCGCGCGATGTGGTCGGTCACGAGCAACGTCGGTGACGAGCAGTCCGATTTCGCCGATATCTACTGCGACGACGGCTGCGCCGATCCGGTCCGCTTGCCATTCAACACTGGCGTTCGTACCGTTATTTTCGAGTCCTTCGTTGGCGCGCGACTGAGCGTCAGCGGCATGCTGGACACCTTCGCGACCGGCTACCTCGGCGCAACCGCCGTCTCCGACTTTGCCAACACTTTCTCGCTGGGCGTCGTCCAGCCAGCAGCGGGCTTCGAGGGGTTGAGCATCGACTATACCCAGGAGGTCATCAACCAGTCGCCGACCGTCGAGATTGCCGGACCATATAGCGTCGAGGAGGGCGACTCGGTCACGCTGACCGCGTCAGGTAACGACCCCGAGGGTAGCGCACTGACCTACGTCTGGGACCTCGACGGTGATGGCGAGTACGAGACGAGTGGCCAGGACGCCACGTTCTCCGCAGCCGCGATCGACGGTCCGGCCAGCCAGCCAATCGCCGTCCAGGTCACTGACGCTGCCGGGGCAAGCGCCAATGCCAGCGGGACGATCGAGATTCTCAACGCAACGCCGGTCGTCATTGCCGGTGACGGCCAAACGATTGACGAGGGTAGCCAGTTCGCCGCGACCGGTTCGTACAGTGATGAGGGGACGCTCGACACGCATACCGCGACCGTGAACTACGGCGATGGCAGCGGCGACGAGCCGCTGACCCTGAACGTCGATCGGTCGTTCGCGCTGGCGCATTCCTACAGCGACAACGGGACGTACGTCGCGACCGTCAGCGTCACCGACGACGATGGTGCGACTGGGACAGTGGCGACGACGATCACCGTCAACAACGTTGCGCCAACGGTGACGCTCGGCGACGACGCGACTCTGCGCCGTGGCGAAACGCTCATGAGCAGCGGCTCATTCGCCGATCCCGGCACCGACGACTGGACGGCGACCGTCGACTACGGTGATGGCTCGGCGACCGAGGCGCTCACCCTCAACGCCGATGGCACGTTCACACTGGGGCACGTCTATACGAGTGCCGGGGCGTTCACGGTGAGTGTCTGCGTCAGCGACGACGACAGCGGCCAGGGCTGCGACACGCTCGGCGTGACCGTCACCCCGTACGCCATCTTCGCCGGCGGCGACGACTGCGGCTCAGGCAGCGCTTACACGATCGAGTGGAGTGGCAGTACGGGAACGCTCTACGGCGATCTGCACTCGAACAGTGGGCTGAAAGTCAGCGGTTCCAAAAACACCGGCAACGGCAGCGCCAGCTATCGCTGTCAGGTCAAGGTCAGTGGCAGCCAGAATACCTTCACATCGGGGCCAAACAATTTGACCGAGACGCGCCCCTGGCCGGTGCAGATGGACGCCACCTCCTTCACCTGCGATGTCACGGTTGCTGGCAAACTCGACCTTTCGAAGGACGGTGTCTGGTGGGTCGGCGGGACGAAGACCAGCCAGCAACTCGCGTCGCTGACGCTGTGCGCCGATGAGATCACGCTCGGCGACTCGAACATCACCGGCAGCGTCACGCTCGTAGCCGAGCGGATCAGTCTGAGTGGCAGCAACATCCAGCTGACTGCTCACCAGCACAGTGTCCTGATCTTCGCGACTGGCGGTGACAAGAAAGCCATCAAAGTCAGTGGCAGTACCAGCCAACTGGTAGGCGATTTCGTCGCTCGTGCCGGTGGCATCGACCTCTCAGGATCAGGCAGCCAGATCTTCGGAGCGGTTATCGGCTGGACGGTCAAGCTCGTCGGCAGTAACTGGACGGTCGACGCACGGGCGACGGTCACTCCATAGTGGATTGGGAACGATTAAGGAATGTGATGGCTTTCGTAATCCACGGCAACGTCTCGTAACAATCGCTCAGATCTCCGGCGCATGCGTCGCTCGCCAGCGTTGCGGGCGACGCAAGACCACACTGCGGCGATACTTTGCGATAATGTCATTCAACGAGCATGAGAACTCAGAGACGATGGAGGCAGTTCAGCAATGTTTCGCGTTGAGCATCTCGTGTTGGTATTCCTGCTGCTGGGCACGCTTGTCTCAATCCAGCCGTCCCGTGCAGCTCCTGTGGCCAACGATCCGTTCCAGCGCACGTGGCAGCGCACCGATAAGCCGGTTGCCGACGGTGCCGTTTCGCGAACCTGGATGTGGGGGCCGGAGCCGTTCACCGATGCGAAAACCGAGGCATATGCCGAGTCGCCGGACGGGACGCGGACGGTTCAGTACTTCGACAAGTCGCGGATGGAGATCACCCAGCCGGGTGGCGACCAGTCTTCGCCGTGGTACGTCACGAATGGGTTGCTCGTTGTCGAGTTGATGTCCGGTCGGATGCAGGTCGGTGACAACCTGTTCGAGGAACGGTTGCCTGCTGCGGTGAATGTGGCTGGCGACCCTGACGACCCGCTGACCTACGCCGTCCTTGCTGGGTTGCGCGAACATGCATCGCTGGCAACCGGGACGACGATTATCCATCGCATCGATGCGAACGGTCAGGTGACCGACGATCCGTCGTTGGGCAACTACGGCGTCACGGCGGTGACCCACGTTCCGGAAACGAACCACACCGTCGCCAGCCCATTCTGGGATTTCATGACGGCGTCGGGAATCGTCTATGAGAACGGCGGAATGACGACCGCGCCGCTGTTCGCTAGCGCGTACTACGCGACCGGCCTGCCGATCACCGAAGCGTACTGGGCCGATGTCAAGGTGGATGGCCAGCAACGCGAAGTGCTGCTGCAATGCTTCGAGCGCCGATGCCTGACGTATACGCCCGGTAACGATCCCGCCTGGCAGGTCGAGGCCGGCAACGTCGGGCAGCACTACTATCGCTGGCGATATCCCGATGCGAACCCTGGCCCCTCGCCGCTGGCCAACGATCTGGCGCGCAAAGTGACCCAGGCGACGAGTGACGATGCACGTTATGAGGCGCTGCTGGATGTGATGGCCGCGCTCCATGTCGGCGTCTACACTGGTTCGGGACAAATGATCGTCGGCGGTGCGGAGCGTGGAGCGGCTGACTTTTATCTCTACGATGTCGAGGTGCGGATGATGGCCGGAGCCATTGGCCGCGGCCAGACCTTCGGCGCCGTCGATCTGGCGATGCAATTGACGGCGATGGGCCTGTTGCCGGAGGGGCAGACGCTCGATCCGAATGTCTTCCGGTCGGCGGTCCTGACGATTGTCGAGCAGGCAGCAAAGGCACCAAACGAGTTCACATCGCTGTCACCACTGCTGGTGCGTCAACTTGGACTGAGCCAGTCGGCCCCGTTCGATCTGTTCGACGATGTTTCGCTGGACACGATGCGTTTTGATCCGCTGAGCTACTTTCTCCTGCTGGCCCATGCAAGCATTCCGTTGATCGAGGAGCATCTGCCTCTGGAGAATGGCGCGTCGTCGGAGTTGGTTGCGCAGTCGAACGGCGTCCTCAAGGCTGTTGTCGTCGATCCGTGCAAACCAGGCGGATTCCTTGGTGAGGCGTTCAAACATTCCTACGGTTGGTTGAAAAACGCCGCCGACTTGATGTCGTTGATTCCACAGGGTGTCGCCAAGGCATCCGGCGTTGTCGACGCGATTCATGGCGCGATCCTGGCCTACTCGATCGGCGTGACCGAACTCGATCAGCGTCTCGAAACACACTATGGTCCAGGTGGCCACGAGAATCAGGCAGGGCAGGCTATCACCTTCCGGATCAAGGTCGAGATGCGTGATGCGCTACCGCAGACATTGATCGATTGCGGCTGGATCCTTGGGACAGATTTCCCGGCGAAAGGTCCGATCGAAGGCGTTTCAGTCCACTGGTTCTGGGACAATCTTGAAGATCACGGCGAGGTCAACTGCGGTAACGCTTGTGCCACCGGTGGCGGCAGCGGGCTGTCGATTGACGCGACCGGTCCGGACGGCATCGCCCGGATGACCTTCCAGCCGAAGAATGAGGAAAACCCCGACGAGGGCTGGATCGTTGAGGAGCACGGAACCGTCACGGGGGTCGCGCTGTACCAGTCCAAGTTCACGAACCTGCTCGGTTCCTATGCGCAGTATCTGACACCGAAGTCGGGTGCCACCCGCTGGGTCGTCAAGTGGCACGAGGTACCGGGCTGGGACGTCGAGATGAAGTTGACGTACAGCGTCAAAACGCAGATCGGCAGTGACGGTTGGCACCGCTGGGGCAACGGCAGCATGACCTTCACGGCACACATCGACTCTCAGCGCTTTGAGGAGCAACAGACTGGCTGGTTGGTCAGCGTCGCTGGCTCAGGCTCGGGTACGTATGGTTACACGACGAACCCACCGGTCAGTTGTTCGTGGTCAGGCGCCTGGCAGCGGCCGCAACATGCCGTCGAGATCCTCGATCGAGACCAGTTGCTTGTCGACTTCATTGGCGGCCTGGGGCCAGTGCCTGCACCTGGAGTCTCCGGCACGACTCATCCATTCGACGGGGATTGCGGCATCGCAGCAGACATCGGACTGATCCCTTCACATTTTCCGCCCGCCTTCTCACTCAAGACGGAGGAGACGCAGGTGTTCGATGTCGCCCCACAGGGCATGGAACTTGACACAGGCACGATCACCTGGGAGATCACGGTCACTCCGACTACTCAACCGTAGTCCACCGAGAATCGCTGAAGGCGAGACCGGCTTGGGATGTCTTTTCCTGAGCCGGTTCCGCCTGTCCGAATGGACAGGTGCGTTTCTACCCTATCGTCCATAGTGGCACAACATTCCGTCTAACTATCCTGCTCAATGGTTTCGGCTGGCAGTGTTGCCAGCCGTGTCTGTGATCAAGGTTGATCTGAGCAAGGGGGATCGATGCACCGATTCACGAGACCCGTTCATCTGCTGGCGATCATGGTTGTTCTGACGACGTTCATGACGAGCGTCCCGGCTGCCAGCGGTGAGCCGATTGCGACCGACCCATTCGAGCGCACCTGGCAACGGACCGATAAGCCGGTCAGAGATGACGGGTTACAGCGAACCTGGATGTGGGGTCCAGAGCCGTTCACCGACGCGAAGACTGAATCCTATGCGGAAGCACCGGGCGGCACGCGAACGGTTCAGTACTTCGACAAGTCCCGGATGGAAGACAACAATTATCGCGGGTCGGCTCCGTGGGATGTCACCAATGGCCTGCTCGTCGTCGAGATGATGACGGGGAGCATGCAGGTTGGTGACAATCAGTTCGAGCAGCGTCAGCCAGCGCAGATCAATGTCGCTGGCGACCCCGGCGATCCGCTGACGTACGCCGTTCTGGCGGGTGTTCGGAGTCACGCGCCGCTGGCAATCGGCACGACGATCACCCAGCGCATCAACGCCTCTGGTGAGGTCAGCGATGACTCATCGCTGGCGACCTACGGTGTGACTGCTACCACGCTGGTGGATGCTTCGGGGCACACAGTCGCCAGTCCGTTCTGGGACTTCATGAATGCAACTGGGACGGTCTACGAGAATGGCGGCACGACCAACGCGCCGTTGTTTGAGAATCCGTTCTACGCGACCGGCCTGCCGATCACTGAAGCGTACTGGGCAGATATCACGCTTGGCGGTGTCCAGCGAGAGATGTTGCTGCAATGCTTTGAGCGTCGCTGCCTGACCTACACGCCGGGCAACCCCGCCGAGTGGCAGGTCGAAGCTGGCAATGTCGGCCAGCACTACTACCGCTGGCGTTACCCGGAGGCCAACCCTGGCCCGAACGCTACGGCGAATGCGCTCGCCGATGCCGTCACCCAGGCACCAGATGATGCTGCGCGTAAGCAGGCGTTGATGAATCTTTTCTCGGCGCTCAACGTCGGTGTCTACGCTGGTGATGGGACGATGCTGCTTGGCGGCGCCGAGCGCCGTGCCGAGGACTTCTACCTGTATGAGCTCGAAGTCGAGATGCTGGCAGGTGCCATCGGTCGTGGTCAGACCTTTGGGATCATCGACCTGGCGATGCAACTGACGACGATGGAGCTGTTACCCGATGGCGAGATGTTCGACCCCGAGGTCGTCCGTCAGGCGCTGCTTGGCGGTATTGCCGCCGCCGAAGCGGACCCGAATGCCTTCACGTCCGTCTCTCCGCTGATTGTCCGGCAGCTCGGGTTGACCCAGATGCAGCCCTACGATCTCTTTGGAGACGTTCCACTCGACACGATCCGGATGGACGCGCTGGCCTACTTCCTTGTTCTGCTCGACATCACCGTGCCGCTGTTCGCAGACAAGGACATCGAGGCAGGTGCGATGTCGCAACTCATCGCCAACAGCAATGGCATTCTGACTGCCAGCGACCGCCAGCTTTTGGCCGCCTGCGACCCGCCGACAATGTTCCAGGGCGATCCCTTCAAGGATGCCTACGGATGGACCAAGATCTCGGCTGAACTGTTGCAGCTCGTCCCGGCAGCCGCCGGTAAGGTGACAGCCGTCCTCGATGGCCTGCACGGGGCGATCCTGGCCTTTTCGGTCGGTGTCACCGAACTCGACCAGCGGTTGGAGACACATTACGGCCATGAGTCACCCGGTGCGCCATTGACCTTCCGGGTGAAGGTCGAAATGCGCGACGATGTCACCAAGGCGCTCGTCGACTGCGGTTGGATCGCCGGGACGACCTTCCCGCCGAAGGGTCCGATCGCTGGCGTCTCGGTCCACTGGTTCTGGGATAACCTCGAGAAGCATGGCCAGATCGACTGCGGCAATGCCTGCCCATCCTAGGGTGGCAATGGCCTCTCGATCGACGCGACCGGCCCGGATGGCATCGCGAAGATGACCTTCCGCCCGAACACCGAGGAGGTTCCCGGTGATGGCTGGGTCGTTGAGGAACAGGGCGTTGTGACTGGCGTGGCGCTTTACCAGTCCAAGTTCACTAACCTGCTTGGCTCGTATGCGCAGTATCTGACGCCGAAGTCGGGGGCCACTCGCTGGGTCGTCGAACGCCACGAGCAGCCCGGCTGGAACGTCGAAATGACGGTCGACTACGATGTTGATTCGAGCTGGAAGCACATCGGATACGATGCCCCCGCCGACTACTTTGCGGAAACAGCCGACGGTTCCGGTAAGTTCACTTTCAAGATGTTCATTCCGATTGCAGCGCTGAACGCTGAAGGTAACTACTCGGTTCCCGCCGATGCGAGCGGTCGCGCGTCGGTTGCCCAGACATCGGTCGATTATTCCCAGTGGAGCGCCTACTACCACTGGGAGTTCGACTGCAACGGATCGTACCAGGGGGCATGGGATACCTACTTCATGTTCGAAGACATTTACAGCGACACCACTGGTGGACGGACCGTCCTATCGAAGTTGATCCTGTCGCCGTACATTGCGGGGCAGAACTGGACGGTGGGCGGCTGGCACGGTGGTGGTTCCGACTGCCGAGGGATCGTCGACGGTGACTTCGTCGTTCTGGGATCGCTGCTGAAGAACATTCCGTCCTTCTCGCTCGACAAACTCGGCGAGCAGTCACTCTCTGCCAACTCGTCAGCGGTTTGTAGCAATATCCGCGAGATGATCATCGGGAAGTGGAACACCATTCCAAACCAGCCGGGTGTACAGCAATCCTGCTCGGTCGACGCCGAGTGGACGATCAATGTGGAGTGGGCGCAGCAACCAGGACAGTAGCCCGGGATAGCGCTCACGCTGAACGATGGTCAAGGATGAATCTCCCTGGCCATCGTTCCGTTCGTCGGGTCAGTCGCTTGATGACGCGTCGCGCCTCATCGTCTATTGCGTGAGATATGTCTCCATGAACTCTGCCGTGTCGTGCATCGCCTTCAGTTCATTCTCGCGCTTGGTGAAGCCGTGGCCCTCGTCCTCATAGACGTCGTAGCGAACCTCGACACCGCGGGCACGTAGCCGTTCGACTATCTGGTCGCTCTCGGGCTTGACGACGCGCGGGTCCTGCGCGCCCTGGATGACGAACAGCGGCGCCCTGATCTGATCGACATAACTGATCGGCGAGCGTTCCATCAGGAAATCGGCTTCCGTCTCCGGGTCGCCGACCCACTGTGTCATCATCCGCCGCCAGGTTGGTGGGACGGCTTTCACGAAGGTGACGAGATTGCTTGGCCCGACGATATCAACCGCCGCCGCGAAGTACTGAGGAAGCCGGGATACGCACGAGAGCGTTGCAAAGCCGCCGAACGATCCGCCGAAGACGCCGATCCGCTCGTTGTCAACCCAATTCAGCCCGTGCAGGTAGTGGACAGCGGCCTTGAAGTCCTTCAACTCAGCGCCACCCCAGTCGCGATGGATCAGTTTCTGATAGGTCGAGCCGTAGCCGGTCGAACCGCGCACGTTCGGCGCGAGGACGGCGATCCCACGTGAGAGCCAGTACTGGTACAGCCCGGAGTACATGTAGAGTGGCCGCTCCTGCGCTTCCGGCCCGCCGTGGATCGAGAGAACGACGGCGAATGGCCCGTCACCCTTCGGCTTGTAGAGGAACGCCGGAATCTCGCGGCCATCGTGGGTTGGGTAGGCAATGCTCTCCGGCTGGATCAGGTCTTCACGATCGACTCCGCCGAGGAACGAGTACGTGAGTTGGGTGACGGATTGCTCGTCGATATCGACGACGTAGATTTCGGTCGGATGGTCTGGGCGATCGAGCAGCAGGCCGATTTTTCGGCCATCGCGCGATGTCGTCAGGTGACGAATGACGCCGCCTGGCACGTCGGGGAGCGCGACCTGCTGGTTTGCGTTCAGGTCGCGGGCGTAGAGTCGCGAGTAGCCACCCTCGTTGACCACCCAGATCAGGTAGCGTCCGTCAGGCGAGACTGCCACATGCTCGATATCCCAGTCGGGTGTTTCGACCCAGCGCTTCTGGCCAGTGGCCACATCCTGGAACGCCATCCCGAGGAAGTCGCGATCCTCATCGGAGAGGACATAAAAGCCGGAGCTATCCCCTGCCCAGGGGCCGGGGAAGTTCTTGACCTCGCCGTCGCGCGGCGTCAGGTGGTCGATTGTTCCAGTGGCAGGATCGAGCAGATAGATATCCTGGTTCGTGTTCGATTTGGCGTCGACGACGGTGAGCCGTTTGCCGTCTGGCGACCAGCCCGAAGCGAAGTAGAGCGCATCCCCCTCGAGGACACGCCGTACCTCCCCTGTTTGCATGTCGCGGACGAGGACATCCTGCTCGGTCGGTGTGCGGTCGTTGGCGCTGTAGGCGATTGCGCTGCCATCCGGTGACCAGGCATCCTGACCGAGGTAGTGTTGCACCTGCTCGGCGTCGGTGAGTTGTTCCGGTTGTCCACCTCGCGCGGGGATCTGATAGACCTGATAGAACTCGTCGCCGTGATGGTCGGCGGTATAAAGGATCCAGTTGCCATCCGGCGACCACTGGACATCGCGAACGGCCTGCTGGCTGTAAAGGGTGAGTTGATGCGGGTACCCGCCAGCGCTCGATTGTCGCCAGAGGTTGTACTGCCCGGAGGTGTTGACCGAGTAGGCAACTTCCGAGCCGTCTGGTGAAAACGAGAGCGTCGGCTGGTAACGCCGGACGGCAGTGAACTGCTCGAATGTGTACCGTTGACCCTGCTGGTTCGAATCTGTTGTGTTCATTTGGTTTGTCCTGCCCGTCGATGACTGCGCATCTGCTATGATCACTGGCAGCCATTGTTAACAACGGACGATCTGGGCGCAAACTCGGCGTGGGCAGGAAATGCTGGTGTTTCCCCACTGACCGGGGAGTGACGCCGCAGACTTTCGTACCAATTGTTCTTCAGTCGTCTTCATTGTTCATCAAGCGCGTGGCATGCTGGACCGATGCGGCAGGTCACGTTGTCTATTTGCTAACAATTTTTCCTATCGAGGCAGGAGCCCGCTTCATGACGGCCACGACGAAGTGGTCCCGTGTGGAACCCAATGTTGATCCCAGTGAATGGCCATTTGTCCAGCCGGAAGAATCGCCGCCGTGGGAAGAGAACGAGCAACTTCGGAGCGCGTTCGAGGATGCCGCAGTTGGAATGTCGATCGCGAACCTCAACTGGGGGTTGCTGCGGGTCAACGCTGCGCACTGCCGGATGCTTGGCTACACTGAGCATGAACTCCTGACGACTGACTTCCGAACGCGAATTCATCCCGACGACCTTGCACCAAACGATGATTTGCGGCGTGACCTGTTCTCCGGGAGGATCAACGCCTATCAGACTGAGCGACGCTACTTCCACCGCGAGGGCCACATAGTCTGTTGCCTTGTGACCGTATCGTTGATCCGCGATGCTGACGGCGAGCCACAGTATTTTGTCGGGCAGATGCAGGACATTACCGAGCGAAGACAATCCGAGGAGGCTCTGCGGCAAAGCGAGCAGCGGATGTCGCGGATTCTCGAATCAGCCTCGGACGGGATGATCATTTCCGATCAATTCGGGACGATGTCGATTGTGAACCCGGCAGCCGAGCGGATCACCGGGATTCCGGCTTCGGCGCTCGTTGGCCGCTCGGTCCGCGAGCTTTCGGGAATGGTCCGGCCCGGCGGTAATCCTGATTGCGCCGTGATTGGCATGCCGATCCGGCGGGCGTTGGAAGTCGGGGAGCCGACCTACGGTCGGGAGATTACCTTCACGCGCAACGACGGCACGGTGATCTACGCTGTGATCGATATCGTCCCACTTCGAGGCGAGCAGATCGAGCAGGACGGTATCCTGCTGACGATCCATGATGTCACTGAGCGAACGATGATGGAGCAGCGGCTTTCCCTCCTTGCTCTCCACGACGCGTTAACTGGATTGCCGAACCGTCGGTTGTTCGATGACCGTGGCGAGCACGCCATCGTTGCAGCCCAGCGGGATGGCGGGTCGGTGGGCGTCATCGTCGTCGACTTGGATAACTTCAAGCCGGTCAACGACCACTACGGCCACTCAGCGGGCGATGATGTGCTGGTCGAGGTTGCGCGCCGTCTCACCTGCGTCGTACGCGAGGGAGATACGGTTGCCCGATTCGGCGGTGATGAGTTCGTCGTGCTGCTTCGGTCCGTCAGGAATCATGATGAGTTGTCCGATGTGCAGGATCGCCTACAGCACGCGCTTGAGCACCCACATACGCTCGCGGGTGACTCAGTGGTGGTAACGGCCAGTGTCGGTGGCAGCTTGCTCGCATCCGTCGAGGACAGGCTCAGCGATCTGCTGCATCAGGCGGATAGCCGAATGTATGCAGTTAAACGTGGTCGCCGGACAGAATTGACCGGCGACCACGGCGACTGAGTTCGTGGCTATCAGTTCATCATCGACGTCACGATGGTTTCGTGCTGACATCCTTGAAATCATCGTGAAAATGCCGGGAATACATTTCAATCCAACGTTGTTTGAATCATTGCGCGACCGGAGCATCAGTGCGAGGGCCGGCTAGCCTCCCCCAAGGGTGGTCGGACGCTGCATAGCCTGCACGAGAACTCGCACGGGTCTGCCGATTACGCACCTCACAACCCCTCCTTCCCCACCCCTTTTTCCGGGCGGCTCCCCCAAGCCGCCCGGAGCTCCGATTCCCGGCATATTCCGCCACGCTAACCTCGATCCGATCGTCAGTTCCGGTTGCTGCGACCTCGACCGAGGAGCGAACCTAGCCTGGATTCGGGGACCGGCGCTCGACGACGGAAGGCTTCATCGAGCATGAAGGTAATGTCGTCGGTACGCAGCAGCCACTGGAGAGGGCTGAAACCGGTCTGGCCGTAGGAATCGACCTTGGCGACGCCACCGACGGCGACGAAACTATCCAGTTCGGTGATCGTGACGGCTTCGGCAAACTGGGTGTCGAGCCGGTAGCCAAGGGCGCGCAGGAAGTCCTCGTAGCCGGTCGGTAGGAGGGGAGATTTGGAGCGCGAACGCTCCTTTTCGCCACGTGCGCTAAACGCGTGCTGCAGAAGTTGCGGAAAGTCCTGATTGAGGAACTCCAGCGCTTCCGGCGTCCGGCTACCACTTGCCGAACCACGAACGAGGAATCCGCCAGCGACCTCGAGAATTGTCGCGCCGCGATACCCGTAGAGGTCCAGTTGCCGCCCGATTACCCGCAGCCGGTTCTGGTAGGTGGGCTGGATGAGGCTGGCCGGGATATTCGCTTGGCCAACGACGGTAGCCGCGCTCGCTGTCCCCGGTGCGTTGGCGACGTGTTGCTGGACCAGTTGAACGAGGGTCTGCTCAAATCCGCGTTGCTTCGGCACGAAGTCGGTGACTCGCGCCCGAAACGCGGCGACGGCGACCTGTTCGGATTTTGCGTCCGAGAGCATGATGACTGGCAGGCCCGGCTTGCGCTGGTGGATGCGGGCCAGCGTTTCGAGGCCATTGATTTTTGGCAGATCATAGTCCAGCAGGCAGACATCGCAGTCATTCGCCCCGACCCAGAGGACGGCTTCTTCGCCTGTCCTGACGTGAATAAGACGACTTCCGATGATGCGGGTTTCGATCGCGCTGGAGATACTCCGGGCGACGGCGACATCATCTTCGACCAGCAGAATGACTGGCTGGCTCATGACGCTGTTTCCTCATGGAGCGTGGCGCGTCGCATCGCCGACCAGTAGAGTAGGGTGTTGCCGAGGACGGCACGCAGATCGTGGAAGTAGCTTGGTTTGCTGATGTAGCCGCTGGCACCGAGTTCGTAGGCGCGAGCGACATCGGACGATGCGTCCGACGAGGTCAGCATCACAACGGGGACCGACTTCAGCCGCTCGTCGGCCTTGATCGCCTGCAGGACATCGAAGCCCGACAGGCCCGGCATGTTGATATCGAGCAGGATCAGGTCGGGGAGATTCGCGGTTGCCCGTAGCCACTCCAGCGCTTCGTCGCCATCATTGGCGGCGTGGACGGTCGCCTGCTCTCCGAGTTCGCGGATCGCTCTGGAGATGATGAGGACGTGGTCCGGGTCATCATCAATCAGACAGATGTAGAGACCAGTTATCGCCGTAGTACTCATTCATTGTTCTCGTTTCAATACGCTCACGATACGCCCACAAGTTCCAGCGTTCGTGGTGTGCTGTTCATTTGCTCGTCGGTAGTCTTCGGGAATGTCAGGCAGAAGGTCGTTCCATTCTCATCGCTGTCGGATATCCAGCAGCGGCCACCATTCGCTTCGACGATGCGACTGATGATTGCCAGGCCCATACCAGTCCCGGTTGGGTTCATTGACCTGCCTTTTGGCAGCCGCTGAAACATCGTGAAGATCTTATCGCGGTGTTCTACCGGGATACCGGTGCCGTTGTCGCTGACAGTGATCTGCCACGTATCGTGCCTTTCTCTCGCGCTAATCTCGATGACCGGTGCACGGTCGGTTGGGGTGTATTTCACGGCGTTGTCAATCAGATTCGAGAAGACCTGCTGCAGGCGGACCGGATTGCCAGCGACCACCGGCAGGTCGCCACGGACGATGACCTGACCGTTGCGCTGATCGAGCATCTGGCGCAACTGCCCGCTGACGCCCTCGATGACGTTGCCCAGATCGACGGCACTCAGGGGCGCATCCTCGCGTCCCACTCGCGAGAGTTCGAGGAGATCGTCGAGCAGGTTCCGCATTTTTGTGGCGTTGGCGACGATCCGATCGAGATAGAGTCGTGTGTCATCGGTCAGGTTCGGGCCGATGTCCTCCTGGAGCATCGCTGCCAACCCCTGGAGGGACACGAGCGGTGCCTTGAGATCGTGGGAGGCGACGTAGGCGAATTCCTGAAGCGACCGGTTGCTCCGCTCGAGCGCGCCGGTCGACTGGCGCAACTCGGTTTCGGCACGTGTCCGCTCGATGACCTCGACCTGGAGTGTCTCGTTCGCGAGCTGGATGGCACGCGCGCGTTCCCCCGCCTGTTGGAGGAGCCAGGTGACCAACCCGAGCAGTCCTGCCATCATCAGCCCGATCACGAGCGCGCCATACGGCATCAGTGACTGCTGCGGGTCGATGTCCCCCGGCCAGATGTGAAGCGTCCATTGCGCGTTGCGGACAACAGCCGGTAGTTCGACTTCCCAGTTTCTTCCACCGTCACTCGAACCGATGGTTCGTTCGTAGATCACGTTCCGGCCATCGGAGACGGTAATTGACGACGTTGGAGAGACCTTATCGTTGAGGACGACATCGAAGAGCTGATCGACGCGGTAGACGGCGACGACGAACCCATCGAACATCCCATCGACGTAGATCGCTCGGGCGGCGACGACTTCCAACCCGCCGCGCCCACGGTCGAACGGCTGACTGATGATCGTTTGTCGCTCGCTGCGAGCGATAGCAAGGACGTTCAGCAGCTCGGGCGTTTCACGAGCGTCGATGCCGATGTCGCGAGCGTTCGCTGCTGGTGGAACCACCCACTTTGCTTCATAGAACGGGTCGATCCACTCAATCGCCCGGTAGAGTGATGGACCATCGAAGTTGAGATTGACGTCGGCTTCCCAGCGTGCCTGGGCGGGGCGGCCACTATGTTCCCAGCGGCGTGCGATTCGGTCGATCGAGGCTACGCTGGCCGAGATCTCCGATTCCACTTCCTGCTGGATCGCCGCGGCCTCAGTCTGCGCGGAGAATCTGATCTGCCGGTTCTCGTAATTGAGAAGCGATTGGCAGAAGAGGATGCTCATTGCCGCGACGCCGATCGTGACCGGCACGAAAAGCCAGCGTGGTGCATGCGGCGATGTTGCCTGGAACTCACGCCAGCCAAGCGCGAAGATCGCCACCCCAAGCGCGAGAAAGCCCACGGACGCCTGGGCGGACATCTTTGTCAGTTGCCCCCAGCCGTAGGCCTGCTCAAACCCGGTCGCGTAGCCAACGAATGCGACGGCACCGAGTGAGGTGACCAGTGAGCCAGCAATCGCCAATGTGACGGACTGATACCGGAACGGTGGACGTTTTGTCGCCAGGAGTAGCGCGATCGCCGCGATAGCGAGACCAACGGCAGCTTGTGGTGCCATCCGCCCAGGGGTCGTCGTTTCTGCAACGAGATACGGATCGTAGAGGAGCCGATCGATCCCCAGGTCGATCGTAAAGAGATGCTCGGCAAAGGTGAGGATGCCACCAAGGGCGGCGAAGCTTGCCGCGACGCGCGCCAGCACGATGCGCTTGTACACAAACAGCAACACTGCCAGGCCGCTGAGAGCAAGACCGACGGCGGTGTTGTACATCATCGTTTCGTAGCCGGAGCGGATTCGGAGGAGTGGCTCGAATTGGGCGTGCCAGCTGACGATGACGGCTAGCCCAATGACAATCGCAATCGCGCCAGTCGCGTGAACGATCGTGGTGACGGTTGAGCCGCCATTGACGCGTGGAATGTCTATTCTCATCGTTGTCTGGTTTGTCTATCCCGTTCCCACTCGGACGCTGTCCCGATCATGGCAAACGGGTGATAGGCGGGGTATGAGACGCTAGTCCTGATCGGGTTGCTGGCACGTCCCAGGACCGGCACGGGGTGACGTTCGTGCCAACATGCCCCATCTGCCTGCGTCGTCTCCACGGCGAAAGTGTCGATTCCTTCCCGAGGCACTTGCCGTGGGCGGTGGTTTGGGAGGACGCGATGCTCTCGTGCTCTACTACTAGTAGAAGATGGTCAGGGTCCGGTGGTATGGCTCGCTGGTGTTTGGCAGTGATTGGCCGGATTGCCAGAGCGCCCAGTCGATGGCGTAGGCGGGCATGTCCCGGCCACGTTCGGCGATCGACTGTCGCAAGAGTTCGACTGCCCAGATCGTTGCCGAGCGGATCTCCAGCTCCTCGTCGCTATCGGGCGGGATGAGCCGGTGCGCGGCGATCTGCTCCGCCAATGCCGGGGCGTAGGAGAGGATGCCGTGCTGGCGGAGCACCTGGGGTACTTTGTAGTCGGCAAAGGCGGTCAGTGTTTGCATATCGTGGAATCGGCCGGGGCCGTCGCCACCGAACGCGCCGTAGAGATCGGCAACAAGGATCTGGGCGCGTTTGTAGAAGCGGATGTCGTGGCCGTTCCAGGGGGCGACATCGCGGAACGATTCCAGCGCGGCCAGCACCTCGCGAACGAGTTTGGCGGCTGAGCCCTGCGCCTCGGTGATCGCTTCGAGGAATTGACCGTCCCAGCGGGATAGGAGCGTCCGGCCAACCTCGCGGAGGTGTTCCAGCCGGGCGTGG
>JBGSWU010000012.1:0-3641 GCA_041751795.1 Thermomicrobiales bacterium
AGCCGTGCCGAGGCGATCAGCGCGACGCTGGCGAAGGCTTCGTTGATCTCAACGACGTCCATCTCCTCGATCGTCATGCCAGCCTTCTTGAGCGCGTCACGGGCCGCCATCTCCGGCACGTAGGCCAGGTGTGGCGTGTCCCAGGCGGATGTGCCGTGGGCGATGATTGTCGCCAGCGGCTTGAGGCCCTTGTCCCTGGCGTACTCTTCGCTGGCAACGACCAGTGCTGCCGCACCGTCGTTGATGCCCGGCGCGTTCCCGGCGGTCACGCTGCCTTCAGGGTCGAAGACCGGCTTGAGCTTGGCGAGGGCTTCGATCGAGGTGTCGGCGCGCGGCGACTCGTCGCGGTCGATCACGGTGACGTTACCGCGCCGGTCCTTCAGCTCGACCGGGACAATCTCGTCCTGCATCGTGCCGGACTCGTAGGCGGCGATCACGTTCTTGTGGCTGCGGTAGGCATAGGCGTCCTGCGCCTCACGGCTGCATTCGCACTCTGCAGCGACCGTCGAGCCGTGGGTGCCCATGTGGCAGCCCATGACGGCGTCGGTCAAGCCGTCGTGGACCATCAGATCGATCAACTGTCCATTGCCCATCCGGTAGCCGTTGCGGGCCTTCTCCAGTGCATACGGCGCGTTGGTCATGCTCTCCATGCCGCCTGCGAGGACGGTCTGGTAGTCGCCCGAGCGGATGAAGACATCGGCCATCGTGACGGCACGCATGCCGGAGCCGCAGACCTTGTTGATCGTGTCGGCGGTGACTTCCTTGTCGAGTCCCATTTTGAACCCAACCTGACGCGCCGGGTTCTGACCCGAGCCACCCTGCAGCACCTGGCCCATGATGATGTGGTCCAGCTCGGCTGGTTCGATGCCAGCCCGGCTGACGGCCTCGTTCCCGGCGATCGCGCCAAGATCGATTGCTTTCTTATCGGCCAACGCGCCGCTCAGCCGGCCAAATGGGGTCCTGGCGCCGCCGAGAATCACTGTCTTGCCCATCGAGGATGTCACTTTCCAGCCCGGAGAACGGGCGTCAGATCGGGTAGCGTGGGAACGGCCAGCGCAATTGGCTGGCCGTCCGCGGGGGTTCGGGATTCGGGAACCGGGATTCGGGGCTCTTGAACCGGACATGCTCTCTCGACACCCCCGAATCCCGAGTCCCGAGTCCCGAGTCCCGACCAACGGCCCTACGCCGTAACCAGTTCCTTCTCGAATGCCTGAGCCGGTGGCTGCGGGCAGCGCAGTGGCTTGTCCACACGGTAGCCCAGCGCGTACGACGCCTGGACCAACTGGTGAATCTCGCGGGTACCTTCGTAGATCACCGCGCCACGGGCGTTGCGCATGTAGCGCTCGACCGGGTACTCGTTCGAGTAGCCGTAGGCGCCGTGGACCTGGATCGCCTCGTCAGCCGACTTGAGGGCGACATCGCAGGAGTACCACTTGGCCAGCGACGTTTCCTTCGTGTTGCGGATACCGCGGTTCTTCAGCTCAGCTGCCTTCATCACCAGCAGTTCCGACGCTTCGATCCCGGCGACCATGTAGGCGATCTTCTGCTGGATCAGCTCGAATTTGCCGATCTCCTGGCCGAACGCCTCGCGCTCGTGGCAGTACTTGACCGATGCGTCGAGCGACGCCTTCGCGAGGCCAACCGCACCAGCCGCGACCGTGAAGCGACCCTGGTCGATGCACGACATCGCGATCTTGAAGCCCTCGCCCTCCTCGCCGATCATGTTCTCGGCGGGAACGCGGACGTTGTTGAACGCCAGCCAGCCAGTGTTTCCGGCCCGGACGCCCAGCTTGCCCTTGATCGTTCCGGTCGTGAAGCCCTCCATGCCACGCTCGATGACGAACGCGCAGAGGCCGTTGTGCGACTTCGACTTGTCGATGCTGGCGAAGACGAGGAAGTGGTCGGCCACATCGGCCAGCGAGATCCACATCTTCTCGCCGTTGAGGATGTACGAATCGCCATCCTTGACGACCGTTGACTGGACATTACCGGCGTCGGACCCGGCGGCTGGCTCGGTCAGGCCGAAGGTGCAGAGCTTGGTGCCTTCCGCCTGTGGGGTCAGCCAGCGCTGTTTCTGCTCCTCAGTCGCCCACTGGTGAAGCGCAAGGCTGTTGAGGCCGACGTGGACGCTCATGACGACGCGCATGAACGTGTCGACCTTTTCAAGTTCCTCGCAAGCGAGTGCGAACGAGATGTAGTCGAAGCCACCGCCGCCGTAGCGCTCGGGGATCGGCAGGCCGAGAATGCCCAGTTCGCCCATCCTCTTGAGGACTTCCGGGTGGAATTCCTGCTTGGCTTCCCACTCCTGAATGTACGGAGCGACTTCGCGCTGTGCGAACTCGCGGACCATGTCGCGGACTTGAATCTGCTCGTCCGTGAGCGAGAAATCCATCGCTTGACCGCCCTTGTCTTCCCTACCGCCCGCTACGCAGGCTCCCGTCCCAGACCGCGAGGCAACCAGTGCTGTCCCGTGGGTGTCTAATCCGTCTATGAGTATAGGAAATCCGGCCTGAATCGGCCAACGCTGATGCGAATGTTGCAGTGCCCAGCGAACAGCAGATAGCACAATCCACGCTGCTCACCTTGTCGAGTTTCTGGAACAGGACCCATCTCTCATCGTCTTGTGAAGCGGTACTTGTTACCTTCACAACACCTCTGATCGAAGTCCGACGAACTCGCCACAGACCTGATGCTGACAGGAGATACTGGTTGATTCGCCGAGTTGTTTTCACTCTTGGTGCTCTCATAGCACTACTTGGCACCGCATGTGGGACGACAGAGTCAGTGGGAACCTCAAGCACTCCTGCTTCCACGCCAATAGCCGCTACGCCGACTGCGATGGCGACTGAAACCGCAATGGTGAGCACCGAACGTCAACCACCTGCCACCGCGACGGTGGATGAGAAAGCTATCAATACGGTGATTGATTCCGCCTCAATAGGCATTTCGTTGCCTGAGGGCTTGGAATTTCTTGGTTCGGGACAGGCCAATCCAGAGATCATTGATGCTGAAAGTGCGGTGGCCGCTGCGTACCTGAGTCGCGGTGACAGCCGTAACCTTTACGACTTTTTTCTCGCGACGATTGAAGATGATGGGTGGTTCATTGTCGATGCGTCAGGCGACAGCCAGTCGAGTTCGCAAAAGGAGATTTCTGCCCATAATGGAGAGGTGGCGCTGCTCATTGAGGTATGGGATCTGGATGGTGCGGACATCATTGAGTCCGTTGGACTGATGTCAGAAATGTGGTCAATCGAGTTGAGTCCAAAACGACTTGCCGGAGGAACGACGCTTGTCTTCACGGCAACGATGCCGTGTTCTCCTGATCTGCCCATCGATTGTGAGTAATTGTTGGGATTGACATTTGCCAGCCGATTGCCTGTATTTCGGCTTTTCTGCAGCCGTTCGGACGTTCGGCCAATTCGGATGTAGTTGTTGTCGTTGACATCCTGCATTATCCAGAGATAGAGGTCAGTTCGGCTTCATGGATCGTAGAGTTAGCGAGCCTGGAGAAACGTAACTCGATTACCGGCAACGTGATAGACCAGCCGATGCTCCTGGGTGATCCGTCGTGACCCTGTGTCGGGATCGATGTGTCGCAGCCGTGCCGGTTTGCCGATTCCGCCGAACGGCTCGCGCAGTAC
>JBGSWU010000013.1:0-4267 GCA_041751795.1 Thermomicrobiales bacterium
ATCCGTCCATTTTCGCGTGAACGGCGTGACGCACCACGGGTCGGCGCGGATCGTCCACCCAGACGAACCGATCGACGTGCGGAGTCGCGAGGTGGTCGCTGAAAAGTATGGCGAGCGTTCAAAGACAGGCGAGTTGAGTATCTGGGCGCGAACGTCGCTCCCGGTCGTCATCGAACTCGCTGAAACGACAGGATCCGCAGGATGAACCATCCACCACTCGGAATCACGACGGGACGGATCTTCGAGACACATGTGAAAACACGCGATCTGGATACGGCGATGAACTTCTACGGCGGTGTCCTGGGACTGGAAGAGGCGTATCATCTACCGGACCGGACAGTGACGTTTTACTGGATCGGCCCGCCTGGTAACGCCATGCTCGGCGTCTGGGGCGTGCCGGAGGAACGCTGGCATTCATCGCACTTTGCGTTCGAGATCACCGAGTCCGCGATCGAGCCTGCGATCGAGCGACTGCAGGCGGCGGGTGTCCCGGTCGTCGATTTCTTTGGCGTCGAGACCGATGACCCGAGTGTCCATGCCTGGATGCCGGCAGCCGGAATCTTCTTTCGCGATCCCGACGGCAACAGCCTTGAGTTTGTCGCGATGCTGGAGGGACCAGGACGCCCGGAAGTTGGTGTCGTCAGATTGAGTGAATGGCGCGCAATTGGTCAGCCTGTTGGCGCGAGTTCTGGCGGTGAACTGCACTCGCGAACCTGATGCCCCTACAATGGTCGGGATGCGATCGTCCGATCGACACACCGACAGGATGAAAAGCGAGGGCAGATGGTAACGCTGGATATCGAGCAGTATCGCGTTCGGCCTGGGAAAGTCTTTGAACTGACGAGTGTTGATGCCGATGCCGCCCAGGCATTCAAGCCCAACCGGGATAAGTACGAATCAGCACGGGACGCTGACCTGGCCGAAATGCGCGAGTTGCACGAGCGGCTCTACGCCGAAGGGCAACAGGCGTTGCTGATCGTCATGCTGGCAATCGATACCGGCGGCAAGGATTCAACGATCGACCGCATCTTCTCCGGCCTGAACCCACAGGGTTGCTCGGTTTCCAGCTTCGGTGCTCCGACGGAGGAAGAGCAGGCGCACGACTTTCTCTGGCGCATTCACCGGCGGGTGCCGCGAAAGGGCCAGATCGGTATCTTCAACCGGTCGCACTACGAAGATGTCACCGTCCAGCGCGTCCATGAGTGGATCGATAAGCCAACCTGGATGCGACGCTATGAACACATTCGCGATTTCGAGAGCCTGCTGGCCGAGAGTGGCACGTCGATCCTCAAGTTCCACCTGCGGATTTCCAGAGAAGAGCAGGCCGAGCGACTACAGGACCGACTCGACGATCCGTCCAAGCATTGGAAGTTCGACCCCCACGATCTGGAAGACCGCAAACGCTGGGATGATTACCAGTTGGCGTTCGAGGATGCTATCGCCGCGACCTCGACCGATGCCGCGCCGTGGTACGTCGTGCCAGCCAACAGCAAGTGGTACCGGGACTCCGTCGTTGCTCGAGCAATCGTCGAGCAGATGCGCGTTCTCGATCCGGAGTATCCGCCACCTGTTGAAAACATCGAACAATACTCCGTGGAGTAGATCAACCGGTCGCTTATCGGCCAATTGTCTAGGCAGACACCAGTTGCGTGACAGCACGACACACGTATCGGCGACTCGACGCGTACGAACGCATATCCTTTGGTTGAAACGGAAAAACTGCTGACAGTTGCGTCGCGGCATGGTTGAATAGCGTTGACCATCCCGCTCTTCCGCTCTTCACGATGGTCGTCTGATATCGAGGCTGTCCCGGTATCCGACCGGGTTGCTGTGCCTTGGTGGCAGCCTTTGTGGGCTGAGTCTCTGATGTGTATATACGACTGATTTCTCGAAACGTAATGGGGCAGGCTGTCGAGTGAGCACTGGAAGTCTTTCGTCACGGATGCCAGCGAACCGCGGCGCCGAGCGACGTAGTAATGTATCTGATCGTCAACGCAAGATCGCGACGAAGTCGAGTCGACCTGTCGACGAGCGGATGCTTCTTGCGCGTTCGATTGTGCTCGTGGCGTTCCCTGCATTACTGCTCCTGATAACCGGAATCGTCGCTGGCCGCCCCCCAGGAACCGGCGAAATCGAGCGAGGTGTAAGCATCGCAGGCGTTTCGGTCGATGGTCGCAACTGGGAAGCAGCCGAGTCCGCCCTATCGGCGCGATTCTCCGAGTTTCTGGAACAGCCGATACTTCTGAATGTCGATGGTAAGACGGTCAATGTCGCTCCATCTGAGATCGGAATCAACTTCGATATTGAGCGAACCCACGATCGAGCCATGCAGATCGGACGTGGTGGGCTGGTTGGCTCGACCGTCGAGCGACTGGAATCGCATACTCGCGGAATCGACGTGTCGCCGGTGGTGACCGTCGATCGCAGCAAACTCGTTGCAACCCTCGGGGCGCTGGGTCACTCCGAATTGACGCCACCGGTGGACGCAGCATTCGTTTGGGATGGTGGCCGCCTGACGATCAAGCCATCGTCGGAGGGCACGGGCATTGACGCCGGAACCGTCGCAACGATGCTGCGGGGCGAGGCCACCGATCTCAACCACGGGCCGATCGAAATCAAGATCGTTCCGCTGAAGCCAGCTGTCTCAACTGGTGATCTCGAAAAAGTCCAGGTCGAAGCCACCGCCCTGCTCGCGGAACCGCTGGTCGTTACCAATGGCGAGCAGTACTGGCAGATCGCGCAGCCGACGCTTGCTGAGATGCTGAGGGTCGAGGACGGCAAACTGGCGTTGAATAACCGAGCATTCCAGCCGTTGATCGGTTCACTGGCGACGTCAGTTGACCGCGAGGCTGTCCCGGCCAAGATCGTCTATAACGGTGATGCGACCTTCCGGATCGAACCGGAAGTCGATGGCCGCGTCCTGGATGTGACAGCCAGCGTCGCTGCTGTCGAGCGCGATCTGCTGACCGGTGAGCATTTGAGTAACCTCGTAGTCGGCACGACAGCTCCGGCACGGGTTGAAACCGATATCAAACCGCTCCTTGACAAGGCCAACAAGATTGCTGGAACCGGAATGAAGGTTTCCTGGGCCGATGGCGAGCAGACGCTGGACGGGCCAACGTTCGCCGCCGCGATGCTCATTGATGAGACCGACGGCGAAATCACCTTTGACACCATCGCGCTGTTCTCGATGCTCGAACCCATCGCTCACAGCCTTAACCGTCCTGCGACCGGCTATCGCTGGATCGATTGGTCGATCATCGCGCCAGATGGAGCGCTACCGGGGCGGCTGGTCGATATCAACGCCAGCGTCAACCGTGTTATCGCGAACGCCCTTGGCGGCAACTCGAACACGCCGCTGGTCATTGCCGAGCAGCAAGACGAAGCTGCGTTGTCGGGTGAAATCGTCATCAACGATCTACTGGGTACGGCCTCGACCTACTACGGCAGTTCCGGCAACAATCGCCGGATCAACGTCGAACTGGCCGTCAGCCAGCTGGATGGCTACCTGATCGCCCCTGGAGCGGAATTCTCGTTCAACAAGGCGATCGGTGGGACGGCGACGCTCGACGATGGCTACCAGATGGGCTACGGCATCATCGCTGGTCAGAACGGCATTCCGCAGACGGTGCCATCTGTCGCGGGTGGCATCTGCCAGGTCGCAACCACCGCGTTCCAGGCAGCGTTCTGGTCGGGCGTTCAGGTCGGCGAGCGTAACTGGCACCTCTACTGGATTCCGAACTACGGTAGTGGCCCCGGCGGTATGCAGGGCCTCGATGCGACGGTCGATCCCGACTACGGCCTCGACAACACCTGGATCAACACCACAGATAGCTGGATGGCGATCAATGCGGTCGCGGACGGTGAATGGGTGACAGTGGAGGTCTGGGGAACGTCGCAGGGCTGGACAGTCAGCGCCGATAACCCGATCATCGAGAATGTCGTCAAAGCTGAATCAGCGATGGTTCGCCAGCCAAGCAGTGACATCCCGCCGGGCCAGTCGGTCGTTGTCGAGCACGCGCAGGATGGTTTCACGGCGACGATCCACCGGACCGTCACCGATTCCACCGGCACGATGATCGACGACCTCTGGCTGACGAGCTACTACATCCCATCGCGCAACGTGACACTGGTTGGCGAGGGTGTCCCGGTCGAGCAGTCGACTCCGGAACCGATCGTTGAAGAACCAGTCGTCGAAACTCCGGCTGTCGTTGAAGAGCCAACGAGTGAGCCGGTCGCCACCGAGGAAGTCGTCAGCGAGCCGACC
>JBGSWU010000014.1:0-3710 GCA_041751795.1 Thermomicrobiales bacterium
CGATACCACGCTCGAACTTCGCCGTGCTTGCTGCGTCCCTGTCCATCTGGCAATTCCTGAGTCATGGTGTCGCGCCATGTTTACGACATCAGATTTGGGTCTCCGAACTCTGACATCAGGATCGTGGCGATCTGCGCTCTCAAGATTGGTATCGAGACGGTCGCGGTTTCCCAGATGATGGGCCAACTGATTGCAAAATATCGGTGTGCAATCAGATTGCGTAGGTCTCGAGCATTTATCCAGGCGACTTCGGGATGTCGTTGCTTGAGTTCAACCGGCACATTCCTGACTGCCTCACCGATGATCGAAAACTGAAATGCGACGCCGCTCTGGAGCAGATCATCGGCCAGGAACGCATCCCTGTCGATGTCCATGACATATCTTGCGATCGCATCACATGCTCGCACGATGTCGCGAACGTAGAGATGTTCACGCTGCATAGATCACCTCAGATGCTGACAGGATGCTCTCGCGCAGTAATGCCCGCAGTCCATCCTTCGGAACGAGGTCAACCGACCGACCAATTAGGCCAACGAGCGCCCGCTGCAAATCGAAGTGATCGAAGAGCGTAATACGAGCCCCTTGCTCATACTCAACAAGTACATCGATATCGCTGTCATCGTCGAAGTCGTCGCGAAGCACTGAGCCGAACAGTGCCAGTTCGCGAACATGGTACCGACGGCAGAGCTCTGCCAACGCTTCTACGGGGATATCGATCCGGTCTCGACTGCTCACGCTTCCTCCTGAATTCGCAACGATACGCACATCGTAGCAAAATGACAGCGAACGCTTGGCGCACGCATCTTGCGGCATGGCGGATATCACCACGGCGCAGGCTCGATGACGGGCGTGGCGGAATCGACACTGACGTCGAACAACAACGCGGAAAGGCGGGGCACAATGGCCACCGATCAGGATGTCGCGACTGGCACGGGCGGATTATTCGAACTGGACGATGTCCATCGCGAGTTCCAGCAGGTCTGCCGCGATTTCGTCACCGATCAGGTTCTGCCAAAAGTTGAAGCAGCCGAGCGCGAGGTCCAGTTCCCGCTCGAACTGATGCCGATGATGGGCCGCTACGGATTTCTCGGCCTCGGTTTTCCAGAGGACGCAGGCGGTACCGGCGGCGACATGCTCGCGATCGCCATCTTCTCGGAAGAACTCGGCAAGGCGTCCGGCGGCATTGCCGTCACGCCGCTCGTCAGCGCCTACATGGCCGCGCCACACCTGGCGAAGTTTGGAACGCCCGAGCAGCAGCAAAAATACCTGGTGCCGATCACGACCGGCGAGAAGATCGCGTCGATCGGTGTCACCGAACCGGGCGCAGGCTCGGATGTTGCCGGAATGCGAACGACGGCCAAAGAAACGACCGGCGGCTTTCTCATCAACGGCACCAAGCTCTTCATAACCAACGGTGGCTTTGCTGACTACATCGTTCTTGGTGCGAAGACCGATCCATCCGAACGGCATCGCGGGATCACAATGTTCCTCGTCGAGAAGGACGATCCCGGCTTCTCGGTTGGTCGGCCACTGCGCAAGATGGGCTGGCACTCGTCCGACACCCGCGAACTGATCTTCGAGGACTGCTTCGTACCTGCCGATCGCATCGTTGGTGAGGAAGGCCGCGGTTTCTACCAGATCGCCTCATCGTTCCAGACAGAGCGGATCACCCTTGGTGGGATGGGTGTCGGGCTGGCCCAGGCAGCCTTCGACGACGCACTCCAATACGCCAAGGACCGCGAGGCGTTCGGCAGCCAGATCGGGAAGTACCAGGCTGTCCGCCACAAGCTGGCCGAGATGGCAACCGATATCCAGACCGCGCGCCTCCTCCTCTACCAGGCTGCCGCCAAGCTCGACCGCGACGACCCCGACGCGCTGGATGTCGTCGCAATGGCGAAACTTCATACAGCCATCGTCGCTAACCGCGTTGCCGACCACGCCGTCCAGATCTTCGGCGGGATGGGCTATATCGAAGAAACGCGCGTCGCGATGCACTACCGCGACGCGAGGATCCTCCGCATCGGCGGCGGGACAGACGAGATCCAGATGGAGATCCTGGCGAAACGGATGGGGCTGTAGCTATTAGCCGTCAGCCGTTTGGGAGAAACCCCTTTTCGGCATTCCTCGTATGCTGGTTGCTGACCGATGGGTCGCCGTTGCCAGTTGCCGCGCAGGTTACTCGCTGGACGGGGACGCCACAGCCTTGCGCGAATCCCTGGCAGCAAGCGCCTCATCGAGTTCATCCTGGTCAACACGCGGGCTGAATTCGACCAGCACGGTGTCTTCCTCGAAGATTGGCATATGGTACGGCGGCCAGTAAAACATGTGCCCAGCCGCGCAGACTTCCTCATGGTCGTTGAAGATAATACGCATGCGTCCCTTGACGACGTAGCCCCAGTGGCGGGCTGGGCAGTTTTCGTGCGGCAGACCAAGGAAGGCGGGGGACAGATCCGTGCCCTGCTCGACGGTCAAGAACGACGCTTCCTGGTCGCCCCAGACGACTCGTTGCCGCACGAAGCGATGGCCATTTGGGTCGACAACCGTCGCCGTAACCGGGATATCATGGATCGATGCGCGCATGGCTCGCCTCCTGCTTTCATAACAATGCCCGTGTACGTCCTGGATGGCCGTTCAGGTCCCATCGGCGGTCGCCATCTGCTCGGCGCGGGACGGCTCACGGCTGCGAGCCTCGGCCAGCGCTGCGGCGAAGCGCGGCAGGCTGCGCTCGATCATCCCGTCAGTGGCGGTCAACGAGAGACGGAAGTAACCTGGCATCTCATGGGCGGAGCCGGGCAGACAGTAGATGCCGTGGTCGGCTAGCAGCACGGCGAATGCGTAGTCGTCCTGCCAGGGTGATTCGGGGAACAGATAGAATCCGCCCTCCGGCACATGCAGCCGCAATCCCAGTTCGCGCAGCGCACCGACCATGTGATCTCGGCGCGCCTCGATCGCCGTGATGTCGATCGAGAGTCGTTCCAGTTCGGGCAGCGCGTACTGTAAGAATGCGTCCGGGAAGAGATAGCCACTCGACGACTGAACCACGAAGATTGCCGATCCGACAGCGACTCGATCCGGCATAGTCGGCGGCAGCGCGACGTAGCCGAGGCGCAATCCCGGTGCGAGCAGTTTCTTGCCGTACGTGAAGCAAAGCAGTGTGTTTGGATAGAACTCGGACGGCGAGTACGCGCGCTTCCCCTCGAAGACGACACGCTGGTAGGCCTCGTCACTGACGATGTAGATCGTGCGACCGTTTCGTCGCGACGCCTCATCCAGCAGCATCGCCAATCGTCCGAGTGTCTCAGGCGGGTAGATCTTGCCGGTCGGGTTGTGCGGTGTATTGACGATGACAACGCGCGTCCGGGGAGTGATGGCCGCTTCAATCGCTCCAAGGTCGAGGTCGAAGGTGACCGGGTCGATCGTCACCTTGACCGGCATCAGGCCAGCCTCACGTGCGATGCCTTCGTAGCCGAACCACGGTGGCAGGCTGAAGATCACCTCATCGCCCGGGTCGGCCACTGCTTTCAGGCTGGCGGTCAGCGCGGCGAAGCAGCCGTTCGTCAGATAGAGATCGCTCGCCTCGAACGGCACGCCGTGCCAGTCCCGCAGCCCCTGTGCGGCAGCCTCCCGGGCAGCAGGGACGTTCCACGTGTATCCGTGCCAACTCCGTGTTTGCGGGACGAGGTACTTCTGCAGCACCTCGATGTGCCCCG
>JBGSWU010000015.1:0-3756 GCA_041751795.1 Thermomicrobiales bacterium
ATCAAGTGCGAGGAACATTTTCAGTCCCTGACGGACAACGCTGTGATCATCGGCAATCAGGATGCGAATTGGCATGCTACTCCCCAATGAAAGAACGTCCTGCTAGCCACCGCGTAACCATCGACGCGACAGAGCATACCAGCATCGGCATCGACCGTTTGCGCAACCTGTACCTAGATCCAATGCCCCTCTGGATGAGTCGTCGACTGTGCCAAACGATGGTCAATTTCCAGACAAAGTGATCTGCGACCTCATCCCTTCGATGGAGATTGGCATTCCACCAGAGGGCTGAGGACCAATCAGGTCGTTCGTCCGGTGTCGTCATCTCGTACAACCGCTATGCTGATAGCACCAATGAGTCACGATGTCAGTGGGGACAACGTGGTCGCGCGACGACGCGCGGCAACCGGCTTGAACCGGAAAGGAACCTGCGATGGTGCAGGTAACGGCGGTACCGCACGGCACAGCGAGATCGGATCGGAGTGTCGATCAGATGATCAGGCTGCTGCTGGTTGACGACCAGCCCCAAGTCCGGCGTGGATTGATCATGCGACTCGCGCTTGAGCCAGATGTCGAAATCATCGGCGAGGCGGGCGATGCCGAGAGTGCGTTTGAGTTAGGGATTGCCCTCCACCCCGATGTCATCATCATGGACGTCGAACTCCCCGGGACAGACGGCATTGCCGCCACACGGACCCTGCGGTTAGCCCTTCCGCGTACTGCGATCGTGATGCTCAGCCTCCACGACGATCACGATACCGTCGCCCGGGCCAAAGCAGCCGGCGCAGCAGCGTTCGTCGCCAAGCACCGTATGGAGGGGCCACTCCTCGCGGCCATCCGAAACGCCGCACCACCTATCTGCTGACAGTAGCCGCTGCACCCTCTGCCCGTACCTCTTTCCAATGAACCCCAGGTCGTCTTTCCGGACATCAGTCGTCTTCAGACAGTGCTACCCTGCAATCGTGAACTGCACGATGAATGGAGCGAGCACGATGCCCTACTTTGCCTATTGCACGCTGCTGGACGAGTCGGAGATGCAGCGCTTTGTCCCGACCGCGCGCCGTGGCACGACTGGGAGAATCGACGGACAGCGAGTGGTATTCGAACGGCACGGACCGGACCTCGACACGGGTGGCTGCAACCTGACGCCTGCCGACGATCAGGAATGTTACGGTGTGCTATACGATCTGTCCGATGAGGAGTTCACCCAACTCGACTCGATATCCGGCGTCGACCGGGGACTGTATACGCGACTGACAGTCCGCGTTCGGACGGCTGACGGCGAGGTCGATGCCGAGACCTACATCATCCCCAATCCCGGTGGCCCCTTCCAACCAACGGCGACCTATACACGACCAATCCTCGATGGCGCACGAGCACTCGGACTGCCTGCCGACTACCAGTCGTACCTTAAGTTGCTGATGGAAGACGCGACGAAGTGAACGGCAAGCGGATCGTCGAGGACGGATACGACAAACTCGCCGCAGCCTATGCGCGCGTTCGCCGTAATGACAGCGACGATGTTCAGCTACTGATCGACTTTGCTGAGAAACTACCCGATGGCTCACGCGTCCTCGACGCCGGTTGTGGGTCTGGAACACCGGTGAGTCGCATCCTGAGCGAGCGATTCCAGGTCACCGGCGTCGACATTTCTGCCGAGCAGATCGCGCTCGCGAGGAGTGCCGTCCCCAACGCCGAATTCATCCATGCTGACATGTCGACCCTGGCAGTCCCCGACGGTCACTTTGATGCGATTGTGTCCTTCTACGCGATCATTCATGTGCCTCGCAACGAGCATTCAGAACTCCTGGCGAACTTCCGCCGAATGCTTGTCCCGTATGGGTTACTGCTCGTTTCAATGGGCGCCAGCGACAACCCCGACGGCACCGCAGACAACTGGCTCGATGGCGGCGCGCCGATGTACTGGAGCCACTACGGGCGCGCGGAGAATCTCAGGCTGATCGAGAACGCAGGTTTCAATGTCGAGTGGGAACGCCTTGTCGTCGAAGACGAGGAGTTCGGCGGCGGCTCTCACCTCTTTGTCCTCGCGGTAGCCAGTGATTAACGCGGGTTATCGGGCAACGTCGCATACTGATGGTTTGAATGCCGCTCCGCGAACGAATGCACCTGCCGAGCACGTATACTTTGGTCTCGGCACGATGGCGCGTGTTCCGTTGCAACCTGTGGCGCGGGGCAATTATGGATTGTGTGCGGCATGATTCCTCTTCACCTCAAACTGAAAAACTTCCTGTCATATCGTGAGGAAACCGAACTCAATCTCGAACCCGTCCGGATCGCCTGCCTCGCCGGCGACAATGGATCGGGCAAGTCAGCGCTGCTTGATGCTATGACGTGGGCGCTCTGGGGAAAAACTCGAGCCAGCAACGATCGCGAAGTGATCTGCATCGGCGAAACCGAAATGGAAGTGACCTACACGTTTCGGCTCGGCGAACGCGACTACCGCATTTTCCGGCGACGCTCGTTCGCGCGCGGTGGAGCAAGCGGTCAACAATCGCTGGAGTTCTTCATCGGCGCACCCGGCAGCGGCGAGTGGCTTGCGATTTCCGGCGACAACGTTCGCGAAACGCAGGAAGGCATCGTCAGCGTCCTGAACATGGACTACGACACCTTCGTCAACTCCGCGTTCATCCTGCAGGGCAAAGCAGATTCGTTCACGCAGAAGCCGCCCGGTGAGCGCAAGAAGATCCTCGGCGATATCCTCAACCTCCAGGAATACGACGAACTGGCTCGGCTCGCGCGCGAAGAAGAAAAATCGGTTCGTCGTGAACTCGACGAGGCACGAACGAAAATCAACATGCTCGACGAGCGCTTGTCCGGGCGGCGAACACTCGTCACCAACCTCGAAATCGTCAGTGCAAGCCTGACCGAAACCAGCGCAAAACTCGATCTCGCCCAGGAGCTGGCGTCATCACTGGCGCTGCAACTCAGCGCGTATGAGCAGATTCGCGAAACGGTCGAACGTGCGCGTACCCGGGCAGAACGCGAGCGAACGGCACTGGAGCGGCTCGACACGCAACTGGCACAGGCCGAGCGCGACCGCGCCGCGATCAATGAAACGCTGGCACACGCCAAGGACATCGAACAAGGTGCCGCCGAACTCGTTCGCTGGAGGACGGCAGCAGCGGCCTATTCGGCGACGCTCGTCAAGGTTCAGCAGCAGGTCGCGATCCAGAATGCGGCGGAGCGTGAGATTCAAACCGAACTCAGCAATCTCCAGCGCGAACGAGAACGATTCATCCACGGTCGGCAGTCAGCCGAAACGACGCTTAAGGCCATCGAGCAGGAAGCGTTGCGGCTCGCTGGATTACGCCAGGAGCAGGCGGCTGCGGAAGTGTCGCTTGCAAACCTTCCCGCGACTCGTGAAGCGATCGAAGCTCGACGCCAGGAGCATTCGATGCTCCAAGCGGACAATACAGTGCTGAAAACGAAGATGCATGAGATCAAGGAAAATCTCAATCGCCTCAAAGCGGGCGATGCCACCTGCCCCGTCTGCCGGACGCTGCTCGCACCCGAGGACAGGGAGCGCATCGACCAGGAATGGCAGGACGAGGGGAAGCAACTCGGCGACCGCTATCGCGCCAACAAGACCCGCTGTGAGGAAATCGACGCTGCATTGCCTGCCCTGATCGCGGAGGAACAACGTCTCCTCGATCTCGATCGCAAGAACTCGCAACGCTCCGGAGCGATTGCGCAGATCGAGGCTGGAATCGCCCAGCGTGACACCTGCCAGCAACA
>JBGSWU010000016.1:0-16517 GCA_041751795.1 Thermomicrobiales bacterium
GCCATGTCATTCTCGATGGTGTGGATGAACTGCAGCAGCAGACGCGAGTAGCGATCCATCGAGCCAGAGATGTCGCAGATCACGATGAGCGATCGTGGCTTCATCTTGATCTTGCGCTCGCTGATCCGCAGCGGCACTCCAGCAGTTTGGAGTGACTTGCGCATCGTCTTCCGGGCGTCGATGAAACGGCCCTTGGACGATGCCACCTTACGGCGTGACTTGCGCATACCGATTTCCCACTTGAGATGCTTCATCAGAATGCGCGCCTGCTCGAGTTCTTCCTGGGTGAACTCGGAGAAGTCTTTGCTGCGTAGTGCTTCGGAACCACTGTAGGTGAGGACCGATTCGAGTTCGGAATCTTCACCTTCGCCGATTTCGCCCCCGTCGGAGTCCTCGTCCATTGCGAGGCCCTCCATGCCTTCGGCCATCTGGCCCTGGCCTTCGCCCTCTTCGCCTTCTGCGTCGTCCAGTCCCTCGATCATTTCGGTTGACTGGTCGGCGAAGTTTGGCATTTGCTCGGACGATTCGTCGACGATGCGCTTCGAACGCCAGTAGCGGTCGAACAGCAGCGAGAACATCTCTCGGTCGTCGCCGCGAGTAATCAGACAGGCTTCGGCGGCTTCCTTGAACACACGTCGGTTTCGAACACCGATATGTTCAGTTGCATGGACGAAGTCATACACCTGCGATGCGGTGACTTTGATGCCATTCGCGCGCATCAAGCGACCGAATCCGATCGAGCGGCGCAGGAGCTTCTGCCCCTGCTCGCTCGGTTGGTGAATATGTGGCTGTACTGCCATCTGACCCTACCCGTTGCTCGCTGCGGCGACGAGGTCGTCGAGCTTGTTCTTGCGGATAGCCTGGATGTCTTCCTGATGCTTCAGGATCGCGCCAAGCGTGCTCGATGCAACTTCAGACGAAAGTTCGCGCTGGTTCAGGGCCATCAGAGCAGCGGCCCAGTCGAGCGTTTCGGCGACACCTGGCAGCTTGTACAGATCGATATCGCGAAGATCGTGGACGAAGTGGGAGATCTGGCCCGCGAGCCGGTCGTTGATACCTGGAACCTTCGTCTGGACGATCTTGTATTCCTTTTCGACCGTCGGGTAGTCGATCCAGTGATACAGGCAGCGGCGCTTGAGAGCATCGTGCAGCTCACGGGTTCGGTTCGACGTAATGATGACGATCGGCGGGTACTCAGCCTTCATCGTGCCGAGTTCTGGAACGGTAATCTGGAAGTCGGAAAGGAGTTCGAGCAGGAACGCCTCAAACTCTTCGTCCGCTCGGTCGATCTCGTCGATGAGCAGCACTGGAGCCTTGCCCCGGTGCTCGATTGCCTGCAGCAGCGGGCGCTTGATGAGGTAGTCCTCGCTGAAGATCTGCGCGATGGCTGCCTCGCGGCTTTCCTGACTGCCTTCGGCAGCGCGGATGGCGAGCATCTGACGTGGGTAGTTCCACTCGTACACCGCGTGCGAGACGTCGAGCCCCTCGTAACACTGGAGACGAATCAGGTCGGTATCAAGAATCGCCGCGAGAACCTTGGCGATTTCTGTCTTGCCGACACCGGCCTCGCCTTCGAGCAGGAGTGGCTTCGGCAACTTCAGCCCAAGAAAAATTGCGGTGGCCAGGCTGGTCTCAGCGACGTAGCGTTGGGTGCCGAGTGCGTGAAGGACTTCTTCGACGGTGTCGAGCATCGGCACCGCACCATTAACCTGCGACAACGGACCATTCCTCACTCTCACGCTCGCGCCGTGGCCGATTTGTTCGGATGGATAGCGAGCTACAACCCTCAGTTCGATATCCGTGAAGTTTAGCACGATAGTTGTCGCATCCGGCGTGAGTGCGCGGAGATTGCGCCTGAAAGTTCAGCCGAACGTGGCATCACGCGACTTGAACGGATGTAAAAGTGGCGGTCGGGAGGATCGCTACGTCTGACGATCAGGCGATCGCGAGTCCGTTTTCGGCGATCAGCGCGATTCCTAGGATTGCGACGAAGACCGCAAAGCCGCGAGTCAGGATTGCTTCGTTGACGCGTTGGACGAGCGTCCCGCCGACGATGCTGCCCGCAAGTCCACCGACGATAAAGAGGACTGCAACGAGAACGTCGATCTCGATCGATCCTGCATTCGCCGCGAGTCCGGCCAGCGAGTTGATCGCGATGATCACGAGCGACGTTCCAACTGCCAGCGGCATTGTGAAGCCGAGCATGAGAACAAGGGCCGGCACGATCAGGAAGCCGCCGCCGACGCCGAAGAACCCGGTCATGATGCCAATCACGACACCTACAGTCAGTGTCCAGCCAAGATGTTTTCTTGGCTCCTTGTTGGTCGCACTGGCATTCCGCGAGCGAGGAATGACCATGCGTACGGCGGTGGCGAGCATGAGGAACCCGAACAAAAAGAGAATGATCGGCCCGGACACCTGCTGGTTGAGGTATGAGCCGAGGACGGTGCCAGCGATCCCGGATAAGCCAACCTGAACGGCGGTGGATGCTACCACCCGGCCAGCGCGGGCATGCGAGGCGGCACCGACGAGTGCAGTCGTTCCAACAATCACCAGCGACATCACCGTTGCCTGGTGAACATCTTCACCGAGTATGTAAACGAGGATTGGAACCGTCAGGATTGATCCGCCGCCGCCGATCAGCCCGAGTAAGATGCCGATCGCGATTCCGAACGCGACGGGCAGGATAATTGCAATTGGCATTTCTTACCGCTCTATCGGTTGTTGTGCATCGCGCCACGCCTGTATACCGCCCGCGAGGCTAACTGCGTTTGTGAATCCAACTGGAGCCAGGCGTTGAACCGCATCCAGACTTCGGCGGCCGCTCTGGCAGACCGTCACGACCTGGATTCCCTGTGTCACTTCTGTGTGGCGTGTTGCGAGATCACCGAGCGGGATGTGAATGGAACCGTGGATGTGGCCTCGATTCCATTCATTCAGTTCGCGAACGTCCACGATCTGAACGTTTCCAGCGTCGCGGGCTGCTACCACCTGCGCGACGTCAATTTCGTCGGCTTTGCCTCGCGCGTTCCCGGTAAACAGGCGGCGTAACATGACCTTATAACTCCTTGGTTTCCTCTTGACGGTGCACATCGTCGGAGTCGTTCACACCAGACCGGTGTGGTGTTGCAGGTACCATTCAGGTGTTTACTCCGAATCTGGGCAGGATAACCATCTGCAGGAGCAGCCAACCGACGAGCGCGGCGAGGGCAATGATTTCAATCAAGATAGGTATTCCGTTCGATGTCCGATTCCTGGGGTAGAGCAGAGGCGATGTCGCCTAGTGTCCCTCTCCAGACAGTGAGGCCAGGGCGCGGTCCAACCGCTCACGTGCCTCCTTTGCAATCGGCTGGATCGCGTCGCTACCGACGATTCCGAGGGCGGCCACCGGGTCCATGATTGACACGCGGGTCTGGCCGTCGCCGTGGGCGTGAATGACGACGTTGCAGGGAAGTAGCACTCCGATTTCGTGCTCAGCCTGGAGCGCGCGGTTAGCGAGCTGAGGATTACAGGCTCCTAGGATCAAATACGGCTCGAAGTCCTCGCCGAGTTTCTCCTTTAGGGTTGCCTGCATATCGATCTCGGTCAGTACGCCGAAACCTTCCTGCTTCAACGCGTCTTTCACGCGGGTGACGGTTTCCGCGTACGGATGGGAGACTGTGGTGCCAAAACTGTAGTTCGTGGACCTCATATGTTCGTCCTCCATGATTCTTCTCATTTTGACCTGACAGGATGTGACCGATGGTACGCGTGATCAGTCCTGGACAGTCGGTAGCTGAGCGGACTGCCAGGCGGTCATCCCGCCGACGACGTTCACGAGGTTCTTCGTACCCGCCTGCTGCAGGACGCTTGCCGCAACGCTCGACCGGTAGCCTGAGCCACAGATGATGGCGGTCGTCGTTCCGTTTTCGGAGACCTTCGCAGCTGACCCATTTTCTCGAATGATGTCAGCGAGATAGCGATGAGTCGCGCCGTCAATGTGACCGCCGTTCCACTCGTCGAGTGAGCGGACGTCGAGCACCTGGATGTCGGCACTATCGTTCGTCAACTGTTCCTGGAGATCATTGACGGAGATCTGCGGCAGGGTCGCGATATCACGTCCTTCACTTTCCCAAGTCGCCATTCCGCCCTGCAGGTAACCCGCGACTCGATCGAGGCCGATTCGTCGCAGTTCGGTTCTGGCATCTTCAAACTGATCGTCGACTGCCAGGACGAGGACAATGTCCTGCTCGAATGGCGCAAGCCAACCCATCCATGCCGTGAAGTTCGGGCCGAGGCCAGCGAACGTTGCTCCAGGGATGTGTGCTCCGCCGAATGCGTCCTGTGTTCGTGCATCGACGAGGAAACTGCCATTCCGGACCTGCTGTTCGAGCGCATCGGCTGTCAATGGTTGACCCGGGCTCAACTCGCTCATCATCGGTGCGCCATGCTTGTTGATCCGCTTGAGAACAGGGTAATACGTCGGGGCTGGTGGCATTCCGTCCATGATCGCGGATCTGAATTCGTCGCGATCGGGAATCTGGAACGCGTAGTTGAAGCGCTTTTCCTGACCGATTGTTGTGCTCGGCGAATCGCCGATTTTCTTGCCACACGCCGATCCAGCGCCATGCCCAGGGTAGACGATGATCTCATCGTCGAGCGGAATGAGTCGCTCTCGGATCGACATGAAGAGCTGATCAACGAGTTGCGCCGTCTGGGCTTCCCCGAGCAGGTCCGGTCGACCGACTTCCCCGACGAACAGCATGTCACCACTGAACAGGGTCTGGGGTGCGTCGCTCACAGCTGGATCGGTGACGAGAAAAGCCATGTGTTCCGGCGTGTGGCCAGGCGTCCAGTAGGCCTGAAAGCGCAACGAACCTACCTCAATGACGTCCCCGTCATCGATGGCAACGTGGTCAAACGTTGATTCGCCCAGTCGACTCGCGTAAATCGTTGCCTCAGTTGCTCGGACCACTTCCTGAGCGCCGGACACGAAGTCGGCATGGACGTGTGTTTCAAAAACATGGGTAATTCGCAGTCCAAGTGATTGAGCCAGATCGAGATATTCGTTAACGTCGCGTCTCGGGTCGATGAGTGCAGCGACGCCAGACGATTCATCACCAACGAGATATGCGATCTGCGCCAGGCCGGGAGTATAGATTCGTTCGATCTTCATGATGTCCTCCGTAGTTACTGCTTATGTTGTAGGTCTATGAACTTGGAGCGGAGCTCGATTTCTTGTCGAGTGCACTGATGACTGAATCGATATCGCAGGTTGCGCCGCGGTTGTACGGTAGTTTTGAGAGCAGCATGCCCATCCCGCAGGTGTTGCTCAACGCTGAGAAGGTCAGCCCACCACCGATGGCGGCGGACAGCAAGCCGATCGGACGGCGAATGAAAAGACCACCCAGGGCTCCGACAAGGACGAGTGATCCGGCAACCCCGCGCACCTGACGCTCAAGACTCCATCGCTGCTGTCCGCGTACGAGCGGCAAGCCTTGACGCTCCCATGCGCTGATGCCGCCATCGAGGATGTGAAGACGAGGAAGCTCGGCACGCAACAGGTGCCGTTCAGCCTGCTTGGCGCGCACTCCCGACTGGCACACGAGTGCGACAGTGCCACCGACAGCCGATCCAATCTGCTCAGCATGCTCAGGAAGCAGGTCGAGCGGAACATTGAAGCTTCCGGAGATGTGCGCGGACTCGAACTCGGCTGGTGTCCTGACATCGATGATCGTGAGGTCTTCGCCGCGGTCGCGCATGTCTGCAGCTTCTGCGGCGCTCAGATTCAAGGGAATTGCGGAGCCAGTCTCAGTGGCGGTGGCGTTTTGCATTTCAACGTATTCCTTCATTTCGATCGAACGTCGACGATTATGTTATAATGTTATAACAAGTGACACTGGAACGCAAGGAGACGAAATGATCTCAACGCCGCAGGCCAAAGCACCACTGTATCAACACGTCGCGGACGATATGCGACGCGAGATTGAGGGTGGTCGCTTCCAGCCTGGGTCACAGGTGCCAACCGAGGGCGCGCTGTGCGAGCAGTATCGCGTCAGCAGAATCACCATCAGGCGAGCGTTGGAACTTCTCGCAAATGAGGGTCTTCTGAAGCGCGAGCAGGGGAGAGGGACGTTCGTTGCTGAGGGCCGGGTCGATCATTCACTGATCCGCATGACTGACTTTATTGAGGACATGGCAGATGCGGGCCTCGTCCCGTCGTCAACGCTGCTGGAGTGGGTCGATCAGGAAGCGGACGAGGAAATCGCGGGCGTGCTGCGGTTGCAACCGGGTGCGCGGGTGTCTCGGCTCGAACGAATGCGCTCAGCAAACGATCAACCAATTGCCGTCGACGTGACCTATATGCCGTTGCGATTCAGTCGGCTACTCGATCGCGAGCGACTGGACACGACCACGATCTACGGACAGCTTGAAGCAGACTACGGTATCCCAATCACATCTGGGTCGTTTATTATTGAAGCAGACATCGCATCGCCACGCATCGCTGAGCAGTTGCTTGTGCCCGTTGGCTCTCCGGTCCTCGTCATTCGACGGACATCATTCACATCTAATGACGAAGCGATTTACTTCCAGGTCCGTGCCTACCGGGCTGACCGAGTCCGCTTTCGCGCCCAACTCCACCGCGAGCATCTGACACAAGCGGGGCGAATGACGGAGTTCGTGCCTGATTTTCACGGACTTGACTGATCGCATCGGAGAAGCCGAGGCGAACGAGGGTGCATAAAGACAGCCCCGGTTCGATGATTTCGACCGGGGGCTGTCTTTGTTCATAGGATCTCGTCTGGTTAGACGCCCGCAGCTCGTTTGAGCGCGCGCTTGACGTACACCTTCGTCAAGTGGGCGCGGTACTCGGCCGAGGCGAAGTGATCTCCGGCATAGTCGAGATCACCGATTTGCTCGGCGGCAGCATCGATTGATGCCGCATCGACATTTCCAGACAGAGCCTGTTCGACACCGGTCAGGCGTGTGCCCTTATACGTGGATCCGGTGACCGCGACTTTCACGTCACCATCACCCACGACCGCCGCCACTCCAACAATCGCGTAGCCGGATGCTGGGTGGGCAAACTTTTCGTAGCACGACTTTGGTGCCTTCGTCGGCAGGTTGATCGACGTGAGTACTTCATCCGGCTCCAGAGCCGTTGTCAGGATGTCAACGAAGAAGTCGTCAGCGGCGATCGTTCGTTCGCCGTTTGGCCCGACGACCTTTAATTCGGCACCGAGTGCAAGGAGCGCTGCTGGAATGTCTGAAGCGGGGTCCGCATGCGCGGCGGCTCCACCGATCGTTCCGCGATTCCGAACCTGGACATCCCCGACCTTGGAAACGGCTTCGTAAAGGACGGGGTAGTCGGCCTTGATCTGGCTGTTAGCGAGAAGATCGTTGTAGGTGACACCGGCGCCGATCGTCCCACCCGAAATGTTCTTCAGTTCGGCGACATTGCTGATATCGACGAGCAGCGAAGGGGATGCGAGCCGGAGCTTCATCACCGGCAGCAGTGAGTGGCCACCGGCGAGAATCTTGGCGTCGTCGTTGCCCTTGAGCGCCTGAATCGCTTCCTGAACGCTGGACACTTTCTGGTACTCGAATGCACGTGGGTACACGTTACTGTCCTCCCCTTGCTTCCTGCATCGCCGCCCAAACGCGCGGCGCACTTAACGGCATATCGATATTGGTGATCCCGAGTGGCGCGAGCGCGTCCATCACGGCATTGACGATAGCTGGTGTTGAACCGATCGTACCGGCTTCCCCGGCGCCTTTGACGCCTAGTTCGTTCACTGGCGACGGAGTGACGGTATGGTCGGATTCGATCATCGGGAACTGCTCGGCGTGTGGGATGGCGTATTCCATCATCGTGCCGGTCAGAATCTGCCCGTCGTCGTCGTAGACTGCACCCTCCCAGAGCGCCTGGCCGACACCTTGGACGATTCCGCCGTGCAATTGACCATCGACGATCATCGGGTTAACAAGGTTTCCGAAGTCATCTACGGCGACGTACCGTTTGATCTCCACCTTGCCGGTCGCATCATCGACTTCAACGACGGCGATGTGGGTACCGAAGGGGAAGGTTGCGTTCGGCGGATCGTAGTAGGTCGTCTCGTCGAGATACGGTTCCATACCTTCTGGCAACGAGTAACCAACAGACGCTGCCAACGCAATTTCCTGGATCGTCTTGCTGTTTTCCACGGCACCTTTGACGCGTGCCGCTCCGTCGGTGAATTCAATGTCTTCCTCGCCAACTTCCAGCATGTGGGCTGCAAGCTTCCGAGCCTTCTCGACGATCTTGTTCGTGCTCCGAACGATCGCCTCACCACCGACAGCAAGCGAGCGGGAGCCGTACGTGCCGTATCCGAAGGGCGTTCCGAGGGTGTCCCCGAATTTCACCTGGATGTCCTCGAAGGGAACGCCAAGTTTGTCGGCGACGACCTGCGAAAAACTCGTCTCGTGCCCCTGGCCCTGCGGCATCGATCCGGTTGTGACGACGACCTTGCCGGTCAGATGGATCTTGACGTTGGCACTCTCGAAGAGCGCCGCCCCCCAGCCCTGACTGGCCATCCAGGCCGATGGCGCGAGTCCGCAGGTCTCGACGTAGGTGGAGAAGCCGATGCCGAGATGCTTGCCGTTGCCGCTGTCTCGCTGGCGCGCCTGCTGTGTACGGAAATCCTCGTAGCCGACGATCTCCAGCGCCTTGTCGAGCGCCTTGGGATAGTCTCCGGAGTCGTATGGGAGCATCCCCAGGCCGGTGTCGAACGGAAAGGCGTCTGAGGCGATGAAGTTCTTGCGGCGAACCTCAACGGGGTCCATGTCCAGTTCGCGAGCGACCAGGTCCATGATCCGCTCGATCAGGAAGGTCGCTTCTGGCCGGCCAGCGCCGCGATAGGCGTCGACCAACGCCGTATTGGTGTAAACACCGACGACGTTGACGTGGATGTTCGGGATGTCGTAGACACCGGCGACCATCCGGCCATACAGCGTCGTCGGGACACCGGCGGCGATCGTCGAGAGGTAACCGCCGAGATTCGCCCACGTCTTGACGCGAATGCCAGTCACGCGGCCGTCCCGGTTGGCAGCAACCTCGAAGTCGGTCACATGGTCACGACCCTGTTGGGTCGTCAGATGGCTCTCCTGTCTCCGCTCGATCCACTTGACCGGTCGCCCGAGCTTTCTCGAAAGCCAACCGACCAGCAACTGTTCCGGATAGACGAAGATCTTGGCACCGAACCCGCCGCCGATATCTGGCGCGATGACCCGAATGTTCTGCTCCGGGACACCGAAAACGAAGGCGGCAAAGAGCAGACGGTGAACGTGCGGCGCTTGAGAATTCACGTACCACGTGAATTCGTCGGTCCCGGCGTTGAATTCGCAGATCGCGCCCCGCGTTTCCATTGGCGTCGCAATCAGGCGCTGGTTGCGGATTCGTCCCCGAACGGTGACTTCTGCTCCCGCTAGCGCCTCGTCGGCGCCTTCCTTATTGCCGCAGGTCCAGTCAAAGGCGACGTTGTTCGGTGCGTTCTCGTGGAGTTGCGGCGCGCCTGGTTGCGTCGCCTTCTCGGCATCGGTGACGGCTGGCAGCGGCGTGTAGTCGACCTCAATTGCGTCGATCGCGTCATAAGCCTGATTAAGGGTTTCGGCAACGACGGCGGCGACACCGTCACCCGCCCAGTGCACCTCATCCTTCGCCAGGATGTTATTGGTATTGACGTTATTGTCGACCCCGCCTGCGGGGTAGGCGAATGGCAGACCCGGTAACTCGATGTCGTTTCCGGTGAAGATGGCGACGACACCGGGCATCGTCGCTGCCTTCGAGGTGTCGATGCTGTTGATCCTTGCGTGCGCGTGTGGTGGCCGCAGCACGGCAGCGTGCAGCATCCGCGGCAGGACGATGTCCTCCACATAGCGCCCGCGACCGGTGATGAAGCGCGGATCTTCCTTGCGCTTCATCCGCTGGCCAATGAGCTTTTGCCTTTGTTCGGTCGCTACCATGGTTGCCTCCTACTCAGTGATGAATGCTGAGTTGTGGGTGCTATGGACCGAGCGTTGGAGTCTAGTCGTCGTCTCCCGCAGCAGCGCCTGACATCTTGTTGGCGGCGTACTGAATCGACTTGACGATGTGCTGGTAGCCGGTGCACCGGCAAAGGTTGCCGTCGATCGCGTGACGGATCTCCGCCTCACTTGGATTCGGGTTGCGCTGCAGAAGGTCGTAAGAAGACATGATCATGCCTGGCGTGCAGAAACCGCACTGCAGGCCATGCTCTTCCCAGAAGCCCTCCTGGATTGGATGCAGTTCGCCATCCTTCGCCAACCCTTCGATCGTCATGATGTCGGCACCTTCGGCCTGAACGGCCAGGATGGTGCAGGACTTGACCGATAGGCCATCCATCATGACCGTGCAAGCACCGCATTGACTGGTGTCGCAGCCGACGTGTGTGCCGGTTAGGCCGAGATTCTCGCGGATGAAGTGGACGAGGAGCGTACGCGCCTCAACTTCCCCTTCGCGCTTTTGGCCGTTCAC
Organism: Thermomicrobiales bacterium; assembly: GCA_041751795.1. GTDB lineage: Bacteria > Chloroflexota > Chloroflexia > Thermomicrobiales > CFX8 > JBBECJ01. The sequence goes on from JBGSWU010000016.1 coordinate 10,511, forward strand.
TGTCAACGAGACCTTGTGCGCCATCTTCCCTCCTTCAACGAGGTATGTAAGGCTTTCCCAGACCCAGATTCGGTGCACCTCTGAATTGCGTGAGCATCTCTGAAAACCGTGTGCCGGGAACTGCGCTATTGCGTTCCAGCTAACGGGATCTTGAGAGCACGCGGCGCGAAGGCGCCATCGTCAGCGATGCGACGGCATAGTAGCACGGTCGCAGAGTCGGTCAAGCGGTTTTGCCAGGGATTCAGCAGATTCGCGTGATTGAAATACGAACACGACCCGGGATTCGTACGTCATCTGTCTCACCCATGCCACCTTGGCGTCCGAGTGAGTCGTTCCGGAGCGCAGATCACCAGCCGTATGGGATGTTCCTGCGTGAAGAAAGTTCGGGAAAGAGCGCTTCATCGACGAGCCGAGCCGCGCGGCCACGCAGGGCTTCGATTTCCAATGGATCGAGGTGTGGTGACAGTTGGGCGGGAAGATCCGTATCAACGTAGAGCCTGGTAAGGGCGTCCAGCAGTTCGCTGTCGATTGGCTCTCCGATGAAGTCCCAGATAACGGTGCGGAGCTTCGGGTGAATGTTGAAGGTCAACCCGTGGTCGATTCCCCAGATCTTGCGATCGTTGGCACCGCGAAAAAAGTGGCTCGCCTTCCGGTCGGCGTTGTTGGTGACGATGTCGAAGACCACCATCCGTTGCATTTCTGCGCGGTGTTCTTCGCGCAGAACACTGTAATGAAGACGCTCCTCCGGCTCGATATACAGTTGGACCGTGCCGATTCCGTGGGGACCATCGCGAATCACGGTGCAAGGGATAAAGTCCCAACCGAGAGACTGGCTGACGACATAAGCCGCGTACTCACGCTGGAATAGCGTTCCGCTGGGAAAGTCCCACAGTGGTGCTTCACCTGCGCGTGGTTTGTAAATGCCGATCGTTTGCTCATCCTCGTTCGACGGGTCGTCGAGGACGACGGCGAAGGTGTAGTTTGACCCCCACGGTACGAGCTTGCAGTCGATAATCTCGGCTGTTGTTAGAAAGTGTTCGGTTGTTTTTCCTGGACACGGACTTTGAGGTTCATCTGTCGTCATTGGATCGTCGGTCATGGATTACTATTTCTACTTATAGCGTCGGGGCAAGTCGAGCGTATGCAGCACCAGTGGTCTCAACATGCTGTGCATTTCGGACATTCGCGAAAAACCTCGTCGCCGATGGCGTTAACAGCTCTGCGAAGACGTCCCGCAGTTCGTCTCGATTTCCGATTCGAGGAGTTTCGGAAATGCATCGAAACACATCGAACGTCCCGTCGCGACGTTCAAGCAACTGTGTTGCGTTGACATCGGCGACTATCGCTCGGGACCGAACGAGTCTGAGTTGAACAACGTAACATGCGGCGATGACAGTCCTATCATAGAGATCGTTCTGCAGAACGTACTGAAACTGAAACCCGACTCCCTCGTCCGACGGATGTAGGTCACGGCCATGGAGCATCACCGGTGGGTCACTATCCGGCAGAAGCGCATGGAGTGCGTGACCGTACGCGAGCACCCGGTCGCGGTGGTGTTCCCAGACTGGAATGAGAGTGGCCTGGTTGCTGCTGTCAGTCATGCTGGGGTGACCTGCCCGAATGGGGGATTGCCTGCCCGACGGTTCCGGGGATAGAACTCCCGAGCGAAGATTGTAGCAGTCGCGGCTGACCAACCGGGCAACGCGGCGCCGGAATCGGCGGGAGAATCAGCCTGTTTGCTATACTCCCGACGTTGAAATCGTTGAAACGTATTGAGGTTGTCGCTGTGCGAGTCACCGTCGAACGAATGCCCGGAAGCGTTGCCGAAGTCGATATCTACGCGGATGATGCCGAATTTTCGGACGCGTTCAATAAGGCGTATCGCAAGATCGCCCGAGAAGTTGCCATCCCCGGTTTTCGAAAGGGCAAAGCGCCCCGCCACATCATTGAGGGCATGATCGGTCGCGACGCGATTGTCGAGCAGGCCGGCCAGGACATGATGGACGACCTCTTCCGCCGGGCGATTGAGCAGGAAGGGCTGATTCCGGTTGGAGAACCGCGAGTTGGCATCCTTCAGCCGGAGCCAATTGGCTTCAAAGTTGTCGTTGAGGTCTACCCCGAAGTCAAGCTCGGTGACTATCGCTCTGTGCGATTTGAGCCGCGCGAGGTTGAGATCGAAGAATCCGAGATCGAAGACGTCGTCGCTCAACTTCAAAAGTCGCGAGCGACCTTCGAGGAACTCGAAACGCCACGGCAGCCGATGGATGGCGATCAGGTTATCCTCGACTACGTTGTCCATGACGGCGATGAGCAATTCCAGGATCCGGTAGTAGATGCTGCCTTTATTCTTGGCGAAAGCGGTATTTTCGATTCGCTCGCCGAAGCCATCAAATTGATGTCGCCGAACACAACGGCTGCGGTCACGCTGGCGTTCGATGAAGATGATGAGACGGTTGCTCCCGATCTGCGCGGCAAGGAACTGTCGTACGAAATCACGCTCAAAGCGGTCAAGCAACGCATTTTGCCCGAGCGTGATGACGAGCTCGCGAAAGCGACTGGCGAGTTCGAGACCTACGATGCCATGCTCGAACAGATCTCGAAGGATCTGCTACGGAACAAAGCAACGCAGACTCGAAATGAGGCAGTGACCGAGATCATCAACTCGATCGCGGAGACATCCGAGGTCGAGATCCCATCGACGATGGTTGAAAAAGAGATCGAAGACGAACTGACCCAGTTCCGATCCCGGCTTGCGCAGCAGCGAGTGACGCTCGAACAGTACCTTGCGGCTGAAGGCCAGACGATGGACCAGTTGCGCGACGAAATTCGTCCGAACGCCGAGCGACGTGTCCGCAACACGATGGTGTTGCAGGAAGTTGCAAAGGCGGAAGAACTGACGGTCACTCCCGAGAATGTCACCGAGGAAATTGAGCGGCTCGTCCAAGGCATGTCCGACCCGGCTCGGATGCGCGATATTTATCAGTCCGATCACTTCCGTGGCCTTCTTGAAAACGAGTTGTACGACCGCAAGCTGACCGACCTCGTTGTCGAGATTGCGACCGAGGGACAGGGTGCAATCGCTGGTGCCGGAGCGGAAGCCTTGAAGGCAGCGATGGAGCCGCGAGCGGCTGCACCGGCGCAATCCACCGATGCCTCCGATGAATCCGCCGATGCCGAATCGACTGTCGAAACTGGTAGCGACGAGACCGATGACGTGAGTGTCGAGGCTGCTGTTGACGTCGAATCTGTCGGTTCGAACGACGATGACACCACCAACGTCGAAGCGTCGACCGATTCATCTGCTCAGGCGGATGTCGAGCAGGACGAACCTGGTAGCGAGAAGGTTCCAACGGCCTGATAGCCGACGTTTGGGTCGTCCATGTTTCAACCAACCGCGCCGCGCATGGCGTGAGCGCCGGAAAGGACCATACGCCGATGAACGATTTTCCGTATCCTCAGAACCTTCCTCAGGCGCTCGTTCCGATGGTGGTCGAATCCACCAATCGCGGCGAGCGAGCTTACGACATCTACTCGCGGTTGCTGCGCGACCGAATCATCATGCTGGGGACGCCGATCGACGATCAGATCGCAAATCTAATCAGCGCCCAGTTGATTTTCCTGGATTACGAGAACCCAGAGCAGGACATTCGTCTCTATATTGACAGCCCTGGCGGTAGCGTCTACCACGGACTGTTCATTTACGATACGATGCAGGCACTACGCTGTGATGTCGCGACGTACGCCTGTGGTCTGACGGCCAGCATGGGCGCCGTTCTGCTGGCTGCTGGAACACACGGCAAGCGTTTTGCGCTTCCGAATTCCCGCATCCTGATTCATCAGGGATCGACCGGCTTTCGGGGCAACGTTCCGGACGTCGAGATCGCAGCCCGTGAGTCGTTGCTGTTGACGACGCGACTGACCGAGATCACGGCGTTGCACACTGGTCAGCCGTTCGATGTCGTCAAGCGCGACACCGAGCGAGACAAGTATCTCTCTGCCGAAGAGGCAATGGCATACGGTCTCGTTGATCACGTGCTCGAATCGCCGCGCCTCGAAGCGCTAAAGGAGATGCGAGCCGCGGAAAACGGCAAGAAGGCACTCAGCGAGGGTTGATTCAGCACGACTGTGCTGAACTGGAAACCGAGGCATTGGCGTCGCGCGTAGATGGCCGAGTAGCACGAGTGGCCGACGCTCGTGAGGGGATGACACGATGACAGGATCACGAGGCGGGCGAGTACACTATCGATGCTCCTTCTGCGGCAAAGGCCAGGAGGAGGTCCGCCGTCTCATCGCGGGTCCCGGTGCAGTCTACATTTGCGACGAATGCGTCCAGTTGTGTCGAGAAATCATCGAGGAAGAAGAGGCTCCAGCACAGCGCCCAGAGCCATCGTTCACTCGGATCCCGACGCCGCGCAAGTTGTACGAGCAACTCAATCAATATGTCATCGGCCAGGAACGAGCGAAGAAGATTCTCTCGGTAGCGGTCTACAACCACTACAAGCGCGTAGCCGCTGCCACCGAAGATGACGAGGTCGAACTCCAAAAGTCGAACATCCTTCTTGTCGGCCCAACTGGGTGTGGGAAGACGCTGCTTGCTCAGACACTGGCACGCGTGCTTGACGTGCCGTTCTCGATTGCCGACGCAACGGCGTTGACCGAGGCCGGCTACGTTGGTGAAGATGTCGAGAACATCCTGCTCCGGCTTATCCAGAATGCTGGTGATGTCGCTCGTGCGCAAACGGGCATCATCTATATCGATGAGATAGACAAGATCGCCCGCAAGTCGGATAACCCGTCGATCACGCGAGATGTATCAGGCGAGGGCGTCCAACAGGCGCTGCTGAAGATCATCGAGGGCACAGTCGCGAACGTTCCGCCGCAGTCGGGACGAAAGCATCCCCACCAGGAGTACATCCAGATCGATACGCGCAACATCCTCTTTATCTGCGGTGGCGCGTTCGAAGGCATGGAAGAGACGATCAGCAAGCGGGTTGGCAAGACGGCAGCGATCGGCTTCGGCGCTAACGAGGCAACCGACGCATCCGAACTGGACAACTTGATGGGTCAGGTCAACCACGACGATCTGCTGAAGTATGGGTTGATCCCGGAATTCGTCGGTCGCCTGCCCGTTGTTGTCGCACTCGATCATCTGACCCACGACGACTTGCTGCGTATTCTCGTCGAGCCACGAAATGCGGTGGTCAAGCAGTATCAAAAGTTCTTCAAGCTTGATGATGTTGAACTTGTCTTTACACCGGACGCGCTTCAGGCCGCTGCAAACCAGGCTGAAAAGCGGAAGACTGGCGCTCGAGGTCTGCGCACGACCATCGAGGAGGTGCTCCTCGATGTGATGTACGACATCCCGTCCCTCGATAGTGTTCGCAAGTGCATCGTCAACGCAGACGTGATCAACAATCGCACGCGCCCGCTGCTGATGACCGTCAACGATCGACCGATCGAGTACGAGAAGACGGCATAGAACCCGGTCATTCGACCATCAACAGGAAAAGAAACCGGGCCGGTGGGTCATCCTCCGGCCCGGTTGGTTGGTTCTATCACTTCGGAAGTTTCATAAGGAGTTGGAAGTCGGCGTCGTGCTGCGCATAGTGAGTTGCAGTAACGTAGATGACGACATCTGGCCGGGCGAATCGGGATGTCTCGGCAAGGTTCATCAACGTGAAATGAGCATCTTCGAGGTACTGGCGAACATCTGCCATCGATTGCTTCCGCCAGGGTTCCAGTAGCTCCTCGTTCATCTCATGTATCACAGGTTCCCAGGCATCGTCGCGCCATGGATCAGGTTGTCCGGCCTCCTGTTCCTCGATCGTTTCAGCTGCGAGTTGCTCCCAGTTCGCGATGTGAGCGATGACGTCCTTGCCGCTCCAATGGCCGACAGTGTTCGGTTGCTGGAGCTGATTGTCAGAGATGTTCTTCAACGTGCGAGTCAGGTCCAGCCAGGCACGTGACGCCCTCTGGAGCATCGTGAGTCGTTGGTCCATCGGCACGG
>JBGSWU010000017.1:0-6889 GCA_041751795.1 Thermomicrobiales bacterium
TCGTCCAGCGGTTCAATTGTGCCGTTCGTGCGATTATCCACCGGCTATGTGTCCATCACTTTGGTAGGCGGTACGCAGCAAGCCTTCGAGTCGCCGGAGCCCAAGTCGGGCGCGACTCTTCACTGTGCCGAGCGGTTCGCCTGTTCGTTCAGCGATCTCTGCCTGGGTCAACCCACCGAAATACGCCAGTTCGAGCGTTTCGCGCTGCTCTTTCGGAATCTCATCAAGGGCCTCGCGGACCTGCTCCCGGTCAAGTTGTCGGGAGACATCCTCCCAGACATCGTCGTCGGCCAGTCGCCAAGCATGATCTTCAATGTCAACCTCGTCCTGCTGATGGCGGAACCGACCCCGACGGCGATCAATCGCCGCATTGTGGACGACCGACATCAGCCAGCCACGGGCACTTCCTTTACCAGCGTCGAATGTTCCTGCGCGTCGCCAGACCGAAAGAAACGCCTCCTGCAGGACATCCTCAGTCTGGCCGCGATCGTGCAGCACTCGATACGCCAGGCCGAACGCGAGTCCGCTGTAGCGGTCATAGAGAACACCCAGCGCCGTATCGTCCTGTTGGGCGATGCGTGCTAACAATTCACCGTCGGTGGTGTCCTCGGTGATCGGAGGCTGCGTCACCAGCACTCCCTACTCGCGTTCAACAGACTCTACGCTCCAGACGCTCGTATGGATGACTCGACCCGATGTATGGCCAATTTCAGCCGTCAACACTCTGGCACACAGGATACCGTGCTTCCTGACGATACGGCACTGATAACACAATTCGTGCCAGTCATCGTCTTGTTATACGGGAACGGCCGCCTCCGAGAACGACGCATTCGTGAAGACCTCCTGAATATCATCGAGGTCTTCGAGGGCCTCAAGGAGTTTGAGCGCGGTTGCAGCCTGACTGCCTTCAATGTCGACCGTGTTCTGAGGCACTCGTGTGACGCCAGCATCGCTGATATCGATGCCCTGCTCGCGGAGTGTTTCAGTCACCGTGCTGAGGTCGCTCGGCTCGGTCGTAACGAGGATCTCATCGTGTTCTGTGACCACATCAGTCGCCCCGGCGTCAATCGCCTGTAGCGCGACATCGTCAGGGTCGGCACCTTCAGCGGCAATGACGATCTGACCCACCGTGTCGAACTGCCAGGCAACCGTCCCTGTCTCACCGAGCGATCCGCCATGGCGATTGAACGCCTGGCGAACTTCGGCAGCGGTGCGGTTGCGATTATCGGTCAGCGCGACAGCCATGACAGCGACGCCAGCCGGGCCGTAGCCTTCATAGAAGACGGTCTGATATTCCTCGCCTTCACCAGCGACACCACTTGCCTTCGCGATCGCCCGCTCGACGGTATCGCTCGGCATGCCCTCTTTCTTGGCACGTTCGAGCGCGATCCGCAGCCGGACATTACCGTCCGGACTCGGCCCGCCCTCGCGGGTGGCGACATAGACCTCGCGGGCAAGTTTGGAAAACATCGCTCCGCGCTTGGAGTCGTTTGATGCCTTATCACGCTTGATCTGCGCCCACTTGGAATGTCCAGCCATAGTGCTTCCCCCAAACCTGGATCGATGATGCGTTGCCGAACTAAGTATAGCGATCAGGTATCAACGGTCAGCAATATGCAGGTGATCGCAGCCATCCCGAGCGATGATGAGTTGGCAGTTCGCGTATCGCTGGTCTTACGCATTCGAAGCGATGGACGGTGTGTAGCCGACCGATGCCTGCTGACGTCCCGGCCGCTTTTCGTCGATGAGCAGGCTGGCGGCAGCACCACCGAGCAGGAGAACGATGCAGGGTGCGAGCGCCAGCGTGTACGATCCGGTCATGTCGTAGGCCAATCCACCGGTCCAGGCGCCGAGTGCGGCAAACAATTGATGGAACGTCGTTGTGTAACCGAGAATTGACCCAACCGCCTGCCGGCCATAGAGGTCGATGACCGAGGCCGCGACGAGCGCACCATTTGCCCGTGAAAGCCCAAACATCACCGCGAAGATATACAACTCCGTCGCGCTGTTCGCGCCCATCAGGACAATGACCGATGCTGCCCGCAGCAGATACAACCCCGCCAGCAGATGCTTCCGGCCAATCCGGTCGGAGAGCGAACCAACAATGACGCCTGACACGATCCCCGTTCCGCCCACCAGCCCAAGTGCTGTCCCGGCCTGCCCAACCGAGATACCCCGGTCGGTCGCCAGCGCGACAACGTGGGTCATTAACAGGTAAATGGTGAAGCCGCAGCCCATAAAGCCACCGCCGAGCAGCCAGAACGAGCGGCTGGTGAACGCCGCGCGGGTTTGACGACGGATCAGCTCGCTCGGCAGGCAGGCAGTCGCAGGTAGTTCACTCGGTGTTGTGGGTTCGACCGTTTCAAGGTGATCTTCTGGCGGCTCGGCGCGACGCAGCAGGATCAGGCACATCGGCACCATGATGGCGGCCAGTAGACCCATCACCAGAAACGCCGCTCGCCACGAGAAATGGATCGTGATCAGCGCCGCAAGCGGGACAAGGATGAGTTGTCCCATCCCAAGACCGGTCGAGGAAATCGAGAGCGCCATCCCGCGCCGCTTGACGAACCAGCGTGACAACAGCGCCGCGTTGGCCGACTGCCCGGCGATTCCGAAGCCGAGGCCGATGACAATGCCATAGACAATGTAGGCATACCAGAGGCTCTGCGTCAGGGCCATCAGCACCATGCCAAGCGCGTTGAGTGCTGCACCCGCCGTCAGGACAAGTCGCGGGCCGTAACGATCGGCCAACCGACCGGCAAATGGCGGCACGAGTCCTGAAACGACGGCAAAGATGGAGAGGGCCAGCGCAAAGGACGAGCGATCCCATCCGAAATCCTCGGTCATTGGCACGAGGAACACGCCGAACGCCTGGGTCAGTCCAGCCGTGAAGAACATCAACATGTACGAAACGAAAAGGATTACCCAGCCGTAATACAGCCCACCCGACTGTTTCCGCCGCTTTGCCCGCGCAACACCTGCCACAAACCCTCCCCCACCGGATACACTACCGACGAGATGTAACACGACGTTGCCGGTATTGTCGAGGGTGAGCGGTGCAGGAAACGGGCGAATACCACGCCGCAAGAGGCTGATCCCCACAGATAGAAAGCAGGGAATACGATGAGCGGGACACAGGCGGCGCCAGTCATTGATGATCTATCGCAGGAAAAGGCGCCGGACGAGTTCAAACGCGCGATTGTCCGCGATCCATTCGCGAGTACCTTTCGTTTCGACTTCGACGCCATGCGCGGCGGCCCGATCGACGCAGCGTCCCTCTATGCTGGAGGCTCGACGGTCCCACTGAGCGCGTTCTATTTCGACATCGACGGTGAAGTCGTCAACTGGTACCACCAGGGTGAGCCATTCCCGCACATCAGCCCTGTCGCTGGCCGTGGGGGCCGGTTCCTCTTCATCACCGACCGCCACAACGCCACCACCAGCGACCTGCGCTGGATCATCCTGCGCCGCGGCTGGGACGGTGATATCAAGGACGTGCACATCCGGTAGTTCGTTACATGATACCCGCAGTCTTCTCCGCGCAGCCAGAACGGACGAACACCCGGACTTCGTCCGGGTGTTCTCACTTGGCCCTATTGTCTGTGTCAGACGCAGACGCGCCCGTGGTAGCGGACATCAACGAGTCCGACTTCCAAATCGACTGACCCTTGAATATCCACCGTGCCTATTGCCGCGCTCTCAACGATCGTCCAGATGTTGTGAACGTGTCCATTCGGCACAATCGTGCACTTATCATGCGTCGTGAGCGAACCGAAGGCAGTGGCGGCGAAGATGTGAACGCCCGAAAAGTGGATCGTTCCATCAGGCGTGACCTTCTCGATCGTGACCGTCACCAACTGTTCGCCGACAGGATTACCCGCGAGAGGTCCAGTCACGTCGACCATGTACACATCGAACCCGATCGCCGTCGGAATGGCCTACCCGTTGAATGTTCCTTCGACATTCTCACATGATGAAGGGAGGACCGCTCGGCAAGCGCAGTTACCGGGGCGATCAGAGGGCCGCTCAGGACCAGAATTACAGCACACCTACGAATGATGGACTCTCCTTTCTGGGCGATGCCTGACTTGGGGCCGTCAAGAGCGATGACACCGATGTCAGTTCCGCCCTGGTGTGATGTGCGCCTGGACCGCGGCGACGATGGTCACCACTTGGCCAGTCTTTGCCAGCACGAAGGTGTCATCGACGTAGCACGTCGTCAGGTCCTGGTGCTCCAGGCGCTGCTCGGAGGTTGAGGAGACGTACGGGAACGTCGCTCCGTCGATTGTCACCTCGCCAACCACTGACGCGACGACAAACACTCTGTTGGTGCCTTCAATCCAACGGGCACTTCCTTGGCTGTCCATCCTCACCAATGTGAGCAGCCCGCCAGCATCGGGGCAAAACATTTCAACGTCGACTGTGAACTTGTTGTCTGGCGCTGCGGCGACCGAGTCAGTGCCCAGCAGAATCAGCGTAGCCCCCAACAGCAAGCCTCGGCACAGCAAACTCGTTGCGCGTCCTCTGTGTGTCATGTGGATGAGTCCTTCCGTTGGCACAGACGCCCATTGCCAGTCGCCATGGGCGCAACATCGACGATCAGATTGACGGCAAGCAGCAACGATCACAACGACGAATCCACAGGAATACCCACAGGACTCAGTTCTTGGCGGTTATTGATTAGATCGGGCCTGGTGCTATGCTGGATGAACAGACGGGTCATCGACTGGGACTAACTGTGGACATGCATGCTGAGCAGTCGTTCGCCGAACTGTTGCGTCGCGCTCGCAGGAGCGCCAGCCTGACGCAGGAAGAGCTCGCCGCACGTGCGGGGATCAGCACGCGTGCCGTCAGTGACCTCGAACGCGCGATTAACCGCAAACCACAACTGGAAACCTTGCGCCTCCTGGCCGATGCCCTTGAACTGTCGGCTGACGAACGGCGAACCTGGAACATGGTGCGGCGTCGCGCACATACACATAACAACGCGTCAACTCATCACCACGCGGCATGGGCGCGATCATCGAAGGCGCATTTCCCAGATCCGTTGACGTCCTTCGTCGGTCGGGAGCGGGAGATAACTGAACTCGTTGCACTGCTGAGTCAATCGGACGTTCGACTCGTGACCATTACGGGGTCCGGGGGAGTCGGAAAAACGCGACTGGCGCTCGCTGCCGGACGCGCGATCGATGAAACGGACCATCGGTTTCCGGACGGCATCTGGTTCGTGAATCTCGCCCCGTTGCATGACACTGATCTTGTCTTCGCAGCCATTGCGACAGCGCTGGGTTTCCCCGTTGCAGGCAAAAAGCCGATCCTGGACACATTGATCGCAGCGCTGCGACACACGCGCCAACTGCTCCTGCTGGACAACGTCGAGCAAGTGGTCACCGTCGCACCGCAAATCGTCGACCTGCTTCGTGCCTGTCCAAGTGTGGTGATCCTCGCGACAAGCCGAGTTCCACTACGAGTCCAGGGCGAGCACGAGTACGCGACCAGGCCATTCGCGTTACCCGATGAAACCGACGTAATGAATGTCGATCGGCTGCGACGCTTTGCTGCGATCGATCTGTTCCAGCAACGGGCCCAGGATATTGATCCTGAGTTTCGAGTGACCGAACGAAATGCTCGGGCAGTCGCGGCAATCTGCCAGCGGGTAGACGGATTGCCGCTTGCGATCGAACTCGTCGCTGCTCGCGTGCGGCTGCTACCCCCTGCAGCACTACTCAGCCGTCTCGAACGGCGACTCCCGCTGCTCACCGGAGCACCGCACGACGCTCCTGCCCGGCAACAAACGCTCAGAGACACCATCGCCTGGAGTTACGACCTGCTCGATGCGACCCATCAACACCTGTTCCAGGCACTCAGCGTGTTTCACGGCGGATGGGAACTCGAAGCAGTAAAAGCTATCACTGGCCACGTCCTCGGTGGAATCAGTGAGCTGAATGAGTTGGAAACCCTGATCGCACATAACCTCGTCCGCATGTACGAGCAAGGTGATGGTGAGCCACGTTATTCGATGCTCGAAACGATTGCCGAATTCGCGAACGAACAGCTCGACGCAAGCGACGTGGGGTTGGAAGTGCATCAACGGCATGCCCAGTACTACCTGCAGATCGCGACACGAGCAGAACCGCATCTCAAGGGGGCCGATCAGGCAGAGTGGATGGCGACTCTGGAATTGGAACACGCCAATCTGCGCAGCGCACTCCAGTGGCTCAACAACCAAGCCGAGGCCGGAGATGGGAATGCCATCGTCTTGAGCCTGCGGTTGGCATCAGCGATGTTCTGGTTCTGGCACGTCCACGGCCATACGCGTGAGGCACGACAACACCTCACCACGATCCTTAACATCCTCCGCAACCACCAAACCACAGTCCAGACGCTGACCGGTACAACTGAATGGTCCAGCATGTACGCGAGAGTGCTGTTCCTGGTGGGCGCATGCTACACATGGCAAGCAGACCATCACGACGAAGATGCATGGCTGCTGATGATTGAGAGCCTCGCTATCTTCCGGCGATTGGGTCAAAAGGAGGATATCGCTTCAACACTGATGTTCCTGGGCTACGGCGCACAACGTATCGGCAACTTCACTGACGCGGAATCGTTTCTCACTGAGGGACTCGCGATCTTCCGAGATCTCGATGACGACGGTGGCATTGCCCTCGTTCTGCAAGGGCTGGGAATGATCGATCTTCGTCGTGGGGAGTACGAACGGGGCAGCGCTTGGATGTTAGAGAGCGTGCCGCTATTCGTGAAACGCGGCGACGAGCGTGGAATTGCTGCGTCACGAGCCACACTCGGAGCATTGCTGCTGCGTCAGGGCGCTCTCGTACAAGCCAAATCACTGCTGGCGGAGAGCCTGCGGCTGCGTCAGCACATTGGT
>JBGSWU010000018.1:0-7067 GCA_041751795.1 Thermomicrobiales bacterium
GAGGATGCGCTGATGATCGGCAACAGCCAGGCAGTGGCAGATCTGTTCGAGGAAGGAGCTGTCCTCATCACAGGAGACGGTGAGTCCGCATATGGCTGCCAGGACATCGTGCGGCTGGCACTGGCAACATCCGAGGGCGAACACACCTACGTTGCCGATCCTTTGGATGTCAGTCAGGCACGCGGTATCGCACTCATCGTCTCCGAGCGAGCCATCAACGTCGTGCGCCAGAACAATGACGGGCACTGGCGGTACGTCATCGTCCGACTTTCGTGTGAATCTGAATATGAAAGATGAAGCAATGACACTCGATGCAACCCACGCGCAAACCGTACAGCCGACAGCCGTTGCCAGTGATGAGGGTGAGGCGCGCTGGTGGTTCAGCGGTCTCGCAATTATCAAGGCGACCGCAGCATCCACAGGCGGCCTGATGTCGATCGTTGAGATGACTGAACCACCCGGCACCGAGGCGCCGCTGCACGTTCATCACCGGGAAGATGAAGCCTTCTGGATTCTCGAAGGTAGCGCGACGATCGAGGTCGGCGAAACCACGATCGAGGCACGGACTGGCGACTACGCCTTCGGTCCGCGCGACATCCCACATCGCTATACGGTCGGCCCAGACGGCTGCCGGATGCTGTTCATCACGACCCCGGGCGGCTTTGAAGATCTCGTCATCGCGATGAGCGAGCCTGCCGCTACCCGCACCCTGCCGCCACCATCAGATCAGGAGCCTGACTGGAATCGGATTGCAGCTATTGCCATCGAACACGAGTGCGAACTACTCGGATGACGCAATCGTCGGGAGTCGTCAGTAGATAGCCACCAGAGGAGGTCAGCGATGTTAATCGCACGTCAGGTCTTCCAGGCGAAGTATGGTCGAGACGATGAATTGGTCACACACTTCAAGCAGTTCAACGCGCGGATGCAGCAGGAGGACGGGCCAGGGCCGCGCTTCCGCATTCTCACCGACGCTTCTGGCCCATTCTTCACCGTCGTCACTGAGATTGAGGTCGAGAACTTCGCCGCCTGGGAAGGATCGTTCCGGGAGTCGATGGCTCGCCCCTGGATGGGAGAGTGGTTCAGTCAGATGGTGCCGCTGGTCGAATCCGGCAAACGCGAATTCTACAACGTCGTCGAATAGCGGGGTCCAGAGACATCATATGTTCGCAACCTCAGGGCTGCAGCACAGAGCCCTCATGAGCGGCAACGCGCCCATTCGATTCCCGTTGTCGCGAGCCGACCGGAATATCCGGTCGGCTCGCGAACGATTGATCGATCGAAAAGCGGCACCGACCGGTTGCACACCACGACGACGCCCACACATCAATCAGCCAACAAGCGACGATGCATGTTCCATCGTCAGCGACCGGCCCTCGAGCCAGATCGCGGAGTAGCAGCGTTCACCAAGCGATGACTGTGCGTGCGCCAACGCGAAGTCAAGATCGGCGCGTTCAGGTGGATACATCGTAACCGAGCCGCTGTCGTGCGCGGAGGCGGCTGCCAGCAGTCGCACCGCATCCTGCTGTCGGCCATCCCGACTCGCCAGCAGGCCCGAAAAATAGAGCACCGTCACGATTCCGACCGTCGTCCCACTCAGCTGAAATAGGGCCAGACTCTCCTTGAGCAATACACTCGCATGCTCAGTGTCGCCCTGAAGGTGGACTACATCGCCCAGGCGTGCCACGGCCCACGGAAGATCGTAGAGATCGTTCCCTTGCCGGTAGAGCATCACGCTTTCTTCGAGCAACCGCCGCGCCTGTTCAATATCACCTTCGAAGCGCGCCAGCAGCGCGAGATCGCCGAGAACCCAGGCAAGGGCGCGCCTGGATGAGAGTTTCCGCGAAAGCGCGAGACTTTCCTCAAGCATTGCTCTGGCTCGTGAGTAGTCACCCTGAAAGCGAGCAACGTTTCCGAGTTCACGCAGACAGAGCGCTGTTTCCCACGATTGCCCTTCCTCCCGGAAGATGCTGAGCGCCTCCTCGAGCATCGATGCTGCGGACTCGTCGTGCCCATCTCGTCGGGATGGTGATCCCAGGTAGGTAAGCGCCAGCGCGATTCCGATTCGATCATCGAGTTGGCGGGCAATCTGCAGCGCCTCCTGAAACCAGGATCGCGCCAAATCGCCCTGCCCTACGTCAGTCAGCAGAATGCCGAGGCCAAGCAAGGAACGGACCCGCGCTGTTGTCGGATCGGGAGCACGCTCCACGAACAGTTCAAGCCAGCGACGCCCCTCGCTGTGGTAACCACGAACGCGCCAGTACCGCCAAAGCAACGCCGACAGCGACATCCCGGACTCAGGCGATTCGGAGGAACACCAGTCCAGCGCCATTCTCAGGTTGTCGTGGTCGATCTGCAACCGATCGAGCCAGTCCTCGTAGTCCGCCTGATGATGTGCGGATTCCGTTCGCGCTGCCAGTGCCTGGAAGTAGTCGTAGTGGCGACGACGCATGTCGGGTTCCGCGCCTGATTCGCGCAATTGCTCCTGCGCGAACTCTCGAATCGTTTCCAGCATCGTCAATCGTAGGTCAGCCGCATTCCCGCGCCCGTCGTCCTGCCGCTGCAGAAGATTCATATCGACGAGAGCAGCCAGCCCATGCAGCACCCACGACGACTCGCCATCGTCCGTGCAGACCGCCTCAGCGGCGGCGACCGACCAGCCGCCCGCAAATACCGAGAGATTCCGAAACAGCGCCTGCTCGCGGGATTCGAGCAGATTGAAACTCCATGCAATTGCGTCTCGCATCGCCTTCTGCCGGTCGGGAAGATCGTGGACACCACCAACGAGCAGGTCGAGAGGATGTTCGAGACGCGCCAGTAGGGCAGTCGGAGGAAGGATCGGCAACCAGGCGGCCGCAAGTTCAATCGCGAGCGGCAACCCATCCAGACGGCGACAGATCGCTGCAATCGCGGACGTCGTGGCAGGAGTGAGGGTCAGATCCGAACCGACATCACGCGCGCGATCGAGAAACAGTGCGCCAGCAGACGAGCGTGCTAGCAGATCGGACGTCGTATCCTCATCCGGCAGTTCAAGCGGCGTGACTCGAAGTTCGCGCTCGCCACGGACGCGCAACGCGACGCGGCTCGTGACGAGCAGAACGAGCCGTGGCGATGCCTCGATTCGATCGAGCAGACCGTCCCTCGCTGCGACCAGATGTTCGGCGTTGTCCAGCACCAGAAGCATGTGCTTATGCTGGAACCAGGCATCCAGACGCGCGGGTAGCGACGCCGTATCACGCTCATCGACACCAACTCGTTGAGCGATCGTCGACAGCACCAGCGCGGGTTCACGCAGCGGACTGAGATCGACGAAGACGACGCCGTTTGCAAACTGCTCCGTAACCCGTTCGGCGACTTCAAGCGCCAGGCGCGTCTTGCCAACGCCGCCGGTTCCGGTCAGCGTAATCAGTTGAGCGCCACCGTTCCGGAGCAAGTTCTCCAGATTGGTTAGTTCATCTGCGCGCCCAATAATTGGAGTCAACGATCGTGGGATACGCGAACGAGGACTCGCAGCCGGGTCTTGTCGCCTGACAGGGCGCGCGGCAGCAAGCAGCGATGCACGATCGTACGAATCCAGTTCCAGCGCATCGGCCAGCAACGTCACACTCGCGAGTCGTGGTCGTCGCGTCGGATCGCGCTCCAGATCACTGATTGCCTTGGCGCTCAGACCGGTGCGTTCAGCAAGTGCTTCCTGTGTCAGCCCCGCCGCCAAACGGAGTTGCCTGAGCAACACTCCGAACGATGTCGATTCTATCGAAGACATACCATGAGCCCTTCGGCGCGTCCTTCGGCCTGAATCCAGCGCGACCGAGGGTTTCACGGTCGCATCATACTGGTGAGCCAGCGTCAATGAAAGATCCAGGAAACGGGGAGCTTACGGGGAGTCGCCGTCCTGTTGCATCAGTGTCATCGAGTTCAGAATGGACGGTACGATGGCTATCGGCAAGAAGTGGCGCTCTCGCACGCTGTGAGCGTCGAATCAGCGTCGGCACACGCCTGCATTGGCGTGGACAGGAAAGCCATCGTCTGGGTCGATCGTCTGGATCGAAGGGACCGTTGACGATGTTCTCCAACCTGACGATGCGCATTCTCGGATTCCTCGGAGTCTTCTCACTCCTCACCACGTTCATCGTGGCTACGCCGCGTGCGGAAGCCAACCACATGGTTAATCTAACCGTCCGGATCACGAAAATCGCAGACCTCGGCGGTGGACTCGATGACAATCAGGCAGACCTCTACGTCGCCGTCGTTATCGACGGTCAGGTCTTCACATCGTTCAACAACATCGTCGTGGATCAGGACAGCGTGACTTTCAGCGGCGGCTCTGCCCCAACCTTCACGAAAGCCGTCCAACTCACACGGACCGACGAACGCAAGCCCCTAATCCCTGTCCAACTCACAGTCTGGGACAACGATACGTGTGACGAGCCATTCTGCACCGATCAACTCAATCCGTTCGATAATGACGACAAAGGCGATGTCAACCCCGGCGCAGGCGATGACGCCAACCTCTTCGTCGATCCCTTTACCGGCGCTGTATCCGGCGATGCAAGTTCGCCCGCGGGGTGCATAAACGGCGGTATTAGTTCCAACAGCGCCGAGGTCTGCTGGGCGATCTCGACAAGCGCGTCCGACACCGATGGCGATGGCCTCCTCAATGATTGGGAGATCAACGGCCTCGACTTAAACGATGACGGAACGCCTGAGGTGAACCTGCCGGCAATGGGCGCCAACCCGAACGTGCCGGACATCTTCCTTGAGCTCGACTATAGCGCCGGACGAGCACCAGCCCGCGACGACATCCGCGCCATCAAACGAGCCTTCTCCGCGGCTGGGATCAACGTCTGGTTCGACCTGGGTGGACTCGTCGATCCGACTGCCCGAGAGGGTCAACCCGAGGGCACGTGTATGGATGGGATCGACAACAACGGCGACGGCCAAACAGACGGCGCTGACACCGACTGCGACAATATCGCCGCACCCGGCGTCAGCTCAGGAGAGTATCTCGAAACGAGTATCGAGGACTCGCCCGGCGGAAACTGCGCCGACGGGATCGACAACGACGGCCTTAATGGGGCTGACGGCAATGACCCAAGTTGCCTCGTCGGCGACTGGCTCGGCGGCCCCGCAAACTGGGGCGGCAACCTGGTGACGGCGTTGAACAACTGCGGCGTCGACGCAGCCTTCTACTTGACCAAGAACGGGAACGGCATCGTCCCCGGGAACTTCAATGCCAACCGCAGGATGGTCTTTCGCTACGCGATCAGCACCATCCAGGACCAGGACACCGATGGCAATGGGCCGGACACTGCTTGCACAGCCGGCGGCCAGGGCGAAATTGGCGGCAACGACTTCATCGACTACAACAACGACGGCGGCACGATCATGCATGAGTTGGGGCACAACCTCTTTCTTGGGCATGGTGGCGCTAATAATGACGGCAGCAACTGCGATCCCAACCACGTCAGTGGCATGAACTATGACCTTCAGTTCGGAATCCCGCGCACCCGCGGCGGCGTGATCCTCGACTATTCGCCACCCCGGATCAATGTCAACGGTTCGACACGCGGTAACGCGCCGCTGGTGACGCTGGTCGAGAATAATCTCGATGAGACCGTGATCCTCGACCCAACCGACAACAGCAATCGCTTTATCTTCACCAACATCAACCCCGTCACCGGCATCGTTCAGAAGAACACGACCAACCTGAACGTCCGGCCAAACTGGAACGGCGACACGGACGCGGCCGGCAACCCGGACACGACCGATACCGGCGTGACGCAGAACATCAACGACTCTGGACCGCCAAATGCCGCCGGGAACCGGAGTCCGGCTGCATGTACCAACGCGCTCAACAACGAGACGCTTGGCGGTTTCGACGGCTGGGACTCGATCGTCATCCCGTTTCTGCAATACGGCGATTCACTGACCCAGAAGGTCAACGGGAATGAGGAAACGCCGCCAACAATCGAAGATCGAAACAGGATGTTCGAGGCGATCAACACCGCCGATGTGCGCGTCACGATCGCGGACAACCCCGACCCCGTCGGTGCTGGTGAACGCCTGACGTACACAGTGACGGTGAATAACTTTGGGCCGAATCCGGCGACATCGGTTCAGGTGACGACGACCATCCCAAGCGATGTCGTATTCGTCGATGTCAGCATCTCGTGTGGCCGCACCGCCAATGTCCTCACCTGCAATCTGGGCGAGATGCTCGCTGGCGCAAGCCGGACCTTCACGATCCGTGCTGATGTCCCGGCAGACCTCGTCTACAACAACGGCGGGCCGAAGACGATCTCTGCCACGGCCAGCGTTGACAACCTGGCCGGGCCAGACCCGAACGCGGCTAATGACACCGACAGCGAAGACACGCTCGTCATCACCAAGGCCGATGTGAAGATCAACTCGGTGACGACGACGTCACCACTGGAGGTGCTGATTGGCCAGCCAGCCGACGCGACGATTGACGTGACCGTCGAAAATGGTGGGCCATCGACACCAGTCGATACGACGCTGACCGGCAATGTGACGTCCGACACTGGTGTCACCGTCACGCCGGCCAGCACGACTGCCAATCAGACGGCGCTGTTGAAGGGCACGCCGCGAACGATCAGTCAGACATTCTCACTCAACTGCACCGCGCCCGGTTACAAGACGGTCGAGTTCGCCTACTCGATCGCTCTGGCTGATCCAACCGCGATCGACCCGGATCTCAGCAACAACACCGGGACGGCATCGTTCACGATCGACTGCATCCAGCCGATCGCGATCAATGTCCGGCCAAAAGGCTACCCGAATTCGATCAACCTCAACACCGATGCGACGCTGGCCGCGTTGACCACCAACGCGGGCGAGTACGGCCTGCCGCTGGCATTCGACGCGACGACGATCGACCCACTTTCCGTCCGCTGGGGATTGCGCGAGAATCTCTTCAACGTCAGCACGGCATCGGGCGCTCGCGAGATCCACGACAAGGGCCATATCGAACGCTCGTACGAATTAGATGAGAAGACCCGCGACGCGGATCTCGATATGGTTCTCCACTTCAAGCCGTCCGACAGCGG
>JBGSWU010000019.1:0-13809 GCA_041751795.1 Thermomicrobiales bacterium
CACGCCGAACCATCATCGCTGCGCCAACGACCCAGTCGACCTGCTGCGGCTCAACGGGCTGGGCTGAATCGTCTCGCATATGGAAGCGGTTCGCCCAGCGGTTTTCCGGCAACCACTCCGCCAGAATCGTACTTTCAAACAGTGGCGTCAGCCGCTCGGGAAAGCGCCGCCGGGTTGGCTGAACGGAGCCATCGGGATAGCGCAATCGAGGTGCAACAATCGCGACGGTCGGGTGGCCGGTCAGGAATTCAGCCAGGGCGCCTATCGTCCCTGGCTGGACGTCGGTATCCGGGTTCAGGATCAGGACGTACTCCTGGTCGCTCGCGACGATGCCCGTGTTCGCCCCAGCGCCGTATCCTCGATTGGGAGCATCGATTACGAGCACTCCGGGAAAACTCGCCCGAACGGCGTCGGCGCTGCCGTCGTGACTGGCGTTATCGACCACGATGATCGCCTCCAGTTCGCCCCGAGACCGTGCATCCTCCAACGATTGCACGCACGCGATCAGCAGGTCCCGCACGTT
Organism: Thermomicrobiales bacterium; assembly: GCA_041751795.1. Classification (GTDB taxonomy): domain Bacteria; phylum Chloroflexota; class Chloroflexia; order Thermomicrobiales; family CFX8; genus JBBECJ01. The sequence continues at coordinate 524 of JBGSWU010000019.1, forward strand.
GTACGAAACGACAACGGCGACAACACGCGGAGTCGCAAAGCCACTCATCGACGATTCCCAGTACGGAGTAGCCAGACCGCGCGAGCCTCTTCTCCTGCCATCACGATCGCGAGAAACAGCCCGGTGTGGCCGTCCCGGTAACCACGAAGCCGAATGAATCGCCGCCAGAGTTCACGCGCTGGAGCGCCAATGTATGCCCGTCGTCGAGGCAACGCTTCAGGGCCAGCCTGGCGGACACGGCGCCGTGTGTACTCGCGCTGCTTCACGATGAACTCCCGTCTCGACGCATAGTTCAGGTGGATCATCGGCTCACGCAGATGCAGGCTCGTGCCGTCAACCTGGACCACTTCGTGGACTTCACGATCCGGGTCGAACCGTGCACGCCCATGACGGAGGAGTCGTGCCTGATAGTCTGGCCACCATCCACCACCACGTATTTCTCGTCCGAAGAAGTAGTTTCGACGAGGAATGTAGAATGCACCGACCTCGCTCGACACCCCTCCGATCGCCGCCAGAACCTCGTCAACACCCTCTTTCGACAGACGTTCATCCGCGTCGAGAAACAGCACCCATTGCGCTGACCCAGTCATGTCGAGAGCAGCATTCCGTTGGGACGCGTAGCCATCGAACGGATGGACGCAAACCTCAGCACCCAATGACGTCGCGATCGACTGAGTTTCATCGGTCGAATGTGAGTCGAAGACGATCACGTTCTCGGTCAGCCCTCTCAGGGATGTCAGGCATTCCGGAAGGTGTTCGGCCTCATTCAATGTGAGAACGATTGCCACGAGTTCGGTCGCCGTAGTCATCGGTGCTCGACGATCTGATTGAATCGCTCCCGGATTCTTTCGTTGATCGCGCGCCGGCCAGGAGATTCGTTGCCACCTAAGCGTCGAAGTCCAATCTGGACGATCGCCGCAACCATCCGTCGTTGTCGCTTCGACCCGAACCGCTCATAGTAGGCTGCCCTGCTGAACCACAGCGCTTCGTGCATGGCGTCCGGCCACTGACCTGTCGATTGCCCGCCGTAGTGAATTACCCTCGCGGCTGGAGCAAGCAGGGTCGTCCATCCTGTCCGAGCCAGCCGCTGAGAAAGGTCGATCTCCTCACAATACATCCCGTATGTTTCGTCCAGAAATCCAGTGTCGTCTAACGCTGAGCGCCTGATGAGCATCGCTGCGCCGAGGGGATAGTCGATCCGGACTGGACTCACTCCATCCTCTGCCCCAACGCGTCCGTTTAGTGTTGATTCGGTCAGCCTCGGATGAACGGGAAACAGATCCAGGACTACATTGACGACACCAGGAAACGCATAGCCTGCCGACTGAACCGTACCGTCACCGTTGAGGAGTAACGGTGCGGTCATCCCGATGTGCGGCGCAACGTGGAGTGTGTCCCAGAGTGTTCGCAACGTGCCAGGCATGAGCTCAGTGTCGGGGTTGAGCAACAGGACGGCGTCACTATCGCATGAACGGATTCCGACGTTACATCCAGCAGCGTATCCTCGGTTATCTGCCATCCTGATAAGCGAGACGTCACTGAACGAGGCAACGACTTCCTGATAACTCTGGTCTGGCGAGGCGCTATCGACGACACAGATTCTTGCGTTCAGCCCAGAATGCTCAACGTCGGCGACAACCGATTTCAAACATGGCCCCAACAGGTGCGCGACGTTCCAGTGGACGATCACGATTGCCAAGTCAGGTTGCATATCTGTCCCATCCGGGCCACGTCCGCTTAGGTGCGTCGGAAAAACGTTGGAGCGACGTTCCTGTCGTGCTAGACTGCTGGTAGTTCGGTCGTGCTACCTCCGAACCTTGTTTCCGCCTGTTTTTGACATCGGTACGTTCGTCTGCCGAGGGGAGCAGTTGTTCCGTCATGCGCGTCGTGCGAAACGTCGGATACATCAAGCGACGCAAGCGAGCCGCCCAGACGATGGTTGCGGCGGGCTTGCTGCTGCTTTTGGCCTCGTGGTTCGTATACCTCGTCAGGACTGAGTTCTTTCTCTTCGCGATGATCGGTCTCGCGTTTGGATTCATCCTCTTCAACGGCGGTATGCAACAAATGACACGCTGGTCACGTCGTCCCCGCAGTGACATCGTCCTTGATAACCAGCTCTCGCGACTAAATGACCGGTACACGCTGATTCATTTCCCTGAATTGCCGGGACGCCGACCAGACCACGTCCTTGTTTCACCCACGGGCGTCATCGTACTGACGACCCGCGAAGTGCACGGCAGGATCAGCGTCAAGGGTACCCGCTGGCGACAACGGCGGACACCATTCCTGTCACTCTTTTCCCTCGGAGGGCCGCAACTTGGCAACCCGTCGATTGAGAACGAAGAACAGGTCAAATCGGTACGCGAGTTCCTGACATCCGAAAACATCGACATTGAGCCAACGGGCGCGATTGTCTTCGTCGCCGATAATGTCGAGGTCGAGATGGTCGATACTCCAATCACGATTCTTCACGCGACCGAAGTTCACGATCACCTTGTCGAAACCGCGTCCGAGGCGACGGTCAGTGGTCGTGAACGCGAGCAACTCGCCGAGGTGCTTTCTCGCGGAGAAGTGCTGGAGCGCAGCGCCGGGCGAGACACCCGCCCGAAGAAGCGGGTACGAGCGGCATGAGCGTTGATCGCGCCGCACTCGCACGCTGGAACATCAGTGGACACGACGCAGCCGTCGAAGGTCTTGCAGCGTCAGTCGCGAGCGGGCGTGTATCACACGCATACCTGATTACCGGGCCGGAGGGCGTCGGCAGAACTTCGCTGGCACTGGCGCTCGCTCGCGCTTTGAATTGCGAGGCCGCTCCTCAGCAACGTCCATGCAACGCCTGCGATGCGTGCCGCCGAATTGAGCGAAGACTCCACCCGGACATCGTTCTTGCCGATATGGCATGGCAGGAAACGATGATCTCGCGTCCACGGGGCGACCAGTCTCGTGCACGACAACGATTCTCGATCAACGCGATCAAATGGCTGCGTGATGACATCGTGACGCGACCGATGCTTGGCCGCTGGAAAATGCAGATCATCGACGACGCTGGACGTTTCTCGACCGACGCACCGGAAGCGTTCCTGAAAACGCTGGAAGAACCCCCATCCTTCGCGGTTATCGTCCTGATTGCCAGAAGCGAGGATGAGCTGTCAGAGACGATTCGATCTCGATGCCGGAATATCGCGCTGGGTGCCGTTCCAATTGACGCGATCCGGACAGAGCTTGCCGGGCGAGGCATTGATAAGGCGACAGCGCAACGTCTTGCGCGCAGCTCGCTTGGGAGAATCGCCTGGGCAGTACAGATGGCAGATGACCCGAAAGCCCAGGAGAAGCGGCGCGAACAGGTCGAAACAGGGTTCGAACATCTCACGACTTCGCTCGGGAGAATCATGATCACCGGTTCGATTGCCCGCGATCACACGAAGAAGCGAGATGCGACGTTTGAGCTAATCGATATCTGGACAGGTCTCTGGCGCGATACTCTGCTGCTCCACAGCGGACTCTCTGATCGGGTCGCATTTCCCGAAGTCGCTGAACAACTCGAACCGTTCGCTCGTCGACACGATATTTCGGACCTTTACCGGGCGCTCTGGGCGACACAGCGGGCAAGTAGCGATCTCGACAGCAACGTCCAGGCTCGGATAGCGCTCCAGGCAATGGTGATGCAATGGCCCGGCTGACCCTCGACTCGCCCGCCCACGCCGATCATGCCGCTGCCCGTGAGCGATTTCGGGACCGTATCCGGCTGATGGGTGTCGCCGATGTATTTCGAGCAGAACAGATCGCCTGCGGCTGTGACGGTTGCGAGTGTGCCTTACCTGTCGTTGAAGGTGGGGCGGTCGATGTCGCCGCAACCGACGTTGCGGGCGTTCGATTTTACGACTCAGGCAAGACGTATTATGTCGATCCCGATGGGCGAGATCTCCAGGTTGGCCAGCATGTGATCGTTGAATCATCACGCGGTCAGGAACTCGCGCAGGTCGTCATCGCGCCGCAGCAGGTCATAGGTTCGACACTTGAAGGTGAACTTCGTCCGATTGTCCGCGTCGCGACCGAACACGATCTGCTCCTCGCCGGGTCAAAACGTGCGGAACAGGGCGCTGCCCTGAGGACATTTGCCGCGAAAGTGCGCGACCACAGGTTACCGATGAAGCCGATATCAGCAGAGTACTCGTTCGACGGGACGCGGCTCACGTTCAACTTCTCCGCGAACGGGCGCGTTGACTTCCGCGAGTTGGTTCGCGACCTGGCGCGTCATTTTGGCTGTCGCATCGAGTTGCGACAGATCGGACCGCGAGACGAAGCCCGTCTGCTGGGCGGTCTTGGCCGTTGCGGTCGCCCGCTCTGCTGCTCAACCTGGCTGCCACAGTTCGCCGACGTGTCGATGACGATGGCGAAGACGCAGGACTTGTCACTGAACCCTGAGAAAATGTCGGGCGTATGCGGCAAACTGCTGTGCTGTCTCTCGTACGAGAACAATCAGTATGCCGAGGCACGAACCAGACTCCCGCGCTTAGGGCAGGAAGTGACAACTGAGCAGGGCCCTGGCTACGTCCACGCACTCCACATTCTGAAGGAAATGGTCACGATTCGCCTCGACGCTGGCGAGGATGTCGTACTCCCGCCAACCGATGTCATCATCCTCGGCACAATGAGCGACGCATACCCCCGCCGAGGTCGCCGACGCATTCGACGGGACTCGGCGGGGTAGTAACCACACGCAAGAGAACGATTCCCGGCATGACGGAAAAGATACACGCGCGCGTCAGTCTGCTCTAATTGTTTGGTTCCAGGCCGTATCACGTTGATGCGATCGCGAATGGGAGCGCCTGGATCGCTATGGATTTACCGCGGATGAGATCATCGCCTGAAGGATATAGATCACGAAGATCGCGATCATTGGCGACAGATCGATCATCCCCATCCGAGGCATGATCGATCGGATCGGCGCGACGATTGGTTCAGTGAACTCGATCAGTGCCCGCGAAACGGGATTTTGTGCGCGCGGGTCGAACCATGACAAGACGGCACGAATGATGATCGCCCACATCATGATCTGCAGGAAAAGGCTGAGAATATTGAAGACTAGAGTCACGTTTACACCTTGGTGACGCCGGGCGGCGGCGATAGAACCCGCGAAGGGCCGATAGGCAACAACAACCACACCAAATCATAGCAAATCGCAAAATCAGCATTGTGACGAACGGTCATCAACTCACTCGAAAGGTCGCATTCATGCAACCCAACGCCTCATCTGTCTTTGTCGTCGTTGATATCTGGCGAGGTAAATCCGGAAAGCGGGACGAACTCCGCCAGGTTCTCACCGATTCCGGCGCGCTGTTTCGCGCACGACCAGGCGTTCTCTCCGTGGATTTCACACTGCTTGAAGACGATCCGGACCGCTATCTCGTCGTCTTCCGCTACGAGAGTGCCGAAGCCCGCGAGACGTTCGTTGCAACGGATGAACTCAGGGCAACGCTTTCTCGACTGAGCGAACTTTGGGATCTTGAGAGTCCGGTCTACAAGGGAACTCCTGCCGGCTTCTGATGCATCCAACTGATGATGGGCTGGTAGAGAGTACTCCAGCCCATCGTTTACACAACATGCGTGTCGCAACGAGTTAATTCTGCTGCGTGCCCGCCGTTCGCTTGCGACGTTCGCGACGCTTCGCCGTCGCCGATTTATCGGTACCGTGGCCGTAGGCGGCTTCGATTCGCTCGCGTCTGGTCCGACGCAGACGACGGGCCTCTTCCTGACGTTCGGCGGCGAGTGCGGCTTCGTCCCAGAGCAATTCTGCTCCAGCAATGTGGACCGTATCACCCGGTTGAACACCGAGCTGTTCAAGCTTTCTCGACACGCCCGCGGCTTCAAGAACACGCTGGAATCGATCAGCAGCTTCCTCATTGCCAAAGTCCGTCATCTTCATCGTGCGCTCAAGCTTGACGCCCCGCACCTCAAAGTGATGGTCCGACAACTTCTCTGCTTCCCAGTACGTTTCGTCGGCGGCGTCCAGCGTCACCGTACGGTGGTCCACTTCCGGAACCAGTTCCGTCATTCGCGGGATATCGTGCAATCGTTCCGCGACCGCGCGCATCAGTTCTGGAACGCCTTCTCCGGTGACACCGGAAATCTCGAAGATTCGTTCGACCCGGCCATCAAGTTCCGACCGCAAACGCTCGATGTTCCCACGGGCTTCAGGCAGGTCGATCTTGTTAATGGCGAGGAAACGCGCTTTCCCGATCAATTCATCTGAGTACGAGCGCAGTTCTTCATCGACGAGTTGGAAATCATGAGAAGGGTCGCGTTCCTCAAGCCCACCGGAACCGTCGATGACGTGGATCAGCAATCGGGTCCGCTCGACGTGCCGAAGGAACTCGTGGCCGAGTCCGACGCCTTCTGCTGCGCCCTCAATCAGGCCAGGAATGTCGGCCATAACGAACGTTTCACCTCGAACGCCACCGACTTCGACGACGCCCAGGTTCGGTTCGAGCGTCGTGAACGGATAGTCGGCGATCTTCGGACGAGCAGCACTGGCGGCAGCAAGAAGCGTGGACTTGCCAGCGTTCGGGAATCCAACCAGTCCGACATCTGCGATCAGTTTGAGTTCGAGTCGAATCCACAGTACGTCGCCCGGCTCGCCGAGTTCAGCGATCCGAGGTGCCTGACGAACCGAATTCACGAAGTGGGTGTTGCCGAGGCCCCCTTTCCCACCCCGAGCTACGAGAAACTCCTGTCCAACCTCAGTCAGGTCAGCAAACGGTTCGCCTGTCTCATCGTCACGCACGACAGTGCCTGGCGGCACCTCAATGTAGTAGTGCTCGCCTTGCTTGCCATGCTGATTGCGAGTTCGACCCGGCTGACCGTGTTCTGCTCGGAAGTGCGACTTGTACTTGAATGGAAGCAACGTGTTCAGGTCGTCAACGACCTTGAGGTAGACATTGCCACCGCGACCGCCGTCGCCTCCATCCGGCCCGCCTTGGGGGACAAACTTCTCTCGTCGGAATGAGGCGATGCCCCGTCCGCCGTTTCCAGCTGTTACCTGAATTCTCGCGCGATCGACCAGCATGATAACTCCGATGTCGTTTTCGCATCACAAACCACGGCAACATCGTCGCCAGGTGTTCCAACACGCGTTCGTTTCCGGCATGGAGCATGCCACACGGCGTTCAGAGAGGACCGGAGCGCATCCTTTAACGCGCACCCATGTCACTACGTCGCACCTGTTCACGACTTAGAAGTGAGTGAGCGAGGCCGTAGTTCATATCAGAACGTTATTGCGATTTGAGGCGCTATTCGAGGTAGTCGCGTAACTGGCGGCTCTTGGTTGGATGACGCAGTTTGCGCAGTGCTTTCGCTTCGATCTGGCGAATCCGCTCACGGGTAACGCCAAACGCCTTACCGACTTCCTCGAGCGTACGAGCGCGACCATCTTCAAGACCGAAGCGCAGTTCCAGGACATTGCGCTCGCGCTCTGAAAGCTGACCCAGCACGCGCTCCATCTGCTCTTTCAGCATCTGTTGCGACGCCGCATCTGCGGGGGCGAGTGCCTTGTGATCCTCGATAAAGTCACCGAGGTTGGAATCCTCTTCCTCACCAATCGGCATATCAATCGAGACTGGCTCCTGAGAGATCTTCTGAATCTCACGGACCTTCTCAGCTGTCATCGGCGGGTCCATCTGCGCCGCGATCTCTTCGCTGGTCGGTTCGCGACCCAGTTCCTGTTGCAAGCGACGTGAAGTCCGGATGAGCCGGTTGATCGTTTCGACCATGTGGACCGGGATGCGAATCGTCCGCGCCTGGTCGGCGATCGCTCGCGTGATCGCCTGTCGAATCCACCACGTTGCGTAGGTCGAGAACTTGAAGCCCTTATGGTGCTGGAACTTCTCGACAGCGCGAATCAGCCCGAGATTGCCCTCCTGAACGAGGTCAAGCATCGACATCCCGCGGCCAACGTACTTTTTCGCGACGCTGACTACCAGCCGCAGGTTAGAGTTGGTTAGTTTCTCGCGGGCAAGGTCGCCACGCTCGATCATCCGTAGGTAGTTGCGGCTGAGTTGCGCTACGACCTCATCGAAGACCTTGGCAGCCTCTTCCTGATCGATCATCGATTCCGGCGTCTCGATCCGACGCTGAATCTCACGCGGCAGTAGATCCCACTCGACGCGGCGGCGGCGAAGTTCTTCTTCATACGCTTCCGGCGTGACACCAAGCCGTTCAGCGATCGACCGGAATAACTCTTCCGGAATCTGCGTGGACGGAAGAACGGCAGCCATCATCCGAAGCTTCGTGTCCGGGACGGCCTCGGGATACGCCTCGTGGAACAGCGTTTCGACGAACCGCCAGCCCTCGCTGAATGTCAGGAAGACCGTGCGACCGATCTGCTTCGAGCCCCCCTGGACCCCGTTACGGATACGGCGATCGAGTGGAGATGATAGCCGACCATCTGAACCAATCGGGCGGAGGTCACCGGAGTTGTCCTCATCGAGCTTGAGAGCGATCCGCGCCAGATAGTCACGTCGCTCCATTGCCTGGGCGAGCTCGACTTCCTGCTCGGCAGTGAGCAGCGCCACCCGGCCAATCTCTCGCAGGTACATCCGGACCGGATCGTCGAGACTCACACCGGTAAGGTCGACATCGCTCAGTCGACTCTCGAAGACATCGCTTTCGATTTCGACAGCGTCTTCTTCGGCTTCAACAAGGCTCGATGCCTGACTTTCGCGCGTGACTGGGATTTCCTGCAGGGTGAGTTGTGCTTCGATCGCCTCAAGCGTGGCTAGATCCTTTTCAGGATCTACCATCTGCCGCAACTCATCCCAGGTGATGAAGCCCTGCTTTTCAGCATGCGCGATCACCTGGGTGACCAGTGTGGTATTCGGCTCAGCCTCTACTTCAGTGCCCTCTGGCGCAGCGCCATCGAGCGGTGCGAAAGCATTGTTACCATGGAGTTGTTGATCCTCGGTGTGATCGGACACGGGCCAGTTCCCCCTGGATCTGGATCTCGCCTGTATGAGGTGTTCGTACAGCGAAAGTGATACTACGTTACCTGCCGAGACGCAAATGAAACGGGTACAGAATCGGTCACTTCTCGAAGAAGGAGATCATCGTACGTCTCTCGACGCTGGACGATCCTTGCTTGACCGTTCTCAACAAATACGACCGCTGGGCGCAGAGCGAGATTATAGTTGCTTGCCATCGCAAGGCAATAGGCACCTGCGGCTGGAACGGCGAGCAACTCGCCAGATTCGAATGTCGGCAGCGCCACCTGTTCAATCAGAACGTCGCCGGATTCACAATACTTCCCTGCGATCGTGAATGACTCCAGATTGCCCGTTGTCGGACGAGCCACCAGTTCAGCCGTGTAGCCAGCGCCATACAGCGCTGGACGAATATTGTCGGCCATTCCACCATCGACCGAGACGTAGGTTCGCACACCTGGGATGATCTTGCGCGCGCCGAGGGTATAGACGGCCACACCAGCCATCCCCACGATAGATCTTCCCGGTTCGATTGTCAGCGTCGGGTTGGGTAGATCGTAACGTTCAGCGGCCGCAATCGTCGCCGCCGCGACCGCGTCGGCATACGCTTCGATCCTCGGCTCAGGGTCGCCTGGCTCGTATTCGATGCCGTAGCCACCTCCGGGGCTCATCTCATCCGGCACGATCCTGTACCGGTCTCGCATTTCTGCGGCAAAGGCGAAGATCGCATCCACCGTGTCCACGAACGGTTCTATCTCGAAGATCTGTGATCCGACGTGGGCGTGATACCCACGCAAATGCAATCCGTCGATCTCAACAATCCGCTTGACAGCCCGTTCGGCGTCGCCAGTTGCGATCCCGAGACCGAACTTGGAGTCAGGAATCCCCGTCTTACGATAGTCATGGGTGTGAACATCAATGCCTGGGTTCAATCGCAGGAGGACATCCTGTGGTTCGCTCCGACCCTGTGTCAGCGATGCCAGCAGGTCGATCTCATCGAAGTTGTCAATGATGATGCAGGCGATGCGTGCGTCCAACGCCATCCGTAATTCGTCAGGCGTCTTGTTGTTGCCGTGGAAATTGATGCGTTCCCGTGGAAAGTCGCAAGCGAGAGCGAGCGCCAGTTCTCCAGCGGAGACGACATCGAGCGACAAACCTTCGTCCGCGATTATCTCCAGCAGCGCTCGCGACATCCACGCCTTACCAGCGTAGACGACTCGCGCCTGTGGATAAGCATCCCCGAACGCACCGGTGTAGCGCCGACATTGTGCTCGAATCGTCTCAACATCGTAGACGTAGAGCGGTGTTCCGAACTCGCCCGCCAGATCGGCAAGCGCGATTCCACCAATTGAGAGCCCACCATCAGCGGCTCGTTCGGCCGTCATCGGCCAGAGCATCACATCCCCCACGTTGTCCATCTGTTGCTGAATGCGGTGATGCGACGGTAGCGTAGCCCACGGAACGACTGTTCTCGCTCGTGTTGCCGTGGCATCCGTCTTCCTCGTTCAGCATTAGCGTGGAGAAAGTATATCCGCTTTCTTCACAACGTGCGCCAATTATGTCGCGCTGGATGATCGTTCGCGACAGTTTGATGTCAATTTGCAGCGAGTTGCAAGATGTAGATTGGGTCGCTACTGGATGCATCGACCCATTTGAACCGTGGAGCAAGGTTAATCGCCACGGTGCTCGTCAGGTGAACATTTTCCATGTTGTTAGCGGAAATCGTGTCCGGCCGGGGCAACCAAGCGCAGGCTGGTGAGCTGTTCTTCGCTGATCTCGTCGGGCAGTGTTTGGAGCCGCTCGGCCTGGTTCAGCAGCTCTGAAATCGGCTGGGTTGGCTGTGGACCCGACGCACCAGGGCGTTCGATTGCACGTATGTCGCTGGCGATGATGTTGACCGTGTCCTCACGGAGTTGGAGGCGACCGACGATCAATTGGAATGGATTGCCGCGGATGATTGCTCGGCGCTTTTCGTAAAGCGGCGGATGGACGATGACATTTACCAACCCGGTTTCGTCTTCCAGCAGCATGAAGAGCATCCCCTTCGCCGTCCCGGGCCGCTGGCGGCAGACAACCAGCCCACCAACATGGACAAAGCTTCCGTTGCGTAATCGGTCCAGGTCGGCAGCGCGCGACACACCAGACGGCAGGATCGGCCGCAGTAATGCCAGCGGATGGTAGCGTGATGAGAGCCCAAGCACGTCGTAATCGGCGATCATTCGCTCCCAGTCGGTCATATCGCGCAACGGCACCATGTCCTGCTCGGTCGGAAGATCGAGGGCGAGTTGCCAGGCAGTCGGCTTAGTCCGGCCACCACGCCGCTTGTCCGGCATGAACAGACCGAGTTGCCAGAGCAGTTCGCGCCGTCGCAGGCCAAACGCATCACAGGCGCCGACAACGATCACATGCTCGACGATTTCCCGTCGCAACCGCGTCCGGCGCGCAAAATCGATCAGCGATCGGTACCGTCCACCCCGCCGACGCTCGGCAACGATCGCCTGAGCTACATCCGCACCAAGACCATCGACATAGTTGAAACCGATCCGGACGCCGTTCCCCTCGACGGTGCACTTTTCGCCGCTCAGGTTGACATCAGGTGGAAACACCGGAGTGCCATGCCGCTGGGCATCATTCGAGAAGGCGTGCGGCGGATAGAAACCCATCGGCTGATTGTTGAACAGCGCACAGTAGAACTCGGCTGGGTAGTAGTACTTCAACCAGCATGACTGATACGCCAGAACGGCAAAGGCAGCAGCATGCGACTTCGGAAAGCCATAGGCGGCAAAGCCAAGCAGTTTGTCAAAGACCATCCGCGCCGTTTCCTCATCGACGCCATTGGCAGCCGCGCCATCGCGGAACAGTTCCCAGTGGCGGTCCATCGCTGCCAACGAGCGCTTGCGACTCATCGAGCGACGCAGCGAGTCGGCCTGGCCAGCCGTGAACCCCGCCAGCCGAACTGCTACCTCAATCACCTGTTCCTGATACAGAATGACTCCGTAGGTCTCGCGCAGGACCGGCTCCAGGAGCGGGTGGTCGTAGCGTGGGTTGGCGCTCCCAGTCGATCGCAGTTCGCGACGCGCCTCAATGAACGGACTGACCGCCCCACCGATGATCGGCCCCGGTCGAACGATCGCCACCTGGACGATCAGATCCTCCAGTTTGTCGGGCTTGGTCCGCAACAGGGTCTGGATCTGCGCCCGACTCTCGATCTGGAACACCCCGATCGTGTCGCCCTTGCCGATCATCTCGTAGACGAGTGGATCCTCAAAATCGATCCGGGACAGGTCGAGGGCTGGTTTCCCCTCATCAACGATCAGTTCCAGGCACTCTTCAACGAGCGAAAGCATCCCGAGCGCAAGGAAGTCGATCTTGATGAAGCGAGCATCGTCGCAGGAGTCCTTGTCCCACTGGCAGACATAGCGTCCCTCCATCGCTGCCGGTTGGACAGGGACCAGATCGATGAGTGGCTGCGAGGAAATGACCATTCCACCGGAATGCTGGGTGACGTGGCGCGGGAAGCCAGCAATCTCACGCGCCAGGCCGATCAACTCACGCCAGAGTGGGGCATCGAGCCGGTCACGGAACTCCGGTAGCCGCTCCATCTCCGCTTCGAGCCGATCGGCAGAGGTGCGTTCGCTCAGTTTCGCCAACCGGTCGAGGTCGGGCGCTGGCAAGCCAAGCGCCTTGCCGATATCGCGGATCGCGCTGCGAACGTGGTAGGTCGGGAATGCACACACCAGCGCGGCGTGGTCATTGCCGTACACCTCATAAATCTTCGCGATCAACTTCTCGCGGATATCACGGGGGAAGTCGATGTCGATATCCGGGACGGAGGCCAACTCCTCATTCAGGAAACGCCCGATATAGAGATTGTGACGCAGCGGATCGATATGCGACAGCCCGATCAGATAACAGATGATCGACGAGACTGACGACCCGCGACCGCGACCTGGCGGAAGGATGTACGCGCTACGCGCACCCGTTCCACGCACCTCATCGGCCACCTGCCGTGCCAGCAGCATGATGTCGCGATACACCAGGAAGAATCCGGCCAGTCCATGTCGCTTGACCAGCCCCAACTCATGGGCCAGCCGTTCACGCGCCTCGGCGTTGTCGCCGTAACGCTCCTGGAGGAGCGTGTAGCAATCACGAGCAAGGATGTCGTCGGGAGTCGAAGAAGGAGACTGAGAACTCTCCAGCCCCCATGCTGTCTGCGGAGCCACGACACGCTCCCCTGTCATCCTGAGCGGCAGCGAAGGATCTCTCCTCCTTGTGCCAACTGAGTCATCGAGGAAGAGAGATCCTTCGCTG
>JBGSWU010000020.1:0-2826 GCA_041751795.1 Thermomicrobiales bacterium
TCCAGCACATTCTTCGTGACCAGTGACTGAACTTCCTCGACACGGACTGAATCGTAGCGGCCGGTGGTGACGCGGGTATACATACGCTCCCTCCAGTTCACGAAATCACGATGTACGCTGTTCCCTGGATGAAGCCACGGATGATCGTGTGGAACGGTTTGGTTGTCAACACGCTGGCTATGGCTCCGCCTAACTCGACCCAATCGTCGATGCTGTACCTCACTGACGGACGCGTCTGGCCGTCACACGCGGGTGGACCCGAACAGCGCGAGTCACAGCGCAGAACTCCCGCGCGGATCGTGCAGATTTCCGGCAGACGGTGCCGCCGGGAGGTCAGGCTGGATGCCTCGCCACCGACATCCAACCCAGGCACTCCCGACGACACGTGCGACGTGCGCGCAAGGATCGAGCCACTCAGGTTGGTTCGTTGGCTGACCGGCAGGTGCGCTGACTGCGTGGGGTGATCGCGACCTGAGCGATGCGTCGTCGGGTGTAGGCGTGATACTCCTGCGATGCGAGGGCATGGGCGTCGCGCCAGACTTCAACGGCCTCGTGGGCGGCGAGGTAGCGGGCGAGTCTGGCTGGGTCCGGCGGTGTGCCAGGTGCGATGCGTGCCCAGTGGGCGCGTTTGGCCGCTCGGTGTTCTCGTCTCGCATCGCGAAAGCGTGTCCCGGTCTCAATGAATGCCTGCCACAAGCGTATGCCCTTCTCGTCGAGGTGCGCGGGTGGCGTCGGCTGATCACTGGACATTGGGCCTCCTCCTGCAACGATCGACCGAGGCGAGCCTGACGCGCTGTATGCAGACCACGTGCCGCTGGGGACGATGCTGTGGCGGTCACGCGCGCCGTGATGGCCCGTCGACCAGTTGGCGTGGTTTGTGCTTGCAACAGCGGTGTGACGACGCCGTTGATCGAGGAAAGGACGCCATCAATGCCACTGATCCTGATCATCATTGTTATCGTGTTGCTCGTGGCGGCGGTTCCGACCTGGCCACACAGTCGCAATTGGGGCTATGCGCCGGGTGGTGGGCTTGCGGCGATCCTGTTGATCATTCTGCTGCTGTGGCTGCTGGGTGTGTTCTAACGGTGCATCGTTGGCTTTGCCCGAGAGGGGCAGAGGGCAGGGAGAGGTGTGGCCCGGATCGTGCTGAGGGTTGATGACACCCTCGCGCAAGACCTCGCACCCTTCTGGAGCCTCTGCGACACCACAACGATTCCTTCCTCCGCCGGCAGGGACGCGCGATCCCTCCGGTTGTCCGGGAAACGGCGGCATGAACGTTGCATTGCCATACTGCATCCAGGCAGTGACAGAGGAATAGCGGGGTAGCCGTAGGGTCGGTGCAACTGCACCGGCCCTACGTGTTGAGAATGGGTATGGAGGTGGGGATTGTATCTTGACCGGTCTGCAATCTGATTGCAGCGAGTGTGCCGGAGGAAAGAGATGATTGGTTCCTGGTGGTTCCATATGCAGATCACGTGCCATCGGGAGTCGCGCTCGTCGGGGGTGTGACGCGTTCAGGTTGCTGGTGGGAGGCGGTTGGTGGTCAGTCGCCGGTGGCCTGGTGTGGGTCGTCGGGGGGATCGAGGGCGATGGGGCTGGGTTGACGCAGGATGCGTTCGCATTCGATCTGGACGAGCGGCAGGAACCAGCTGTCGGTCGCAACGCGTGCGGGCGTGAAGTGGCGTGCCCGTCGCCAGATCGTCATGAACACGCGCTCAACCACGTCTTCAGCTTGCGGATGCGAGCATCCACGGTTGATCGCGTGTCCGAAGGCACGTGAACCATGTCGATCGTATAACTGCTCCAGGGCAGTCGTATCCCTCAGCGCACACCGGCTGATCAAGTCGTAATCAGTCACTCCAGACTCCAGGCCCCGTGTCGATCGCGCGATTCACGATTGATGCGTGTGTTCGGTCACTCCTTGTAAGAGCAAGATCGTCGCCAGTGTCGTAAGTGGTGATCTGCGTCAGGGCATTGCACACTGAAATCAGCCGCCGGGACGAGACGGGACGCGCTGGTTAGATCGTTGCTAGGAGTCGTGGCGGTGGGCTGGACGACGGCGCTGGTGCGCAGTGGAGCGTTGCGGCATTCGATGTGCGTGCAGTGATGAAACGGGGCCTATGGGATTGGTGGAGCCATTGCCACAAACATGACCGTTCGTGGCAACGAGAGTGAGTGCGTGATGACCCGCCATCGATGGAGATATCCGACGGAGACTGCGGTTGATGACGCGAATCGGCAATTGCTGCGTGGGGTCGAGATGGAGATGCGGACACGCTTGTCGGTGATCAGGGGCTACAGTCAACTGCTGGGCAGGAAGCTGGCGCGGGCTGAGGTTGATCTGGAGCGGCTGGCGCGCTATGCGACGGTTCTGGATCAGGAGTCACGACGGTTTGAGGCGTTGCTGGAACAGTCCTTTGCTGCTTGCCGGTTGCAATGGGACGACGCGGTGATGTCCTGGCAGGCAGTTGAGCTGGGCGTGTTGGCTGAACAGGTGGTGACGAAATTCGATGAGACGCTGCCGCCACGGCTGGGGCGGAGGCTGGTGATCGAGGTGGAGTCGTCGGAGCACGGGATCTGGGACGCGACCTGGATCGAGGCGGCACTGACGGCGCTGGTGACGAACGGGCTGCTGTATTCTCCGGACGGCGGCGAGGTGCGGGTGACGGCGCGAGTAGTGGACAACCACGGGTTGCTGACGGTGACGGACGCTGGGATTGGGATTGGCGAGGATGAAGGGGCGGCGATCTTCGAGCCGTTCCGGCGCGGGACGGCGGCGGTGGCGAGCGGCGCGCGCGGCTGGGGGCTGGGACTGTTCATCGCGAG
>JBGSWU010000021.1:0-2414 GCA_041751795.1 Thermomicrobiales bacterium
CCATTCCGCATCGAATCGATCGCTCCCAACTGGCAGCCGAACACCGCCCAACTCACCGGTCTGGACGCGATCGGTGGGCTGGTTGACCCGCTCGCTGTGGCCGAGTATGACGACTATCTTTCTCGCGCCCGGCAGGACCGCTTGTCCGACGAGTACCGTAGCCTCAACGTCCGCTACCTTATCGCTGGAGTTGACCAGGGCGCGCCTGCCGGGTATCGCGAAGCGTTGAGAACGAGTACCGGGCTCGTCGTCTGGGAAGCGCCTGAACCACTCCCGCGTGCATGGATCACAGGGAGCGACGTGCCAGTCGACATCGAACAGCCTGAATCCGACCGACTGATCCTGACGTTGCCCGCCAATTTCCCCGGCGGTCAATTGATCGTCTCGCAGACCGCGTATCCCGGCTGGTTAGCCAAGATCGATGGGAATGACGCTACGCTTAACGAGTATGACGGCGTCCTTCAATCACTCAACGTTCCTGCCGGAGCACAAAACATCGAACTGACCTTTCGCCCACAAGGCTGGTTGTTTTACATCGGCGTCACCGCCCTCAGCGGGATCGTCTGGCTATCCGTATTGGCACGTACATTGGCGTTGGCGCGCCGACGGAGTATCTTCACAGAATGAACGTGTCTGACGTGCTGGATCTCCAGCCCCGACAACACAGCATTCCGTATTCGACACGTGACACGACGCTATCGGTCGTCGTACCCCTGCTGAACGAGGCTGAGAGCCTGCGGCCACTCCATCAGGAGATCAGCACGGCACTGTCGCATCTGACGTTGCCTGGTAACGCGGAGATCATCTTTGTCGATGACGGATCGACCGATGGATCGTTCAGTGTGCTTCGCGACCTGCACGAGGCCGACCCGCGCGTCCAGGCGATTCAACTTCGACGTAACTTCGGGAAGTCCGCAGCACTCGCGGCTGGCTTCGCGGCGGCATCCGGCGAATACATCATTACCCTCGACGCTGACCTGCAGGACGTACCAGCCGAGTTCCCGACGCTGCTCGCCCCGCTCCTATCCGACGACGCCGATCTCGTTTCAGGCTGGAAGTCCGACCGCCAGGATCCGCTCTCGAAGACGTTACCGTCGGCCCTGTTCAACCGCGTCGTCCGCGTCGTTTCCGGCGTCCCGCTGCACGACTTCAACTGTGGTTTCAAGGCTTACCGCCGCGAAGTTGTCGAGGAAGTGCCGCTTTACGGCGAGATGCACCGCTACATCCCGGTCCTCGCCCATTTTCGTGGGTTCAAGGTTGCCGAGGTTCGCGTGCCGCATCGATCGCGGAAGTTCGGCCACAGCAAGTTCGGTCCGGGCCGGTTCATCCGCGGTTTCTTCGATCTGCTCACCGTCGTCTTTCTGACCCAGTACACCCGCCGCCCGTTGCACCTCTTCGGTTTGATCGGGCTGCTCACCTTCGGTCTCGGGTTCGCCATCGACGCCTATCTCGCCTTCCTGAAACTCGTCCTCGGCGAACCGATCGGTGATCGCCCGTTGCTTACTCTCGGCGTCCTCCTGATGATCGTCGGTTCGCAGTTCGTTGTGTTTGGCCTGCTGGGAGAGATGATCGCCCATCATGCCAGAACCAGCGGTGACAGCCGCCACCCGCGCGACTACTCCGTCCGTAAGGTCCTGCATCGAGATGACTGACGGATTCGTCTGCCCACTGTGTGGTGGGCAGAGTGGGCGGGTTGTGCTGGCGTTTCCGAACCCCCCAACAACCCCTCCCCCACGGGGAGAGGGGCCTTCAGTTGCTGGTGGCAAAAGCCCCTCCCTTCACAGGGGAGTGGTTGGGGAGGGGTTTAAGCCCACCGAATCCCACCAACTTGTCCGCTGTACGTCCTGTGGACTGCTCCGTCTCCATCCCCAGCCGACCGACGCTGAACTTGCTGCCGCCTACGCCGAAAACTACCAGCCACACACCCGTCCAGGACTCTCGGGGATGGCAAAGGGCTGGCTGGAGCGCCGTTCGGTTCGAAAGCTCTGGCCGATGATTGAACCACCTCGACGAGTGCTCGATGTCGGCTGTGCGACAGGCGATCTGCTCCTTGCAATTCGACGCCAGGGCAACCCGGACGTTACCGGCGTCGAGCCGGGCGAACTCGCAGCCAGCATCGCACGACAACGCGGTTTGACGGTCCATCAGGGGATGCTGGAGGATGCGGCATTTCTCGACGGGAGTTTCGACACGATCATCCTGTCGCACACGCTGGAGCACGTTCGCGATCCCATCGCATCGCTCCGTGAAATCCGACGCGTGCTATCACCCGGCGGCACGCTGATCCTCTGGCTACCGAACTCGGATTCGATTGAGGCCCGTGTCCTCGGACGTCGCTGGATTGGCTACGATCCGCCTCGACACCTGACCACATTCTCAGTGACGACCCTCACCCGCGCCCTCGAATCAACCGG
>JBGSWU010000022.1:0-2228 GCA_041751795.1 Thermomicrobiales bacterium
GCGGTCGAGGTTGCGCCACGAGCGACGTTGGTAATCCAGTGCTCGGCGTTCCGATATGACGCTGCGATCACCTCGCCGCCGACGTAGAAGACGCGGATATCGCGGCCCGGCTTGTTGATGTACTCCTGGATGTAGAAGACCGAGTGCTGCGGCCCGCCGAGGGCGCGCTTCTGTTCAAGGATCGTCCTCAGCGCATCAGGCGTGTTTGCGCGCGCGAGCAGTCGGCCCCACGAGCCGCTGACCGGTTTGATGACAAGTGGGTAACCGAAGCGCTCACCGATCGCCATCGCGCTCTCGATCGTAAAGGCAATCGCCGTTCGCAGCGACGGCACACCGGCTGTCGCGAACGCCAGCGACATCAACGCTTTGTCGTCACAGATGGCGACGGCTGCGCTCGGATTGATCGTTGGTATTCCCCAGCCTTCGAAGATCCGCAGTGCATAGGATCCGCGTGTGTGCGCGACGCAGCGATCGAGAACGACATCAACGGCGGGCGGCTCCGGACTCGACAGGTCAAGTGCCAATATCCGGTCTTGCAGGACGACGGTCTCGACGCCCACCTCTTTCGCTGCCGCAAGAATCAGTTTCTCTTCTTCGCGCAGATGGGAAACGAGGACACCCAGGGTTCGGGATTCGGGATTCGAGATTCGTGGCGTGGCAGCCTGGATGGTCGTCACCGTCACGACTGAACCATCCTCGTAGCCGAACCCCGGTTCGCGGATCCCGCCCATTGCTCGATTGCGCTCACGAGCACATCGATGCCACGTTCGAACTCGACGAGCGGGATCTGCTCGTTAGGTGTGTGATCGAAGCTGGCATCGCCGGGGCCGTAGGAAACGATTGGGCAGTTCCAGGCTGGTCCAACGAGGTTCATGTCCGACGTGCCGGTCTTGACCTTCAATCGCGGCTGGCCACCGGTGGCTCGGATTGCCGCCAGGAATGGCGCGACGAGTGGCGATCGCTTGTCAACCCGGTAGGCTTCGGCATTCGGTCGCCAATCCAGCATGATATCGGACGATAGATCGTTAACGTGTTCGCGCAGCCAGGCGATGCTCGTTCCTGGCGGAAGGCGGAACGTGATCTCCATCGTTGTTTTCTCGTGCAGACCATCACTAGTCGTGTTGATGCTGCGAAGTGTCGCGTCGATTGTCGTGAAGCCAGCCGGAGCGTTGTTGTTCTGAACTGCCAGCCATTCCGTCAATTGCGCCCAGGCGCGGATCGCCAGCTCTGGTGCGGTCGCTTCTGGTCCGGCTGAATGAGTCAGACCTGTCGTGACCGTTGCTGTCAGGCCGACCGATCCCTTGTAGCCGAGGACAAGTCCATCCCAACCGCTTGGCTCTCCGATGATGACGGCACTCGGCGCCGGATAGTGCTCGCAGAGCCATGATGCGCCCGGCGAGCCGAACGATTCTTCACCGACCGCGCCGATGACCGTCAGACGGACACCCTCTGGCAACCGTGCTCGCGCTCCGGCAGCAACGAATGCGGCCAACGGCCCCTTCGCGTCGACCGCTCCGCGCCCGTGGAGGATGCCGTCCTCGATCCGGACCGGGATATCGCCTGGAACGGTGTCAATATGACCGAGCAGCAGAATCTCGCGTTCGCCATTCCCAATCGATCCGACGGCGTTGCCTGCACCATCGATCGACGTTGCATAGCCAAGGTCGCGCATCGTCAGGCAGAGCCAGTCGACGGCAGACGCTTCGTACCCGGAGACACTGGGGATGGCGACGAGTCCGGCCAGCATATCCACCGCCGTCATCGTCATCGTGTCAACTGCCATCCTGGGCCTCCCGTGATTGCGAAAGAGTAAATTCAGCGATCTTGCCGGCGATATCGACGCCAGCCTCATTCAACGTGCGGAAATCGACGAGATTGCTCGCGCCGACAACAACCGGCCCAGCGTCGCTTTCGACGACCTCGATCGCATAGACACCACTGCCGAGTCGTGAAATGACCGTTGCGCCAAGGTCTGCCAATGCCGAACTGTTCCCGTCGTAGGGTTTGAACGTCGTGTTCCCACCCTCTGAGCAGATTGCTTCAGCCGCGACCACGTTCGTGCCGACAACGACAATCCGCGCGACGTCGCCAAGCACGTATTGCTGGACAAGTACCGCAGTTTCTCGTCCGAGCATGGCCCGGTGCTCGATAGCGGCCTCGCCTGCATCGTGGTCACCGACGACGGCATCCGGTATCTTCGGATTGACCTGAATCGACTGAATCAGCGC
>JBGSWU010000023.1:0-1770 GCA_041751795.1 Thermomicrobiales bacterium
CGTTGATTCTTAACGACGCCGAACGCGTCGGGCTGGTTGGTGCCAACGGTACCGGGAAGTCAACGCTCTTCAGGATCATCACTGGCGAGTTGGAGGCAGATTCCGGCCAGGTCGTCATCCCGAATGGGACGGTGGTCGGCTACTTGCCGCAGCAGCCACCGGAGCCGGTTGGCGCGACGATTGATGATCTGGTTTACGACGCCGTCGGCGATTTGCGTGAACTGGAATCGTACCTGCGCGACCTTGAAACGCAGATGACCGATGCAGGTAACGATCTCGAAGCCGTCATGGCCGAATATGGCGAATCGCTCGAACGGTTCGACCGGCGCGGCGGCTACGATCTCGACTATCGCATCGACATCGTCTTCGATGGGTTGAAAATCAGCCATCTGTCGCGCGAGCGGTTGTTCAGTGGTTTATCGGGCGGAGAAAAGGCGCGCGTCCTTCTCGCGACGCTCCTCCTGCGGTCGCCCGATCTCCTGCTGCTCGACGAGCCGACCAACCATCTCGATTTCGCGAGCATCGCCTGGCTGGAGCGATACCTCGCAGCCTACGGCGGCGGCGTCCTCGTCATCTCCCACGACCGTCACTTCCTCAACGGAACCGTCGCCCGGATCGTTGAAATCGACGAGCACACGCGAACGACGAAAGAGTACGCCGGTAATTACGACGTCTATCTCATCCAGCGACAACGTGAACGTGCCCAGTGGGAAATCGACTACGCGGAGCAGCAGGATGAGATCAAGGAACTGAAACGCGCGATCCGCATCAGCGCCAGAAATGTTGGTCACAATCGACCACCGAAGGATGCCGACAAATCGCTCTACAATTTCAAGGGCAGCCGCGTCGCCAACGCCGTCTCACGGAACATTCGGTCTGCTGAGGAACACCTGCGCCGTATTGAAGCCGATCCGATTCCGAAGCCGCCGTCCGACATGCGAATCACTCCGGATTTCAATCCCGATGAACTCAGAAGCGAACACGTCCTCATTGCCGATGACATTACCAAGCGGTTTGGCAGCACGACAGTTCTCGACCGCGTCACCTTCACGCTCGGCCCGCGCGATCGCGTTGTCATCGTCGGCCCAAACGGCGCCGGAAAATCGACGCTGCTCGACATCCTCGCGTGCCGGACATCGCCTGATTCCGGCACCGTCACCCGCGCCACCGGTGCGCGCCCCGGTTATCTGGATCAGGATGGTCGCGGGCTCGATCCGAATGGAACCGTTCTCACGACCTATCGCGATGGGTTGATCGGCTATGAGGACGAGTTCATCTCCGACCTCTTTCGCTACGGATTGTTTACGCTCGACGATCTAGATAAGCGCGTCATCGAACTGTCCGCCGGACAGCGGCGCAAGCTCCAACTCGCTCGGCTGATCGCCGAACGCGCTAACGTTCTCCTCCTCGACGAGCCGACCAACCATCTCGCCTTCGACATCCTTGAGGAGTTTGAGAAAGCACTGATCAACTTCCCCGGCCCGATCATCGCCGTCTCACATGATCGCTGGTTCATCCAGCGATTCAACGCTAGTGGAGGCAAGATCTGGGAACTCCATGATGGCAAACTCACACAGCATCGGGAAACAGATGACATTATCCCCGCCAAATAGTTGTCAGTGGTTCGGTACGACTCACCACTGCAGTTGCTGGCAACGTCGCAATTCGTCACGATCGGCGAAACCCTTGGTCCAGGAGTGATGATGGGGCAGGTCGGATTGGAGCAATGTCTAATCAGTAATGGAGACCCCAGACGAAGTCGGATTCAAG
>JBGSWU010000024.1:0-2394 GCA_041751795.1 Thermomicrobiales bacterium
CGGCACCGCCCTCGTCCTGCAGGGGCTGGGAATGATTGGTCTTCGACAGGGGGAGTACGAACGGGGCAGCGCCTGGATGTCTGAGAGCGTGCGATTGTTCGCAACACTTGGAGATGAGCGTGGAATCGCTGCCTCACGGGCTACCCTTGGTGCGTTGCGACTGCGCCAGGGCGATCTCGTACGGGCCAAGGCGCTGTTGGTCGAAAGCCTCCTGCTGCGTCATCACATTGGTGACAAGGGTGGAATCGCCTGGTGCCTTGAATGGATCGCTGAGGCAGCGCTTGTCGAGCGTGGACGATCGCATGGTCCGCTGCGGGCAGCACGGCTCCTTGGGGCAGCGAAGTCGCTGCGCACCTCTATCGATACCCCGATTGATCCAGTTGACCTGCCAGATCACGAGCGCATTGTCGCCACGATCCAGTCGCAACTGAGCGACCCAGCCTTCGTTGCTGCCTGGGAAACTGGGCGAAAAATGACACGTGACGATGCAGTGGCCTATGCCCTCCGTGACGATCACATCGACGGAAGCTAAGTGAAGTCGTTTATCCGCTACACAATTGCGACCGAGGGAATGGCTCCCAGTTGTCGCAACATGCCGAGATCATCGTTGTTCGCACGGTGCTCAACCAGTTTGCCGTCCTTCAATCGGAACAGATGTGTCCCGGTCATTTCAACCGGATTTCCTGTCGGGGGAATGCCGAAGAACTCGCCCTGATGAGTGCCGCGCATTGTCTGGCGGAACATTACGAGATCACCCTCGGCTACCATCTCCTCAAGAGTGACGTGGATGTCGGGAAACGCGCTACGGAAGTATTGCAATTGTTGCTGCAGGCCAGCCCGGTCGGTTGGCCAGCCAGGCGGCTGGGTGTGATCGACATAGTCTTCGTGGATGAATTCTTCCAGGTGGGAGAAGTTGCCTTCATTCACCAACTCAGCATAGCCTCGGCGGACAAGGTCCTTGTTCGTATGCGTCGACATGGCGATCTCCTCTTGATAGTAACAGCGACCAATCGCCCTCAAACTGCACACCTAACGTTCTATGCATTATCGCCTGATATGTCCACCATCACGACGACAAAACCACAGGATGACCCACAGAAATATGACGCCGGATGGTTGCGGGAGCGGATGCCGACTGGTTGGGCCGAATGGCCGATCGATCGTTGCCAACGAGTCGGTCCTCACCAATCTACGAGATTCTTCCGATTCGCTGACACCACGTTCGTGCTACAACATCGTTACTGACCGAACACAGCCACGGCATCGCCGCCACACGGTGTTCATTCCCCTATCTCACTTCCAAGGAGACGCAGATGCAACCACTTCGACTCTTTGCCGCCACTGGTCAATCTGTTGCACGTATCGACAGCAGCGATGGTGAACGATTCGAAACGACGATCATGCTGCCGGACAGCAACGCACAGTGCGTTGCTGTCGATCCGTCCAACCCAGATCGCGTGTATGTCGGCACCTTCGACGATGGAATCTACCGCACCCTCGACGGTGGGGAAACCTGGACGCAGGTCGGAGACAGCATCCCGCACAAGCGTGTCCTCTCGATCGCGATTTCACCATCCGACCGAGCCAATGGACTTCATGCCGTGTTCGCCGGAACCGAACCGAGCAACCTCTATCGCTCGGAGGATGACGGCGCGAACTGGCAGGAGTTTTCGGAGTTGCCGAAACTGCCGAGTCCATCAGGCTGGTCGTTTCCGCCTCGCCCCTGGACGAGTCATGTCCGCTGGATAGCCCCACATCATGACAATCCCGATCTCCTGTTCGTCGGGATCGAGTTGGGCGGTGTGATGCGTAGTACCGATGGTGGCGCAACCTGGGAAGACCGCAAGCCCAACTCCTACCACGACTCGCACGTCGTTCTGACCCACCCGAAGGCGGCGGGACGGGTATACGAAGCAGCCGGAGGCGGAGTCGCGAGGTCGAACGATGCTGGCGAGCACTGGCAGCAGGTTGACGAGGGGATGGACAGGCACTACGTCTGGGGACTGGCGGTTGACCCTGCCGACCCTGATCTCTGGTACGTGTCGGCCAGCCATAGTGCTCGCTACGCTCATGGCCGCAACGGACAAGCTCAGGCGCACTTGTACCGCGAGCGCGGCGACGAAGGCTGGCACCTGCTGACGCTTGACAAGCCAAACCCGAATCCGTCCATGCCGTATGCGCTACTCACGTTGCGCGAACACCCCGGCACACTCATCGCCGGGATGCACGATGGCCATATCCTGCGCAGCGACGATGCCGGCGATTCATGGCGGACACTCGATGTCGAAGTGAACGAGATCCTGGCGCTAGCCGAAGCGTAGTCGATGCGCACCACGCCATCCGGAGGGGCCGGGCTCGTTCCCGGCCCTGTCTCCCATCCGATGTGTTCGGGGA
>JBGSWU010000025.1:0-4983 GCA_041751795.1 Thermomicrobiales bacterium
CTGCTCGAAGGCGTGCGCTACCTGGAGAACCGTCGGTTCGTCCCACCAGCGCCCCGCGATCTGGATGCCGATTGGCGTTCCCTCGCTACTGAACCCCGCAGGGATGACAATGGCTGGATTTCCAGCCAGGTTATAGATGCCGGTATATTCGGGACCGATCTGGCGCAGGTCGATCGAACGTCCGTTGAGTTGGGTCGTCCATTCACTCGCTCCACCGGCGCGCACACCGTTCGCTGGTCCGACGATCACGTCGTACGACTCGAAGACCTTCCGGAAGTCGTCGCGCATCATCTTACGTACCTGTTGAGCGTGGATATAAGCGGTAGCGGGAACGTTGTTACCCAGATCAAGCCGCATCACCGCTGCCTCACCCAACCGATCGGGGGTATCGCGCAGGTGACGGTAGTGGATGGCCGCCGCTTCTGGAAGCATGATCGATTGTTGGAGGGCGACGCAGTGCTGGACATACGGCAATTCGACATCGTCAATCTGCGCGCCGAGGTTTCGCAGAACGTCGAATGCCTCATCGGTTGCGCGGACGACATCCGCGTCAATGTTCTCGAAGGTGTAGCCACGTGCCCGGCCAATCCGTATCCCGCTCAGACCATCGCCAATCCGCGCGCGCATATCCGGAACGCTCAGCGACGCAGAATACTCGTCACGCGGATCGTGTCCGGAAATCGCATCCAGCATGATCGCGGCATCGGCGACCCGACGAGTGAAGACCGTGACGTGGTCGAGACTTGAGGACAGTGGAACGACACCCCATCGACTGACCAGACCGTAGGTTGCCTTGAAGCCGACGACGCCATTGACGTTGGCTGGTTGTCGACCGGAGCCGCCAGTGTCTGAACCGATTGACCCGTGCGCCATTCCAGTGGCAACGCTGACTGCCGAGCCGGAACTCGACCCGGACGAGGTGCGTTCGGCATGCCACGGATTCAATGGCTGGGGAAAGGCCGGATTGATGCTGAACGCGTACTCGTAGAGATTCGCCTTGCCGAGCAGAATCGCGCCCGCCTCGCGCAGTTTCGTGTAGACCGTCGCATCTTCGTCCGGAACCCAGTCCGGATCGACCATCGATGCACAGGATGTCCTAATCCCCGCGGTCGCCACGTTGTCCTTCAACGCGATCGGAATCCCGTGCATCGGTCCGCGACGCTGTCCGGCTTGAATCTCTCGCTCAGCCTGGCGAGCATGTTCGAGTGCCGTGTCGCGCGTGACCGTGATATACGAGCGCATCTCGTCGTTGTGCTGCTCGATCCTGTTCAGGATGGCTTCGGTCAACTCGACTGGTGAGACATCTTTTCGCGCGAGTCGCTCGCTCGTTTCCTCAATCGTTGCGAAGCAGAGGTCATCGTTCATGATCGCGCCTCACTCTCGTAGGTAATCGCAGGAGGCTCGCAATCGCCGGGATTCAGGGTGCGAAGCCGCTCAAGATTCTCCAGATATGCGGCCAGCGTCGTCACCAGTTGATCGAGCCTGTCGTCTGGAAGATCGAGATCGACCAGCCGCGACGCGGCCCGGACCGATTCTTTCGATACTAGTGGTTGATCAGCCATCGTTCGTCCCTTCGTCTGGCAATTCGTCAAGAAACTGTCTGACAATTCCGGCCACGAGTCGCGGATGTGTGTAGCCGACGTTGTGAGGGTGGCCCTCGATGATGTGCAGGCGTGCATCTGGGATGTTGCGTTCCATCAGTCCAGCGTCGTTCAAATCGGTCAACGTGTCGCGCTCACCGGTGACGATCAATGTGGGGCAACTGATTCCTGACAACTCGCCGGTCAGGTCGACGCTGACAACCCAGCGGTGTAGGTCCGCTATCGTCTGGACAGGGGTACGGAGGATCTCATTGACGATCCAGTCGGTGCGAGCCGGGTGTTCCAGACCAAACCGTCGCTCGGTGTCCTGACGGAAGAACTCGGATGCGTCACCGCGATCGAGTGGCGCGAGCCAGTCGTCCACGTTCGCTGTCGGACTTCGAAAACGTGGCGTCGTCGCCAGGAGCGTCAGTGACGCGATGCGCTTCCCGGCGCTGGCGGCTGCGTGTTGGCCGATGATCCCTCCACCCGATGCACCGACCCAGTGGACGCGCTCGATGCCGTGATGATCAAGAACGTCCAGCACGTCAGCAACGAACCTGTCGATTGACCAGATGTAGCCGTCAAGACGCGGCGACATTCCCTGACCACGGGCATCGACCCGCAGCACTCGATACCGGTCGGCGAGGACCGGCACCCACTGGCGATACAGCCGTCCATTTCCGGCCAACCCTGGATGCAACATGACGACCGGTGCAGGCCGATTGGTCCACGGTTCGGTGAAATCGTCAAGCACGTAACGAATGAGCGGATATCCGTTGCTCATACGCACAATCCCATCAATCTGAGTCACAACGACTGGAGACCAGATCGGGCCGCTGAGTTCTCCTCACGTGCCTGCTCTCTCGTCTCCAATACGTGTCTGAAACCAAACCAGTATCCGGCTGTACATATCGATCCGGTGATCGGGTGGTCCCGCGATGAGGAAGAGGTGGCTGCCACCGGGGTAACGAGCCAGTTCAACCTCGCAGCCAGCCTTCCTGAGCGTGACGAACATCTGCTCGGCCTGACCGACGGGGCAACGCTCGTCCGCCTCTCCCTGGATGATGAGCGTTGGCGTTGTCGCGCGATGAGCGTAGGTCGACGGAGAGTGATTGCTGTAGTTCTCCGGCTCCTCCCACGGGTCGGTGCCGCCCCAGTATTTCGTGGCGTTTGCCGAGATATCGGATGTCCCGAACATGGAAACGAGGTCGAAGGGCGGGGCTCCGCAGACACAGGCGGCGAAGCGGTCGGTCTGCCCCAGGATCCAACTGGTCATGTAGCCACCGTAGGAATAGCCATGCATCCCGAGACGCGAGGCATCGACATATGGTCGTTGGGCCAGTTCGTCAGTGACCGCCATCAGATCCTTGTAATCTTCTCCACCCCAGTCACCGAACACTTCGGCGGTGAATTCCCGCCCGTAGGTCGTCGACCCGCGGGGATTCGCCATAGCGACGAGGAATCCGTGAGTTGCCAGGATAACCTGCCATGGCATGATCTGGTGGGAGAAGGCTCCCTGCGGGCCGCCGTGGATATCGAGGACGAGCGGATACTGCTTCGACGCATCGAAACCGGGTGGCTTCAGCAGCCAGCCCTCGATCGTATACTGCCCCTGCTGGACTTCGAACCGCTCCCAGTCAGGTAGCGGTGCATTGGCGAAGAACCCGTCGTTGTCGTTGGTGATGACGCTGGTTTCGCCGGATTGCGAGTCGTGGACGATGATGTTGCCATGGTCCTCGAAACTGCTGCGACTGCCGACAATGAAGCGTTTGCTGTCGTCGAGGCTGAGTCCTCCGACCGAGGCCTGCCAGCGTTGGACAGGTTCGACACTACCGCCTTCGCTGTCGATGACGTAGAGGCCGTTCATGCCCTCGCGTCCGCCCATGAACAGTACCTGCCGGTCGTCGAGCCAGACAGGTCGCTCGGGCGCCGCAAGTCCCCAGGCGAGCGAGCCAACGGCGATTGGCAGGTCGTCAGTAATCTGACTAACCGTTCCTCCAGCAACATCGACGAGATACCAGTCTGCCTGGCCGGTTTCATCGGGGTCAGCGGACAAGATGATCCGGTCACCGGTTGGTGACCATGACCATGTTCCGGGGCGTCCCAGTGTCTGCTCGATGACCTGCTCATCATTCGATTCGACATCGATCAGCACCAGTCGTGCGTCGAAACCAACGCCTGTCATTCGCAGAGTACCGAGTCGGGTGCCGTCCGGAGACCACTGCGGCAGCATGTGATCCTGTACCTCGTGGGTCAATTGCCGGCGCTGGCCGCTCTCGACATCAACGACGAAAAGCTGGTTGCGGGTGTCGCCGAGGAATCCGCGGCCGTCCCACTTGTAGTCGAGCCGTCGGGTGGTGCGAACCGGTGGAGCAGCCTTCGGAACGGGATCGGCTTCATCCGTATTGGTCGGGTCCACCTGCGCGATGTACGCGATTCGGTTCCCGGATGGAGACCACTGAAGGTCGGAGACCGGTACCTTGTGGCTTGTCACGAGACGAGGCTCGCCACCGTTGACTGGCAGGGCATGGATGCCGCTCGATCCACCGCGGTCTGACAGGAACGCGATCCGGCTGCCGTCGGGCGACCAGCGTGCCATGCCGTTGCTGTCGCCGGTCCAGGTCAGTTGTCGTTTGTTGGAACCATCCCGGTCGCATCGCCAGAGTTGGACGTTGGCCTTCTTCGATTCGCGATCTGTCCTGGCCAGCGCATAGACGATTGTTGACCCGTCGGGTGAGATTTGCGGATCGGTCGCCGCAACCATGTCGTAGACGATCATCTCCGGCGTGATCGGATTGTCCATCGTGGCAGACCTCCCCATATGTGTTGATTCACGGAGCCGGCGTCAGGACGTCCTTCAGGTGGTACCGGCTGGCGCGACAGCATGACAGCGGAGGTGAGAATTGTCCAGAGTCAGATAGCAGAGGTCGTGCGCCCGGCGTCACGGCGTGCAGCGCACGACGGCCGTTCCCATATCGGTGTGATACTCGTACTCAGTGCTGTTGATGATGAGGTGGACGCTGTACCCGTCGGTGATGACCTGAGCGTACACGCCCCCAGGCTCGGGGCAGCCAAGTGAGGCATCATTCCATTGCTCTTCACTGTAGCCCGTTACCGCTATATCGTCGATGTTGACATCCTCGTCGCGAGCGGCCATTTCAATCGCCTGCTCGACGGGTTTGGGAAGATCGTCTTTCGGGATCGTCGTGGGCAGCGCTGTTGAGGGTGTCGACGCTACCGCAGACGGCGTCTGTTGGATACCGGTATTGCCATCCCCATCGCCGCCACATGCTATCAACATGAGTGGCAGCATCGTGCTGATAGCGAGCGCGACGGCGATTCGTGCGAGGGGTAACAGCATGAGCGTCCCGTATCCTATCGTCGTGAGATGCCAGTCGAT
>JBGSWU010000026.1:0-3262 GCA_041751795.1 Thermomicrobiales bacterium
CTCAATGACGGTGTTTCCAGATTCATGTGATGTCGGCCACCCCAGTCATCCTGAGCCGCGGCGAAGGATAGCCTGGCCGTGACAGATTGGGACGGTCGACGAGGAAGCACCGTTGCGCAACTCGACGCGCTCCTGATGCCGACGCGGAGATATCCTTCTCTGCGGCTCAGGATGACAGGGGTGGCGATGCTTTCCACGGCGAACAGGAAACTCCGAGGCGAATTCAACTCGCGGCGTAGGAGGCGAACTGGGCGGCGTGGAGGCGTTGATACAGCCCGTCGATCTTGATCAGTTCCTGATGGCGGCCCTCTTCGACGATGCCGGTTTCGTCGACGACGACGATGCGGTCGGCGTTCTGGATCGTGGCGAGGCGGTGGGCGATGACGAGCGTGGTTCGGCCCTTGGCCAGCTCGGCCAGCGACTCCTGGATGGCGCGTTCTGTTTCGGAGTCGAGGGCCGATGTCGCTTCGTCGAGGATGAGAATCGGCGGGTTCTTGGCGAACATCCGGGCGATCGCAAGGCGTTGCTTCTGGCCACCGGAGAGCTTGACGCCGCGCTCGCCGATGACGGTGTCGAGGCCAGCCGGCATGGCGGCAATGACAGCCTCCATCCGTGCGCGGCGGACTGCCTGGTGGATCTCGTCTTCGGTGGCCTCGAGGCGGCCATAGACGATGTTCTCGCGGATCGTGCCAGCGAAGAGAAAGACGTCCTGGGCGACGACGCCGATCTCGCGGCGGAGTGAGGCGAGCGTCATCTGCTGGATGTCGATGCCGTCGATCGTGATCCTGCCGGAGTCGATTTCGTAAAAGCGCGGCAGCAGTGAGGCGATCGTTGTCTTCCCTGCGCCGGATGGGCCGACGAAGGCAATCGTCTCACCTGCGCAGATGTTGAGGTTGATGCCCCGCAGGACGGTATTCTCCGGGCCGTAGCCGAATGTGACGTTCTCGAAGCGGATGTCGCCGCGCAAGCCGTCGATGGTGATTGCGTCGGGTGCGTCCTGAATGTCCGGTTCGGTGTCGATCAGGCTGGTGTAGCTGCGAAATCCGGCGATTCCCTTCGGGTAGCTCTCAAGGACCTGGTTGATCTTCTCGATCGGCCGGAAGAAGACGGCGATCAGCAGCAGGAAGGTGACGAACTCGCCTTCGGTCAGTTGGTTGTGGAGAACGAAGTAGGCGCCAGCGATCATGACGACGATCTGCGCCATCCGCATGCTGAAGTAGCTCAGTGACATGCTGGCAGTCATGATCCGGTAAGCCTCAAGCTTGGTTGATCGATACTGCGCGTTGTTTTCCGCGAACAGGTTTCGCTCGTGATCCTCATTGGCGAACGCCTGGACGACGCGGATACCGCCGACATTGTCCTCGATCCGCGCATTGAACTCGCCAACGCGCTTGAAAAGCATCTTCCATGTCACGGTCATCCGTGTGCCATAGCGAACGGTGATCCAGCCGGTGGCCGGGACGACGATCGCGGCGATGAGAGCCAGCGGCGGGTAGACCCAGAGCATCAGCGCGAACGCACCGATGAAGGTCATGATGGCGACAAAGACATCCTCCGGCCCGTGGTGGGCGACTTCGCCGATCTCTTCTAGATCCTTTGTCACTTTCGCGACGAGGTGGCCGGTCTTTTGATTGTCGTAGAAGCGGAATGAGAGCTTCTGAAGATGGTCGAAACTCTTGCGGCGCATCTCGGTCTCGATGTTGATCCCCAGCATGTGGCCCCAGTAGCCGACGACGACCATCAGCGCAGTGTTGAAGAGATAGACGACCAGTAGCCCGATCGCGTAGATGATGATCAGTCCCCAGTTTTCGCCTGGCAGGAGACGGTCGACGAAGAGGCCGACCGCCATCGGGAAGGCCAATTCGAGAATGCCGGTAACAACCGCGCAGGAGAAGTCGATCGCAAAGAGTCTGCGGTGTGGGCGATAGTAGCTGAAGAAGCGCCGGAGAATCGGCATCGTTCCCGTGTCGTTGGCGAGCATTGGGTCTTTCTGCTGAAACGCCTGCGTTCACGCCGCGCGTCAAAATATGATTCATGGACGCGTCGGCCCATCGGGAATAGTACATGGGCTGCGCAGAATAATCGCGCATCATGGCAACGCGCGATGCACGATTTCCAGCGGGATGTGAGTGACGCTGGAACGCCGTCACCCTTGATCGCGTCCCAGTTCCCACTCTGAACAGCCGCTAGACAGCAGCGACCATCGTCAGACGGCGCGGCGTCCGGTCAGGAGCTGATAGACCAGGACAACGAGGGCGATGACGAGCAGGATGTGGATGAGATTGCCAACGACATCAATGATGAAACCGCCGAGCCAAAGAATCAGCAGGACAATCAGGATAATCCAGAGCATTCAGCAACTCCTTTAACCATGTCAACGTGAACTCGTGACACATCGGACGCAAGTCCCATGCCTGATCCCGGTACCTGACTATCAGTAGTGGCTCATGGCCATGGATGTACCTCGACACCGAGCCTGCCAAGGAGAATATCCCATGGTGGGCTGTTCTGCGGGTGCCACTCGAATCGGGCGCGTTCGAAGTATTGGACGGTTCGCCCGTTCATGACGAACTCTTCCGAGATCGGGTAGCCAAAGAGATGGAGTGATTCCCGGTACGAGTACCCCGGGTCGCCGAAATCGAGCCCGTGATTGTGCCAGTAGCTTTGGAAGCCATAGCAGAGGTGATGACCTGTCGCCTCGAAGTACTCGCAGTTGGCGTTGTTGTTGTTGGGCTGCTGGTACGCGAACGCTGGTGCGCTGAGTAATCCTTGTGACTGGGCCACCTGGGTGCCGAGCAGGCCGAGCAGAACGTCGTACGGGGCGCTGTTGGTTGGGTGATGCTCGAATCGTTGCCGCTCG
Organism: Thermomicrobiales bacterium; assembly: GCA_041751795.1. Lineage (GTDB taxonomy): Bacteria > Chloroflexota > Chloroflexia > Thermomicrobiales > CFX8 > JBBECJ01. The sequence continues at coordinate 2,861 of JBGSWU010000026.1, forward strand.
ACGTACTGTACCCGGTAGCCGCCCTCGAACAACTGCTGGCTGATCGGATAGCCAAAGACCGGGATGCCGCCGTTTCGTTCCCAGAAGAGGACGAACGGCAGTGAGATGCCAAAGCCGGTTTCCGGGAAGAAGTTTGGACCGCGTTGATCGCCGATTTGCATTCCGTTGAGGATGATGACGACGTTCGAGACGCCCGGGACGGCAAGCACGGTTTGCGCGATCTGCCCTTCGATACGTGGATCGTCGCAGGTGCCGCGTGAGAACGCCGAACCCGAGAGAATGATCCCTGCTGTGCCGTTGTGAAGACTGATCGAGTCGATCGTCAGCATGTTCTCGTACAGCGAGTTGTACAAACCGGACTGACCGTAGAACGGGTCTCGCAGGGCAAGCAGATGCTGGAGT
>JBGSWU010000027.1:0-2545 GCA_041751795.1 Thermomicrobiales bacterium
CGCGATGACGCTCTACGCGCTCGATCATGAGCCAACCCTAGGGACAACGCTGCACACTCCTGAATATGTTGCCGAAGGGCACGCGATTACGAACACGAACCGACTTCTCGGCGTCTACGATGGGTTAATCGGTGGTAAGACCGGAGTGACCGATAACGCTGGTTACTGCCTCATGCAGGTCGCGGAACGTAACGGACAGAAGGTCATCATCGTTCTGCTCGGTAGTACGCCGGAAGCCTGGTACGAGGACGCCGCAACGCTGTTGGACTTCGGGTTTGCCGCGACGTCGATTCCCGGCGCGGCCACTCGCTTCGGCCACATCAGTTTTACGACGGAACCGATCGTATCAACCCACCCCGTCATGGCCTTCGATGGCATGGCAGTTACGGACGCAGGAAACGGGTCCGCCCTTGTTTCGCAGTTGGATATCACGAGTTCGCCACGTCGTTCACCATGGTTGTGGGTCATTTCGGCCGCCGTACTGGCGCCAGCCTCGCTGCTGACAATGGCACAATTTCAGCGAGGCGCTGCTCGGAAATCGGTACGGGCCCCAAGACGCCAACCAACGACAACCGCGATCGCACATGAACCGACTGGTAACGTCGTCTACTACTCTGACACGCATACGACTGACTGGCAAACGCCGCAGCGCGAATATTCGGCACCCGTCCACTGGGCCAGCGTCGCTCCTGACTACCGGTTCGAAGAAACATCCGAATGGCGCGTTCCGGTAAGCCGCCCGGCGCGACGGCGCGACAACGACCGAGTACCGTTTAACGTCCTTGCTCCATCGTACGGCGGCGACTAGGCTCGTTTGCATCAGAATTGCCATATACCATGCTCTCTTGAGAACAGACGGCGACCAATCCGGTCGCCGTCTATTGCATTCCGACTCGATCGACGCACCCGCACCATTCGACGCATCGCCAGCCGGTTCCCGTTGCGTCACTTGTGGGAAACAAGAGAGTCTGATATACTCCGTGTCAAGGAAGTTGCATTTATTTCTATCCTTGGAGGCCGCATGCGAGAGAGCGAACCCCTCTACGTTATTAGCGTCGCGTCAAGGCTCTTATCGCTCCATCCGCAGACATTGCGAAAGTACGAGCGCGAAGGTTTCGTGGCGCCATCACGGACGACAGGGAACCTGCGCTTGTATTCAAGCCAGGATATCGACCGCTTGCGGCAGGTGAAAACGCTCGTCGAAGACCGTGGAATCAACCTCGCTGGCGTGCAGCTGGCGTTGAAGCTTACGGGTGAAATCCGCGCACTTCAGTCCGAACTTCGTGCAGTAGGTCGCGACGACTACACGAAGATCGCGGGTGCGCTCGACGAATTATTGACAATGATGGATGCCTCACCTGACGCCGACGACGAACCTCGCGGAGTCGCGATCGAGGTCAAAATGAACAGGAAGTCTCGATAGCCATGAATCCCAATCGTCTCACCCAGATGGCGATGGACGCCATCGCCACCGCACAACAGGAATCCGAACGACGTCGACATGCGACGCTTGATATCGACCATCTGATGCTCGCTCTCGCGACTCAACAGGGGGGTGTCGTCCCGCGCGTGTTCGATCGCCTTGGCGTGGATAGCGCGTCAATCGTCAACGGTCTCGAAACTGCGCTCGGCAAGGCCGCGACACTCCAATTCTCGGCGCAGCCGACGCTCAGCGGCACACTCCGATCCGTCCTCCAGCGCGCCGAAGAAGAATCGCGATCGTTCGGTGATGAGTACGTCTCTACTGAACATTTGCTGCTTGCCGCCTTCCACAGTGCCGGCAAGAGCGAATCGGTGCGCCTTCTGAACTCTCTCGGAATCACCCGGGATCGAGTCATGGACGCGCTGACTGCCATTCGAGGTTCGCAGCGAGTTACCGATCAGAGTCCTGAGGGTCGCTACGAAGCACTCGAAAAGTATGGTCGCGACCTGACGGAGTTGGCACGCCTTGGAAAGCTCGACCCGGTCATCGGTCGGGATGAAGAGATCCGCCGCGTCATTCAGGTATTGTCTCGCCGGACGAAGAACAACCCGGTACTCATCGGCGAACCCGGAGTTGGTAAGACCGCTATCGTCGAGGGGTTAGCTCAGCGGATCGTTCGCGGAGACGTCCCGGAGGGCCTGCGTGACAAGCAGGTGATCTCGCTTGACTTCGGCAGCATGATTGCCGGAGCGAAATTCCGTGGCGAGTTCGAAGAGCGACTCAAGGCGGTTCTCAAAGAAGTTACTGACTCAGAAGGTCAGATCATCGTCTTCATCGACGAGTTGCACACCGTGGTAGGCGCTGGTGCAGCCGAGGGCGCGATGGACGCCAGCAACATGCTGAAGCCCATGCTGGCACGCGGTGAACTCCACGCCATCGGTGCTACGACCCTCGATGAATACCGAAAACACATCGAGAAGGATGCTGCACTCGAGCGCCGGTTCCAGCCGGTGCAGGTGGGGGAGCCAACGGTCGAGGACACAATGTCAATCCTTCGCGGACATCGTGAGCGATATGAGGTACAGCACAATGTCCGCATTCAGGACAGTGCCCTGGTCGCTG
>JBGSWU010000028.1:0-6847 GCA_041751795.1 Thermomicrobiales bacterium
GGAGATGGGTGACGCGCTTGTCGAGCACATGGCACCGATCCAGCAGCGGTTGGCCGAACTCACGGCTGACCCGGGCGAGTTGCAGCGCATTCTGGCACGCGGTCGAGATCGCGCTCGGGAGATCGCCGTTCCAAAGATGGAACATGTGAGGGCAGTGACCGGCATCAGCCTGATCGGTTGATGCGTCCATTGGAGGACGTAACAAGAACGGGTCGGCGTAATGCCGATCCGTTTCTTATTGTTCCTGTTCGATCGCATCACGGCGCGTTTTGGCGAGCGAGATCGCTTGTTCCGTCGATTCGACAAGGGATTGGGTGCCTTTGGCTCGTCGAAGGTCGAGTGCCTGTTCGAGAAAGGCGATTGCCTCGTCGTACTGTCCCGTTTCAAGCAGGCACTTGCCGAGATGCTGGAGCGAAAAGTCGCGCAGCGCGCTGGACTCATCGTCGCTCGTCAGGGTGAGCGCATCGCGAAACAGTGGTTCGGCGACAGCGTGTTCGTTTCGATACTTGTATGCCTCACCGAGTCGGATCAGGTTTGCAATTTCAGCGTTGCGGTTGCTGGCACGTCGTGAGCGATCGAGCGCTTCCTGACCGTATTCGATCGCCGCATCGAGTTCTCCGGAAACACGGCAGGCATCTGTCAGGTAACCGAGCGTTCGCAGTATCAATGTCTCGTTGTCGTCGTCACGAGCCTGCTGGAGTTGCTTTCTCGCGCGCCGGATCGCATAGGCGACGCGCTCGCGAATTGCGACCACTTCGCGCAGGTTCTCGTCGAGCTTCGTCGCGTCACTGAGATCGGGTAGTTTTGCCATCTGGAGAGTTCTACCTTTCGGACGCGTCGAGCGGCGGTGATTGTTCTTCGTCCTGATCGACGATGTGGATTCGAGTCTTCTGCCTGGCCCACGGGTTGTCGCCAGGAACCATCGGTAAGCCGATCGGGTCGGTTTCGGCGGCGTCCTGACGTGCAAGCTCGATCAGGTTGTTGAGGAAACCCTCAATCGTTGATTCCCCGTGGTAGAAACGAAAGCGTGGAATCTCCCACTCTGTTCGCTGACCGGGATGGAACATCTGGCCAAGAAACGTTAACTCGATCAATTCTCGAACGCGATCGTCGTCTTCGGGCAGCGACAACCAGTACGCGGCCAGTTCTTCGAGGCCAGCGGCTGAACGGAGGTTACGCGGGTCAGGATCGAACTCCTGCATCTTGTCGCGTCGCCACCGTGCGACAGATTCCAGATGCTCCGCTATGGTTCGCTGTTCCAATGACGTCATCGTTCGACCTCCAGCAAGAACCGAGCAGAGTATGACACCGCCCGATCCAATCGTTCCGCGTCAATGATGCCATCCTGCTGATGACAACACGCGAGCGGGTCAATCGGAATCGAGCGGTGTCGCGGACACAGCGTTCCGTATCCTCAGCGTGACGCGCTCCCGGTTGCTGTCCGGAGTTCAATCACGCGCCGGGCGATCTGCGCGAGATGTGATGCGTCGTGGAATGTCATGTGGTGGGTGATCGTCTGGATCGTCAGTTCACCCATTTGATTGTGCGTTGCGCTCGACGACCATTCTGATTCGTCGAGCGCTTCGAGTTCGACAATGTGTTCCTCGCGACACGCGATCAGAGCAGGCATCACGACGGACAGTGCCTGCTCTGCATAGCGTCCTTGCGCTGCAAGTTCGAGTTCGTCGTAACCGATGAGCGTCGGGTGATCCTCGTCGCGCATCCGCCGGGTGCGGTCCAGCGAGCGGGTTTCGGCATCGTTCAGATGGCACACGATCTCGACGATTGACCATCGGTCGTCGCCCGACCCTGGGGAACGGGCGTCATCGTCCGTTACCCCGACAACCAGTCCGCGCAGGATGTCCGGCATCGCCCGGTATTTCTGGATCAGTTCCTGATTCTGGTCAGTCATACCGTTGCACCATCATTCATTCCGCGCCGATTCACACTTTAGAGGTCATGAGCCCTGTGGCTCCAGCCGCTGGGTCGTTTCAGCGTTTGCAGCGACCTTGTCCCAACTGTAGAGCATCGGGTTCAGACGAACCTCACTCCAGTCGACGGCTTGATCGGCGAAGTGCGGGCTACCAGGGTGGCCGGATGCTCCGAGCGGAACAACCCAGGCGGAGCTATCCCAGTCACCAAGATCAAAGGCGTAGCGCGTCACCGATGTGCCGTTGACATGGAAGTTCTGACCAGGAAAGGTTCCAGCCGCCTGAACAGTGTCACTGTCGCCGCCGATTGAGACTGATGGTGGATTCAGCGTCTCGGCCAGGTCAGGAAAGACACCAGACAGCGTGTGGATCGGTCGGGTTGTGTGGAGCTTACCCCACGTCCAGGTATCCATATCTGGGCCGAGACGCTCGGACAACATCGTGACGGCATTAGTTATCGCTTGCGTCAGCAGGTGATCCCATGTCTCACCCTCGGCGAGCAGCGTCGTGTCGTTGTCGATCATCATTCCGGAGATGGCGGCCCAGAGGCGTGCTTCGACACCCATCGGCATCGGATCGCCGTTGTACGGATTCTGGCGGAGTGCGGCCACGAACGGGCGATCTGCGACCAGGCGGGCCAGGCTTTCCCGGGTGGCGGCATAGATCGCTGGCGCGACTTCGTTCTTGTCCATGTCGCCGTCCCAACCCTGGAGGCGGCGGATCGCTTCGTTCGCGCGTTCGTCGTCGGGCGTAATTTTGCTGAGCGCAGCGACGAACGGGAGACTTGGCAGGGAGATGCGGTCATTGTGGACTGAGCTCATGTCGTCGATCGTCGCGTCCTGCAACTCGCTGAGCCGAGCAACGACACGCATCGCTCGATGTGGTGGCGCGTAATCGAGTGAGAGATAGTGTGGGTAGTCGTCACCGACGATTCGATTGTTAGCAGTGGCCACGAATCCCGTATCGGGGTTGCGCAGGCGGGGCAACTCCTCGAACGGGATGTCTCCCTGCCATTCGTGCTCACCCGTCCAGCCCGGTACGGGCAGCCAGCCATTGGCACGGTTGCGGACTGGCACCCGGCCACGATGCAGGTAGCCGATGTTTCCGTCAACGTCGGCCATCGTCATGCTGTTGCATGGATCAACCCAGTTACGCATGGCAGCATCGAGTTCATCGAGATTTGCCGCACGGAGTTGCGGCAGGTAGCAGGTCATCCCCGGGTTGGTGCCATCGAGCGCGGTGTAACGCAGCGCGATCGCGTGGCCGCTGCTCGGGTCACCAATAATGACAGGGCCGTGACGCGTGATGGCGACCTGGACATCGACCGGCGCGCCGTCTCGAACTTCGATCGTTTCAGTAGAGCATTCTGCCACGTGCCATTCGCCCTGGAACTCGTATTCATAGCCATTCCCAGCGGGGCGGAATCGCTCGACATAAAGATCCTGGTAATCAGCTGATGCGTGGGTAATGCACCATGCGACATGCTCGTTGTGGGCGAAGTGTGGAAAGCCTGGAATACCCGCGAAGTTGTAGCCGACGACATCCCATTCAGGACAGGCGATGTGACACTGGTAGTAGACACTCGGGACATCGAGAAAGCGGTGCGGGTCGCCTGCGACGAGCGGCTTGCCGGATTTGGTCCGGGAGCCATGGACGGCCCAGTTGTTCGAGCCTCCGAACTCAGGGGTTTCCGACAGGGCTGCAACGCCGGCCATCAGTTCATCGAGATTCACCATAGCCGCCTGGTATTCCTCACCTGGCGGTACGATGACGATGCCGTCGTCAGCGCCGCGGACACCGATCTTTGCGACTCCCTCGGGACCGTGTTCCTTCAGAATCCGAGCGCGCCAGAGTTTCTGGCCCCAAAGACCCATCAGGACGTGACGAACCTTGAAGATTGCTCCCGAGATCCACGGCTCCCACTGCCGCGGCTGGAGATCGAGGAGGGAATACTCGACCGGCAGCGTCGTCGTCGAATTGATGAAGGCGTTGACACCCGCAGTGTAGGCGTCGCACATCGCCCTGGTTTCGGCGTCGAATGCGTCGTAGTCGGCTTTCGCTGACTCGATGACGCGAATCCGCCGCATGAAGCGGTCCTGGTCGATCGCTGACGCCCCGGCGCATTCTGCCCAGCGACCCTCGGCTCGGCGACGATCGAACTCAAGTTGCCAGAGTCGATCCTGGCCGTGAACGAAGCCTTGAGCGAAGAACGCATCGTGAACCGATGACGCCTTGATATGCGGAATACCGTGTTGATCGCGGATGATCTCCACAGGTTGTTCGAGCCCCGGTAGCGTCAATGTACTGGTGACATCTGGGAGGGCTGCTTGAAACGTATCGCTCCCGATTTCGGTTGCCATGTCTCTCCTCATCTCATTCGCCTACTGGGTAGCCGAGCGCATAATAACCGCATTCTGACCTGCGTGGCCCAACCGACGGCAGGTTTCGCACATCTGCATCGGCGCTTGCGTCTGGCATATACTCGCCCGCGAATCCAACGATCGTCTCGGACGATTGCCGGGGATTGCGATCCGCAGGAGAAAATGGTGTAACCGATGGGTCTGGTCCGCCTGTGGCTTGTGCTGTTGATGGCGGCATCACTCTCGATCGCGTGTTCACGCGGTGGTGATGACGGTGATGATCCAACTGCAACGACAAACCCACCATCGCCCACGTTGACGACTGCCGTCGATGTGGCGACGGCATCCAGCACGCCTATTGAGGCAACAGCAACACTGACATCGACTCCTGAGGCTTCTGCAACGGCGCCGATTCGGCCAGCCGCGACGACAGCGCCGACGGTGACTGCGACGTCGACGGACGCATTGGACGCGGAAGTGTCGTTGGAACTCGTGACGCAGGGTTTCAGTGAGATTCAGTCGTACGATGAAGTCGCGTTCGGCTTCATCGTCGAAAACCCTGACGGTGTGAACGCCGTCGTTAACTCCGAATACACGGTGACGGTCTACGATGGCGACGTGGAACTGGAATCAGATTCTGGTTACCTCGACTATGTGCTCCCCGGTCAGCGGCTCGGTGTTGGCGGATCAATATTCATCCCGGAGGGCCGGGATGCCGACTCGATCGTCATAGAGCTGACGGCAGGAGAAGCGGTTTCACCAGATCTCGATCCGGGATTTTCCGTCACGGGTATTACGTACTATCCCGACAGTCTGTTTCCATCGGCAACGGCTGTCATCAGCACGAGCGCAGACTATCCATTGCAGGACTTCGAAGTATTTGCCGTTGGATACGATGAGGCTGGGTCGATTATCGGCGGCGGCTACACCTTTGTGTCATTCATTCTGCCGGGCGGCTCAACCGGTGTCGAAGTCAATCTGTCGTCGGTGGATGAGCCGGCGAGGGTTGAGTTGTACCCGGTCGTTACCAGTCTGACGGTCTATGGCATCAACGACCCGTCATTCGACAACGCTCTGCCGCTGGAGATTGTCCAGGATGGTTTTGGCGTGTCGTCGTTCGAGGGGGAACTCGGCTGGGGATTCATCGCTGAGAATCCAAATACCGATCTGGCCGCTGAAACGACTGCCTATCAGGTGACGGCGTATGCTGCCGATAACACGGTGCTCGGTGTCTATTCCTCATACATTTCGCTGTTGTTACCGGGCGAACGCCTCGGACTTGGTGGGTCGTTCTATGTACCAAGTGGAAAGGCCGCCGAGCGACTCGAGTTCGAAATACTTGGCAGATACTTCAGCGAAACGCTGCTGCAAGCGGGGGTACTGACGTCGTCGGGTGCCGCCTTCGTGGCTGATGAGTTCAGCCCGCAGGTGACAGGTACAATCATCAATAGCGTCACGAGAGACCTGAGCGCCGTCGAGGTGTACGCTCTCGCCTACGACGCGGACGGACAGATCATCGGCGGCGGATTCACCTTTGTCGACATGATCGAGGCCGAAGGGCAGGCGGACGTCGAGATGACGATTGCAGTTGGCGAAGATCCGGCAATGGTCGAACTGTTCGCGACGGTGAGCAGTCTGTCGGATATCGAGTAATTGGCGGTTGATCCATTTCGTCCTCTCCATCGTTATGCTCACTGAGTTGTCCTTGGGTGCTCGCCAGACTTCTCGTGATCGCTCAGATTGGTGCGTCGATGCGTCAGCTGTCCTGAGGATGATGTGTCGGCCGGAAGGGTTGCGGTCTGGTCTGAAGCGTGTCTCTGCGACCGAAGGGCGAGCATACTGATCACCGAGCTAATCTATGGACAAGCGACGCGAACAGCGTTGGCGCGCGCTAGCGGGATAACGAACATCATTCCAGGAGATAGCGAACGAGATGATCCGACGCTGTTTCCCCAGCGGTGACCTGGTGGTCTGGATCATTGGAGATGCTATCCATGCACGGCGAATACAAAACGCCCGGTGGAAAACTGGTAGTTGCGGACTTCGAGGTGTGCGACGATCAATTTCGAGACGTTGTTGTCTCGGGTGACTTCTTTCTGTATCCCGAGGAAGCGTTAGATGCGATCGTCGGAGCGATCGAAGGTCTCTCGATCGCAACGGATGAGAGCGCGATTGCGCGGGCGGTCGAGGCGGCTGTGCCAGATGGGACAGAAATGCTCGGATTCTCACCCGAGGCTGTCGCGATCGCGCTTCGGAGGGGACTCGCATGACAACGACTGAGCACGAAGCATTGTTTCCAGCCGAGGTTGATTCCCGCTGGAAGGCATTCGACTGGGAGTTGATCCCCGCCGTTCCCGAAGTTCCACCGATGAATCTGGCGCTCGACGAGGTGCTGACGAAAGCCGTTGGTCGTGGCGATCGAAGCCCGACATTGCGGTTCTGGGCATGGAGTGCGCCATGTGTGGTCCTCGGTCGCTTCCAGTCTGTGCGCAACGAGGTGCAGATTGAGAGTGCGGCAGAACATGGGGTTCAGATTGTCCGCCGGATCAGCGGAGG
>JBGSWU010000029.1:0-6744 GCA_041751795.1 Thermomicrobiales bacterium
AGGTGGTCTTCATGGATGACGGGTTCAATGGATACGGTGAGGTTGTCACCTTCTCTGAGATCAATGGCGATCCGGTCTATGATCCGTACAAGGCCCAGACGCTTGTCACCGTTACTGTCCCGATCGACTACAGCCAGTTGCGCCCCAATACCCAGGTGCAGATGATCGTCGATCTGATCCCGGCCAAGGGTGAACATCGAGTGAAGATGGGCAATGCCAAAGGTACGTCAGTCGGTATCCAGATGCAGAGCACTCCACAGAACGGGCAGCCGTAACCGATGACTGGCTTGATACAGCGAGACGAACACGCGACGCAGAGGAGCACGAAGATGATACGGCGGCGATTTACAGGAGCGTTGGTCATGGGGCTGATCGCGCTGCTGATGGTGGCAGCGCCAGCCAGCGCTGGGGTGAGTTGGTGCAGATCAGATCCAATTATCATGGTCGATGGACAGGTAGCCAATATCCTGGTGTCGAAGGACGCGAATCACAAAGCGAAGATCACAGGCGCCACTCTGTTGGTCGTTGAGGTGCCGTCGGGGTCTGACTATCGACTGATCGATATGGACAACGGCTTTGGTTTTGGGTATCAGATTACGTTTGTTGAGAACAGCAACCTGGTGTCCAAGAATGGATTCGTCGAAGTTCGAGTTAAGGTCATGGTCCCTGCCGACGATAGCAGCCTGCCAGTCCGTGTCGAACTGCAGCCGCAGGGGAAGGTGAAGTCCTTCAACAAAGTCGGATCTGCGAACGAGTGGTTTGCGACGGGAACGGCTCGGCTATAACCCCGCGTTAGCGGAAGGTCTGCTAATGGTATGTGGGCGGTCACCACACCATGACCCATGCGTATGACGCAGAACGATGGCGGGAGGCGGGAGTCGTCCCGCCTTTCTCTTTTCCGTCAACCACCTTCCAACCCGATTGCTACGTCAATGTTCATATCGGTGGCCCAGATTGGGGAAAGTCGATAGCTGTTGGTGACTTTACCCGATTAGTGAGCATCACCGTGGGTGAACCAGGATTCTTACCGGCGTACGGGCTGGTGGTTGGTCTTCTTGTCGGACTGACTGGCATGGGGGGTGGTGTGCTGATGATGCCGCTGCTCCTGCTGGGTGTTGGCATGCCAGCCTCGGCGGCGGTTGCCACGGACCTCCTCTACTCCGCGCCAACGAAGATCGTCGGAGGCTGGCAACACTGGCGCCAGGGCACCGTGAACCGGCGCGTGATGCGTGATCTGGCCACTGGTAGTTTGCCGGGTTCGCTGCTGGCTGTGGCAGTGCTTGCGACGCTGCAATCCGGCGGTGAAACGCTATCCGACGTCTGGCTGGAACGGGGCATTGGTGTCGTGATGCTCGTTGCGGCGGGCTTGATGGTGCATCGCATCGCACGTCGCCTGTGGGGCGTCGAACATCCGGCAACGACCAGTTCCTGGATGGACCGCTCCTACCGGCGTGGCTGGATCATCACGGTTGGGGCTATCGGTGGATTCCTGGTTGGGTTGACATCTATTGGGAGTGGAAGCCTGATCATCGCCTTGCTGGTGATGGTCGTCAGCCTCGAACCAACCAAGCTGGTCGGGACGGACATCGCCCACGCGGCGCTGCTCGTCACGACGGCCGCGATCGCTCACCTCTTTCTGGGTCACGCTGATGTCGGAGTTGCAGCTTGGTTGCTGACCGGTTCGATACCCGGTGTGCTGATCGGCAGTCGGTTGGCCATCCATGCTCCACGGATGATGTTGCAGTCGATCCTTGTTGTGCTGTTGCTGTCAACATCAGTGCGGCTGCTATAGCCGGATTCCGGGCAGGTGTCCTATCCCTCGTGTCGATGCGGCGTTCATGCCGGACCAGCCCGTCTGCAAATCGGGCTGGTCCGGCATATCGAGTTGGGGGAAAACCCGTAGAACCCAGGTCGCCGGAAGGTCATTGAGCCTCTGGGCGAACCGAGAACTCATATGTCAGCCACGACATCGACGAAGGATTTCCGCCGTCGTAAACGTCGGTCTTGTGAGTGAGAAAAGGAACCATCGGCAGCCTGGGCAGCTCCAATGGTCCCTTTTCCTCCCCACCCTTCCCGATGTTCGGCGGCAAGGCGAGACGAGTGTGACAGGCAAGCGTTAAGAACCGTTGGTTGATCATGTCGAATTCCTGTCGAGTCCTATGCTGGGTCTACGTCGCTTCTGTGTGGCCGATGATCTGGACTCCATCGTCATCGATCTGTCGATTCGTCTCCCAGGGTGATTCGTGGGATTCCTCGTCTGGCGTATCCAGAGTTTCCCATGCTCAGGTCGCCCGTACAGTACACTGCACCCGATCGCGAGGTGACAAAACGATCATGCTGATGGGGCTCAGTGCCAAGGCAACTTCCGATGTACGACGGGCGGCAATGGACCATCGCGGCGGTAAGCGGGTAACGAAACGGGGCAGAAGATGCTGGTCAAGTTGAGATCGGTCCAGGACCGCATCAGCCGCAGTCTCTTTTACGTACCGATGCTGTTTGTTGTTGCAGCAGTCGTCGTCGCCGAAATCGCGCTGGAAATTGATGGTCAGGTTGACAACATACCTGATCGCTTGACGGCAACGGTCGATAGTGCCCGGCAGGTCCTGACCGTTATTGCGGGTGCAACGCTGACCTTTGCCGGTATCGCGTTTTCTGTGAGCCTTCTTCTGATCTCATTGGCATCGAGCCAGTTTTCCCCGCGTATCGCCCATGGCCTGTTTCGCGACCCGTTCAATAAACGTGTGATGGGCATCGTTGTCGGTACATTCACCTACTGCCTCATCGTCCTCCGGTCGGTCCGTGGACCATTGGAGCAGAGTGGCGACCCAATCGTGCCGAGTGTGTCGATCCTGTTGGCGGTCGTCCTGGGGCTGGTATCAATCCTGTCGATCGTCGCGTTCATAAGTCACAGCGCCCATTCGATGGACATTTCCCAGATCCTCCACCGGGCCACCGACGAAGCCTTGGAAAACGTGCGCGATTTCGATCGAGGGAGCGAGGATACGTCGGTTCACGCCGCCGGAGCGACAATCGACATGCCTCCTGACGACGGGTTCAGTATCGACTTTGACAAACATGGCTGGATCCAGCAGATTGACTACAACGCCTTGCTGAAGTCGCTCGATCCCGGCGCGATGATGCGCCTCGACACAGTCCCCGGGCGATACGCGATCGCCGGAACGGTGCTGTGTGTGATCTGGCCGATTCCCGCAGATGAGGACGCTGCCCGCGTCGCGGCCCGATCTGCTGTTGTAGTAGGGGCGACCCGGACGATGCAGCAGGACATCACCTACGGGGTACGCCTGCTCGCAGATGTCGCACTCAAAGCACTGTCGCCGGGCATCAACGATCCGACAACGGCGCAGGACGCGCTGTTCCACCTCGGCACGGTGGTCCGTGAAGTGCTCAACTCCATCTCGCTCGATCGGCTTCGGATCGACGACGAGCGCCGCCAACTCATCCTGGCGCAAAGTCCCAGTCCTGCGGATGTGATTGGACTGGCATTTGACGAGGTGCGGATCGCGTCGGCTGGAGCGCCGACGGTGCAGATCTATCTTCTGGAAATCATCGAACTGCTGATTAACTCGCTCGACGACACCGACCACCATGATGCAATCGTGTCCCTGCGCCAGCAGGCTGACCTGACGCTGGAAATCAGCCAGCTTGCCGATCTGCCGAAGGCCGATCTGGAACGCGTCCGTACTGCATACAATCGCCGGTTCGCTGCCTGATGCCCTGGGGTGGGTGGACCAACAATGGTACGCCGTCACCGTCAGACTGATGAATGGTCTCCTCTGCGCAACATCGATGTCATTGTCTCGATCTTCGCTATATTCGTTTTCGGCGTAAGACACCTGCAGGTTGACTCAACCATCGCTGCTACAAAGCACAATGATTAGCCTGGGACAATGTATGGGGGTACGAATGCCTCATGGCATTAGGACCTGCATTGCGGATAGGCTGTTCGTAGATTTGCGAGAAGCCGTCATTATCTGACACATCCCAATCCACGCTATCGGGGTTGTGTGATCAATCCCCCCTGCTAACGACACACGTTAGCGGTCGAATCAGCGTGGCTTGAAATGCGATTGCCAGCGTGTCGCGATTGACGAAAGGAGGACCGTTCGGAGTCTGACATATCAACGAGTCGATCGAGCGCTGGTGTCGATCCATCCGTACTACGAGCCGCAATGGGGGGATACATGCGATTACGACCTGGATATCGCCAACTGAGTGCCGTCACTGCCGCACTCCTTCTCCTGGCCAGTTTTTCAACACTCGCTGGCGCCGTCGCTCCGGGCAATCAGTTCTTCCAGCGCACCTGGGAACGCACCGACAAGCCAGTCGCCGACGATATGGTCGAGCGAACCTGGATGTGGGGTCCCGAGGCAAACACAGAATTCAAGCTTGAGTCATATGTTGAATCACCAGGTGGCTTGCGCGTTGTCCAATATTTCGACAAGAGTCGCATGGAAATCACCCATCCCGATGCCTTCGACGATGGGCTCTGGTATGTCACGAACGGTCTGCTCGTGGTCGAGATGGTCACCGGACAGATTCAGGTGGGCGATGCGACCTTCCTCCCGCATGTGCAGGCAGAGATCGGCGTCGCTGGCGACCGCGATGATGTAAACGGGCCGACCTACGCGACCTTCTCCGATCTGATGGGTCCGGTTGCCGAACGTGGCTCAGAGGTCATTACGGAAACCGTGAATCGTGCCGGAGATGTCGGCGAGAATCCGGATTACAACGGCGATGGGATCGTCACGGCGCACTGGGACGACATCACCCAGCACAACGTTGCCCAGCCGTTCTGGGACTTCATGACATCGACCGGAACGGTGTACGAAGGCGACGCGTTCGTCGACGCGCAATTGTTCCTGACTCCGGTGTATGCCACCGGGCGTCCGATTACCGAACCCTACTGGGCTGAGGTGAAAGTTAACGGATCGATCCTGTCAGTGCTGATGCAGTGTTTTGAGCGCCGCTGCCTGACCTACACGCCAGATAATTCCGCCGGTTGGCAGGTCGAGGCTGGCAACGTCGGACAGCACTACTACGAGTGGCGCTACGGCGACGAATCATCCGATTCCGACGTCAACATCGTCGGTGGTGGTGGTGGTGTCGGGGTCGTTTCGGATGGTGAGATCGAGCGACCGAGCGAGTTAGTTGCCGGTCAATCGGTGATGCTCGGAGCCCACATCGAGAACACGAGCGACGAGGCCGTGCTCGCCGAGGTCGTGACGACCGTCGAATGCACGAACCTCGCTCTAGTCACGATTAATCAGCAGCTACTCTCGATCCCGGCCAACAGCACCGTGCTGTACCAGACATCGTGGATTCCGCCAGATGCTGAGGGAACCTGCACGATCACGATCACGGTCTTGGTTGATGGAATGGTCGTTGATACCGAGTCCTGGACCGTCACTATCTCCGATGATGATGGCGGTTCACCGACAGCCACAGCGACCGGAACGTCAACGTCAACGTCGACAGTGACCAGCACGGCAACCTCGACGGGAACGGTGACGAGCACCGCGACCGGTACGTCGACCAGCACAGCAACGAGTACTGCGACGAACACAGCAACGAGCACATCGACAGTAACGCCGACGAACCCAGATATCAACTTTCAGCAGTTCGGACTCGTCGTCGGTGCGTCGATTCAGGTTCCAGGTGAACTCGCTGGTGGCGCAACCGTTTCGATTGGTGCACGGATTCAGAACAACGCCAACGTTTCCGAGTTGGTGCACATCAAGACAACCTACGACTGCCCTGCCAGGGCAGAAGTGACCATCAACCAGCGTGATATGACGATTCCGGCGAATGGTTCAGTTCTCTATCAGACGAACTGGACGCCACCGGGACTGGGGTTGCTTTGCGACGTGACCATCACCGTCACGACCGAGCGTGCGCCAGTCGATAGTGATACCGAAGACTGGACCGTGCTCCTGACCATCGGCGTCGGCGGTACAGCGACAGCTACGGCGACTGCCACATCGACGGCAACAGCAACAGCAACTGCAACAGCGACATCAACCGCAACGGCATCCGACCCGAACATCAACGTCCAGCATTTCGGTGTTGTTGTCGGTGCTAACATCAATATCCTCAATGAGGTCGAGGCCGGGGCATTGCTTCCGCTTGGAGCGCGGATCCAGAACTTCTCCAATGTTGCTGAGGAAGTCACGGTGACGTTCGACTACCGGTTCCGGTTGCCGCTCGGCATCGTTTATGGCAACTGGCAGTCGATTAGTGGTGGAACGATCACCATTCCGGCTAACTCGTCAGCCGTCTTCCAGCGCAACTGGTTGCCGAGCGGTCTCGGTACCTATCAGGTGCGGGTGACGGCGGAAACCGTTCGCTCTCCTGTCGATAGCGACACCGAGAGTTGGGTGATGGTGCTCGTCAACCCGTAAGTCGTCATCCGTGCCACAGAAACGCTGCTGATCCATCGCGGATCAGCAGCGTTTCCATTCCCGCCGTCACGTCGTTTTCTCGGGTGCGATGTCGTCGGACCGATGACATCGCCGGAATCATTGGCCACTGTCACGGACGCGGTACGCCTTTGGTTGACCCGTGTTTCATCGTGAGTGCTTTAGGCCACTTGGAGCGGGAAATGAGCGATGTGAATGGATCGTCATACGGAAACTGGTCCAGCGATGAGCGGATCCGGTTGCTTCCAGACAGGAATGTCGCAGTGGATATCACCAGTCCGTCGTACGTTCACGACGGACTGGTGAT
>JBGSWU010000030.1:0-3887 GCA_041751795.1 Thermomicrobiales bacterium
CCCCCTGCGACAGCGACAGGCAGGAAGAGCGATGTTCCAGCGACCAGTTCCTTACAGTCGATGTTGCCGCCGGTTGGGCGTGGCGGCGCCGTCGGGTGAATCCCCGCGTCAGCGGGAGGCATGCCCATGACGCCCAAGAACGGACGCAACGTCACCGTCCGTCCAAACTGGTTCGTGGCAGTTCCCTGGTCATCATCGAGTGTCCATGCGTGACTAAATGGTTGGTCGACGAGGCCCAGACGCTTGTTGACCGGGTGGTCCCATCCACCAGCGACGTTCCAACCCCATCCTCCGGTTCGGATCTGTCCGATCCGAATCTCGAGCGTCATGTCGGGTTCAGCTCCGGCAATTGAGACCGGTCCACAGAGTGCGTGGCCGTTGTCCAACTCAGTATCGCGTGGCTCGAACTTTTGGCGCGGCCGGCCGCCATCTTCCTGTGGTTCGAGTCCCCAACCAGCGTCGAGCGTGCGAAAGCGGACGGTATCACCGGATTGCACTTCAAGGATTGGCGGAAGATCACGTGAAAAGTGCCCGTGCAACGTCCTGCGTTCAGGCTCGATCGTATGGAAGGCCATGGTTACATCTCCATCACTTCGCGGATATCAGGGGCGCAGGATACCGCGAATCGACAGAGGTTCGTGCCGTGTCGAAGTTGAGGGTTGTCCATGGCGATACGTGTGAAGGATCAGGTCCCGGTTTGGCGGACATTGTCGGGGGGTTGGTTGCCCAGATCGATTGCTTCTGTGGAGACAGCCTCGACAGGAAGAACGTCTTCGACATCGATATGGCGCGCGTTCGGGAATGCCTCGTTGAGGAGGTCGGGGATCATCGCCATTGAGGTGGTCTGGAGCAACGCAACGCCGCTGCGATTATCAATCGCTCTCCAGGCTCCCAGGACTTCACCCTCGTAGACATGTGTCAGGCGTTGCTCGGGATTGTCGTCAGCGGGTGTCGTTTGGTTTCCATCGAAGATTGCGCATCTGACGATCACCAGCATTCCGTGTTCATCCCGTCCGTGTCTATCGTGTGCCGTTTCTTTCGTCAACGAGTCTGCATCGTGCTTGAACGGCGTGACAGCCCCGGAAGTCCTGCATTTCTCTGACAGCACCTACTGGATGACGCGGCGAGATCGGAAAGCGAACCGCCGATCAGCGATCCACGGTTCGGTCTCCGCATCGACTCGCGAGTTGATTCTGATTGGAGAGATTCGTTCATGGAAATCAGGGGTGTGGTCGGTTAGTTCGGCGTTGTAATGGTTGCGCCGTTCCAGCTGTCGACGAATTCGAGGAAGCGGCGAATGTACGGCACGAGTTCCTGAGCGGTCGGTTGGCCGTCAATTCTGGCGAGGGTTCGCTCGTACGGGGGCATCTCCCGTCCGCTTGGTTCGATCGCCGCGTGCACTTCGACGTGCTGGTTCGGGTCGCTCGATAGCGTCGCGTGGACGAGCAATGCGCGCTGGAACCCGTCTGACTGCCAGCGGATGATTGCCTGTGCGCCGCCTGCCTGTGAATCGGACGTCAAATGGACCTGATGCCGCCAGGAATCGGCTGCGAGAGATGCCGCGACCGTCAGGATGCCGGTCAGCTCAATCTGCTCGTCTGCATCAGACAAATCGTCACCGTCTCGTCTCGGTCTCACGCGGCGCAATCCCGTTCGTTCAGCGTATCCAACTTGAAACCGTTGGCTTCGCCAGATCACGATCGCTGCGATCAGCAACGAAACGTGCATCAAGCCTATCAGGCTACTGAATACGGGCGTCTCGCGTGTATAGATCGTGCTCCAGTCTCCGGCAATGCCGCCCAATGCGTCGAAAACGGGATAAAAGATGAGTGCGTTGAACAGTTCTAGCGCGGTGAAGACGAACAGGACGTAGCTTATCGCCGGGCGACGTGGAAACGGGACGAACCAGGCGATGAGGAAGGCCCCGACTCCGAGGATGATGTTGATGGCCGATCCCGAAAACGCAATGATCGCCAGTTCCAGTGGCGTGTAGATGCCGACATGGGCGACGAAGCCGTACACCATGTAGAAGCCGAAATCGACGATCTCACCGCCGTAGATCTTCACGAACAGCGCGTGACCACCCTCGTGGGCGAGGACGCTGAGCGGAAGCAGGACGAACATCGCCAGCCGGAGAATCCGTTGTCGCTCGTCGGCGGTGAAGCGTTCGTCAAACAGCGCCGCACGGTCGCGCCAGGTGTCAGCAATCGTCGCGATGGCTGCGACGGCAACGATCAGTCCAAGTATCGGGGTATCAAACATCGAGGCTCCATGCGGAGATGCCAGAAGACAACGATCAGGCGGCTGGTACCCGGTAGTTTACTGACAGGACACCAGCCATCTGAAACGTATCATCTCTTACCTCAGTGCAAACACCTCGACGCTGTTGTTCGCGGGGAGGCCTAGGGCAACGAAGGTGTCCCACGACATCTCTATCGCCCAGCGCGACTGCCACATCGCGAGATGCTGTTGCTGAACCGTGTCACCGATCGTGCAGTCGAGGGTGACACCGTTCGCAACGAGGCGCAGTCGCTGGCCGACGCTGTAGCCAGGATGGACGCAGTAGAATCCATTAGGGTCGACGGACCAGCCGGCGACGGCAGTTCCCCAACTCTGGTACAGGTACATCGTGCGTTCCCACCATGCGACATCGTATCCGGACGCATAGTACGCAGCAGGGCCACCATTGATCACGCTCGCGGATGAAGTTCGCTGGCCACTGGCGGGACCAAGATGATAGACACGAACGCTGTTGTTGCCATTGAGTCCCAGCGCATCGAATGCACCCCGCGTCAGGGCGACGACACCGGCTCCGGCGACCCCCAGTCCTGTCGCTTCCGCTTTTCCGCCGATTGTGCAGTCGATCGAATTGCCGTTTGCCACCAGCCGGAGCCGGTCACCGGCTTCGTATCCTGGGGCGACACAGTAGTAACCCAGCGGGTCACGATCCCAACCTGGAACCGTTCCGCCCCAGGATGCTGTCCATATCAGGTTGCGCGACCACCATGCCGCGTCGTAGCCGTCGGCGAAGACCGCTGCTGATCCAGAACTAACCTGCACCAGTGGTTGATAGACGTTTCCGACTTCAACCGGGAATGCTTGCAGCGACCGCAATGCATCGCGCGTCGCCACAACGGCTTCCGCGAATGACGCCGATGAATCGCTTGTCGCACCGTGATAAGTGGCCAGTGCAGACCTTTCGTCACCGTGGGTGGCAAGGAGTCGCGAGAGTTCCTGAGCGCCGACTACCGCGTTCGCTGATGGATCGTCGCTTGTCGGGGCGATGTCGGTTCGGACCCCGAGCAGACCTCGTCGTCCACCACCGGTCGCCAGGAATGGATCACCAGCCGATGACACTTCAGCAACCGCGGCGAGAAGATACGGATCGACTGCGGCCAATTGCGCAGCGGCGACGATCTCTTCTCCAAACGGAATGCTCGACACCAGCGGTGCCAGCGCGACGTCGGCGGGCTGACTGAGTCCGCGCCAGGCACGATAATGCTGGCCAACATTGCCAGATTCAACTTGCCATTCGACAGGGTTGTCGGGCGTGAATGAGAGGATCCGACGCTCGAACGCCTGGACAAGAATACGCTTCGGCGTTCCATCGACAACCGAATCGACCCAGTACGGCTCGGTCAACGGATGACCGAGCACATAGAGCCATTCATACACCTGGGACTCACCCCAGGCCTGGAATGGAGCAGCGATGTTGTGCTCGGTGACGACATTAAAGCTGCCAACCTGCACCGTTGAATCAGTCTGACCAGACTTGGCTATTGATCCGTCGGCGCGGAGAACGTCGGTGATCGACTGACCGACGCGGGAATCGGCAGCTGTCGACGCGGATTCCGATGTTCGCAGCACGTGTGGCTGCGTCGCGAGTT
>JBGSWU010000031.1:0-6581 GCA_041751795.1 Thermomicrobiales bacterium
GCGATCGTCGTTGGTGCGGGACCGGCTGGAGTCGCTGCCGCGCTGACGATGGCGCGAGCAGGGCTGGAAGTCGTCGTCCTCGAACGTGGGTCGTTCGCAGGCGCGAAGAACGTCATGGGCGGCATTCTCTATTCGCAGCCGACTGCCGAGATCGTGCCGAACTTCTGGGACGATGCGCCGATCGAGCGGCCGATCATCGAACAACGCTACCTGCTGCTGACTGAAGATTCGCACATCGGTTTGTCTTACCGCACCCAGGCGTTCTCTGACGCTCCATACAACTCATTCACTGTGCTGCGTGCCGACTGGGATCAGTGGTTCACTTCCAAGGCCGAAGAAGAGGGCGTCTTCATCATCCCTGAAACGGTCGTCGTCGATCTGATCTGGCGCGACGGCCGGGTCGTAGGCGTTCAGACATCGCGTGATGACGGGGACCTGTACGCCGACGTCGTCATCATCGCCGATGGCGCGAACTCGTTGCTGGCGCTCGCAGCCGGGATGCACAAAGAGTGGCAGCCGAAGGAGCAGGCTCTCGTTACGAAGGAATTGATCCGGCTCGGCGAAGATGTCGTCAACGAGCGATTCAATGTCCAGGATGGTCGCGGCGTTGCGATGGAGATTTTTGGTCAATCGACCAGTTACCTCCTCGGCTACGGGTTCATCTACACCAACAAGGACAGTGTCTCGATTGGAAGCGGAGCACTGCTGTCCGACCTCATCGAGAGCGGGATCAACGTCAACGATATGCTGGAGCGGTTCAAAGCGCATCCATCGATCGCACCGCTGCTTGCGGGTGGCGAAACGGTTGAATACGCAGCGCATTTGATTCCCGAAGGCGGCTGGAACTCGCTACCGACGCTTTACATCGACGGCGCAATGGTCTGCGGCGACGCAGCGATGCTCGTGAACCCGCTGAACCGCGAAGGTTCTAACTTCGCGATGATCTCCGGTCGGATGGCTGGCGAAACGGTCGTCCGAGCGAAGGAACGGGGCGATTTCTCGGCATCGACTCTGTCGTACTATCGAGAACTGCTCGACGATTCGTTCATCATGAAAGACCTGTATAAGATTCGCAACGTCACCGACTTTGCCCATAGTCGACCGTATCTGCTGACTGATGTGCCAGAGGCGATTTCGCAGACACTGCGTGAATATCTCCGAGTCGATGGTGTTGCGAAGAGTACGAAGCAGAAGTCAATGCTGGCGACGATGCGCGGAGCGTTTCCGATCGGACGAACGATCCGTGACGCGATGGATGCGCGCAAGGTGTTCACCTAGAACGCCTCTGTCCACCCTTTGCACATCTCCGCCATTGAACGTTTCTGAATCTTCCACCGCAAAACCATGTGCATCGCCCTTCAGACTGGACGACGATGCACATGGTTTGTCACAATATAGACAACGTTGGTGTTTCTACAGTGGGTTTAGCGCATTGTTGATTCATTCACGTGATCGCAATTCACAACGCCGAAGTCATCGATTGCGGCCACGGCACATAATGTGCGGTATCTGGAGCACCAGTTCCGTCAACGCCGAATTCGTAGGCCTGCGTTCAGCGTCATGCATTCGGCAGCACTACCACTGAGGCTGAGATCATCGCGTATTGATGATGGAGGGAGCGGCCTTCTTCGAGCGGAGCGTATCCGATGTCCACCTATCTGGAATTGTCTTCACCTCGCGAGATAATCTCGACCCACGCGCGGACATCGTTCAGTTTCGCAGCGAGATTCCTGCCGCAACCGCAACGCGACGACGCGATCGACCTCTATGCGTTCTTCCGCACGCTTGACGATCTCGTCGATGAATCTTTGCAAGCAATTGGAAACGACGCCATTCGGTCAGAACTGAATGCGTGGGACGACTGGCTTGTCTCCCGAACGATGTCTGGTCCACGCGAACCTCTTGCTACCAATCTGTCGCGCGTCATCGATCACCACAGCATCCCGATCGATATCTTCCAGCAAATGATCCAGGGCTTACGGGCCGACATGGAGCTGCGCGAGATTGTGACGGATGCCGAATTCCAGACCTACTGCTATCAGGTTGCCTCAACCGTCGGGTACGCGATGGCTCATGTCCTCGGAGCGACGTCTCCTTCAGCGCTGGCTGCCGCTGAGCGGCTAGGGGCCGCGATGCAACTGACGAATATCCTGCGGGACGTTGGCGAAGATATCGATGCTGGCCGCGTCTATCTCCCGGTTCGATTACTCGAGGCTTACGGGCTGAGTCGGGACGATCTCGTGGCGATGCATGTCGAACGGTCCGGACCTGACGATCGGCTTCGAGAGCTCGTCCGTGGGCAGGTGCGAATCGCCCATGCGATGTACGAACAGGCGATGCCCGGAATATGGCTGTTACCTGAGGGGTGTCGCTTGCCGATTCTCGTCGCGAGTCGGCTGTACCGGCGATTACTCACGATTATCGAACGCAACAATTTCGATACGCTCCGCTGTCGAGCAGCGACGAGCCGGATCGATAAAGCCCAGGAAGCGTTGATTTCCTGGACCCTTGTAACGCGATCGAAAATCGACCGGCGACCAGTTCCTGAGCCAGCACAATCCGCGTCGTCCGGCTCAACAATCGAAGTACGAGGCGACTGATGGAATGGTTTTCTGGTGATCAGCACCTCCCATTTGATCACGATGCCGGGCCGTCGGCAGTGCTGCTGCTACACGGCTTCATGGGTACTCCCGCTGAAATGCGACCGCTCGGCGCGATGTTGGCCGAACAGGGCATCTCGTCCAAAGCAATCCTCCTACCGGGGTTCGGCCAGGACATTGCCCGCCTCGCCGATGTCCGTCGCACTGACTGGCAAGCAACGGCCATCGGTGCCTGGGAAGACTTGCGCCGCCGGTACGAGCGCGTGGCAGTCCTTGGTTATTCAATGGGTGGCGCACTGGCGCTTCGGATCGCTGCAAGCCGCCCGATTGATCGACTGATTCTCATTGCTCCTCTCTGGAAGCTGCTTGGCGGTGACTTGAAGGTGCATGCGCTCCCGATTGCGCGCCACTTCATCAAGGAGATCCCAGCCTTTCGAGATGCCAACTTCGATGACCCGGGTATGCGGGAGTTCTTCACCAGCGCGATGCCGGGGGTGAACATCGACGATCCGGAGACCCGGCAGCATCTGAGAGAGAATGTCACTGTCCCCACGACGACGCTTGACGAAATGCGCGCACTTGCAGCCCGGTCGCCGCAACTCGCGAAACGGGTCAAGGCGTCGTCCCTCGTTATTCAAGGAATCGCCGACACGTCCGTGTTTCCGAAAGAAACTCGCCGGTTGGCTGCCAGCTTTCGTGGGCCGATCGCGTACCACCAGATTCCGGGTGACCACATGCTCACGCTCGATGACCGTGAAAGTTGGCCGGTAGTCCGTGATCTCGTGTCCGGATTCATGGCGAACGGGGCATCTTGATGATAGCCCGAATTCTTGCCCCACTCATCGCGATTCAGGCAATCCTCGGAATGCGCGTCATCGCTCGCCTGCTGCGAACAGCACGTGGAACGACAATCCAGGAATCCAGTGGGCATCGCGATAGCGTTGGAGACGTGTCGGTGATCGTTCCAGTCCTCAACGAAGAGGGGCGCTTGCAACCGTGTCTCCAAGGGCTCATCGCACAGGGGGATGAGGTCGCCGAGATCCTCGTCGTCGATGGTGGCTCCACTGATGGAACACCAGCGCTCATTGAGGAGTTCGCCGATCGCGATGCTCGGGTCCGGTTGGTCGATGCGAGTCCGATACCGAGCGACTGGAACGGGAAAGCATGGGGATTACAAGCCGGCCTCGATCAGGCTCGATCGCCATTTGTCCTGACGATTGACGCAGATGTTCGCGCGAATCCGGCGCTGGTGCGCTCGCTGCTTGACCATGCCGATACGACCGGACTCGATGTCCTCAGCGTGGCAACACGACAGGAGATCGATGGGATCGGTGAGGGACTTCTTCATCCATCGATGCTGACGACGCTTGTCTACCGCTTCGGCATACCAGGCGGGCGATATCGCACTGTGTCCGATGTCCAGGCCAATGGTCAGTGTTTCCTGGCCCGCCGCTCGGTCCTCGAACAGGTCGGAGGATTCGCTGCCGTGCACGACTCGATCTGCGAGGACATCACGCTTGCCCGTCGAATAGTCGAGCATGGCCATGAGGTCGGCTTCTTCGAGGCAGGCGATCTGGTCGCTGTTCGGATGTATTCCGACTGGCGGGAGACCTGGCGCAACTGGCCGCGATCGCTTCCGATGCGCGACCGGTATTTTGGCATCCACGGCGCGATCGGACTCGTTGAGGTGCTGACAATTCAGGCGCTACCGCTTCCCATCCTCGCCATATCGTGGATGACCCGCGGTCAGCGCACGAACAGGCTGGCATCGCTGAACCTTCTGCTTCTGGTGACGCGGCTCGGCATTCTGGCCGGAACCGCCCGCGCCTACGACCATCGACCAATAACCTACTGGCTTTCGCCGCTGGCTGACATGCCGGTCGCGGTTCGACTGATCACAAGCGCATTGCAACGTCAGCACACCTGGAGAGGACGCATCCTCGTCCGTGGAGGAAACTCATGAGACTGGTCCGCATACTGTTCTTCGCGCATCTGGCAGCCCTGATCTTCGGGCTGGCCGGAATCCTGATCGCGCTACCGCACCCCGAATGGTGGGCAGGCAGTCGATACGGAGCCGACGTCTTCACCTTTGGAATGACGTATGGTGGCTCACTCCACATCATCCTCGGGGCGGCGACGATGCTAGCATTCGGCGGCATCACGATCGGCTGGCGACGGACACTGATCTTCTTCATCGTGACCGTCATGCTCTCGCTCTCGTCGGAACTGATCGGCACAGGGACAGGCTGGCCGTTTGGCAACTACGAGTACACGAGCGGCCTTGGATACAAGGTGCTAGGGCGTGTTCCATTCACGATTCCGCTCTCGTGGTTCTACGTCGGCTTTGCGTCGTATCTCTTGATGAACACACTCGCTGAAAGCAAGGCTCGCAGGTATCAGGGCGCGTTGGCCGTCCTCGGTGGAGCCTATCTCCTGACGGTCTGGGATCTTGTCCTTGATCCGGCGATGGCGCATGAGTCGCTGGCGATCCAGTTCTGGACGTGGTTCGAAACTGGCCCCTATTTCGGGATGCCGCTTCAGAATTTCGTCGGCTGGGCGTTTACCGCGTTCGTCTTCATGGGTGCAAGTCGTCTGCTCTGGCGAGGCGATGTCCGATCGACGGACTACACGTCGACGATCCCGTTTGCGATCTTCGTCGTCAACATGCTTTTTGCGATGGTGCTCTCGGCAGGCGTCGGCCTGTGGGGGCCAATTGTCCTGGCGATCATCTTTGGCATTACGCCAGCAGCCGTGGCGTGGCGGTCGCGTCCCGCGGATCCAGATACCGTTTCCTCCGCCCGTCCCGCCCGAGAGTTCGGCAATGTTTCACCAGTTGAAGCGGTGAGCCAGCGAGTCATGACGACCGGGGCGAAGATCATCGGCGCGCGCGGAATGGATCTACGAGTCGAAGGGGCCGAACATCTACCGACATCTGGTCCGGCCCTGATCGCCGCACGGCACTTTCACCACTTGAACGATGGTTGCGCGATCCTCGCGTCGGCAGGCCGCCCGGTTCATATTCTCGTCGCGCTCGATTGGGTCAAGGGCGGGATGGGCCGAACAATGATGGAACGCGCCTGCCGGATGGCCCGCTGGCCGATCGTCCTTCGCAACGATGGGTTGGACAAGCAGCCGGACGCATCCGCGTTTTCAGCAAGCGAGTCACGGCAGTACCTGCGTCGAGCGGTCCGCGAATCCGTTGAACTTCTGCGCGCTGGCGAGTTGCTGGTCGTTTTCCCAGAGGCATACCCCAACATCGACCCTGCCTACACGCCGAAAAACGATGACGATACGTTCCTGCCGTTCAGGTCGGGGTTCGTCCGGCTCGTTGAACTGGCAGAACGCGATGGGCGAACCCGCGTCCCAATCGTGCCGGTCGGCTTTGCCTACGAACCGATGCCCGGCAAGCGCTGGCAGGTTGTCATGCGAGTTGGCGTACCGATCTGGCTTGACGGAACGATGCAACCGTCGCGTGTCATTCGCATCATCGAAGACCAGGTACGAGCCCTTTCAATTCCCGCCGAACCAGTCGGCGCAACCATCCGACAGGACGCAGTGACATCATGAGTCTGACGACATCAGCAAACGGAACCGCCGGCAGAACGACGCGCAACAGGAACCGCAGAATCGTTGTTGTCGGAAGTGGGTTCGGTGGACTCGCGTCAGCCGTTCGTCTTCAGGCTGCCGGGCACGACGTGACACTGATCGAGGCTCGCGAGCGTCTCGGTGGCCGCGCATACCAGCACAAGGACGCGGGGTTCACTTTCGATATGGGACCGAGCCTGATTACTGCGCCTGATCTTCTCCGTAACCTCTGGAAATCCGCAGGGCGCGACTTCGACTCCGATATCGATCTGGTGCGGCTCGATCCGTTCTACCGTATCTATTTCCGGGACGGAACGCATTTCGACTACGGCAGCAGCCCTGAATCCGACGAAGCCGAGGTTGCGAAGTTTAACCCGGACGACGTGCAGGGTCTCC
>JBGSWU010000032.1:0-10203 GCA_041751795.1 Thermomicrobiales bacterium
GCTCGGCGTTGCTTCGCCATCGCGTGGGCATGATTCATTGCAAAGTGAGAAACCTGCTCGGTAATCGGCAATCGCTCGCGCTCGTAGGCATCCAGAATTGCTGGCGCACCCCATCCGTTGAGCCGTGCCGCCAGCAGCCACCCAAGGTTGGCGGCGTCAGCCAGGCCCGCATTCATTCCGTATCCGGCGTATGGAACCCAGAGATGAGCCGCGTCACCGCAGATGAACGCTCGTCGGTCTCGGAAGTGATCGGCCACCAGACGACGCCCAAACCAGTCTTCCTTCGAGATAATCTCGTACTCGAACGTTTCATCGACGCCAAGAATCGCGCGAATCGCCCAGTCACGATCGACCGCATCGAAGTCAGCCTCATCGTCACGGAGATAGTTATGGATCAGCCAGTTCTCACGCCCGTCGATGGCGTAGACCGTCCCGCTTCGCCGGGGATTGAGCGAGATATTGCCCCATGCCGGCACCGTGGTCAGCATTCCCAGGAGTTTCGGAGCGCGGATGTAACTCGACTGCACGCGCTGGACTACTGCATCGCCAGTCAAGCGAGCGCCAATCCCACGGCGCACCTCGGACCTGCCGCCATCGCAACCAACGAGATACTGTGCGTCCACGCGCAACTGTTCGCCTGTCTGCACGCACTGCGCGATGGCAGACACACCATGCTCATCCTGACTGAAGGACTCGTACTGGACGCGGTTGAGAATCGTGATTCCCGGCGTAGCCCAGGCATGTTCGAACAGAATCGGCTCAAGGAAAATCTGGTTGATCCGCGCCGGTGGCTCCGGAGTCGGCCACCAGGTATCCGGTCCACTTGTCTCCGTGTAGCGGTCCTGGCGACTCGGTATCGGGATTCGCGTCAGTTCTCGCCCGACCATCGTTGTTCGGTAGGTAATATCGTTTGGATAGTCCTCCGGCAAGCCAGCGTCGCGAAGTTTCCGGACGATACCAAGGCGACGAAACAACTCCATTGAGCGGGCGGCGACGTGGTTGCACTTCACACTCGGCGGCTCGCCGCGTTCGCGAAGTTCGAGTACGGTCACGCGCTGACCCCGCCCTGCCAGATCGAGTGCCAGCGTCAGCCCCACTGGTCCGGCACCGACGATCACCACATCCGTCTCGATAACTCGTTTCGTCAAGGCTGGTTCCCAATCATCCTGCGCTTCAGCGTCTGCGCTGGCAATACCCCGATTCGCCGATGTTTGTCAACACACGCCAGTGAGCGACACCGCACATTCAGAGGGCGAGTATCATCCCCGGAGTCCGAACGAGAGGCACGCGAAGGACAAGAACCATGGATCAGCAGCCGCAATTTGTCTACGTCGGCACGTACACCACGCATGAACCCGAACTCCGAGGGCGAGGTGAGGGCATTTACGTCTACCAGTTCAATCCTGATACTGGCGGGCTGGCGTTTGTTTCGCTGGCGGCAGATGTGCCGAATCCGTCGTTTCTGACCGTGCATCCAGATCGTCGAACGCTGTTCGCAGCGAACGAGACATCGTCGCTCGATGGCGAACCGTTCGGCGCGGTCAGTGCGTTCGCAATCGACAACGACACGGGCGGATTGACATTCCTGAACCGTCAACCGTCCCACGGCACCGATCCTTGCTACGCCAGTGTCGATCGAACCGGACGCAACGTCCTCGTCGCGAACTACACCAGCGGGAGCATCGCCGTCCTGCCTGTGACCGGCGATGGACGGCTTCAACCAGCGGCGGATATCCATCAGCATCGAGGATCGGGTCCAAACCAACAGCGGCAGAAGGGACCTCACGCCCACTTCATCGCGCCAGACGCCACCAATCGATTCGTGATGGCCGCCGACCTGGGGTTGGATCAGGTGCTGGTCTACGAACTGGATGCGGTCCGAGGTGTACTGATACCGAATGACCCACCTGCCGCACCATTACCACCGGGATCGGGTCCACGGCACCTGGCGTTCCACCCCTACCGACCGTTTGTCTACATCATCAATGAACTCGCATCAACGATAACGACCTGCGCGTGGGATCGTGAGGCAGGGACGCTGCACGCGCTCGACACAATCACGACCCTTCCGCGTAGATTTGATGGTCGAAACTCCTGCGCGGAGATCCTCATCGGTCCATCAGGCAACGTTGTCTACGGATCGAATCGCGGTCACGACTCCATCGCGATCCTTGCGATCGATCCAACTGATGGAACGCTTATACCGCACGGCCATGTGGCGAGCGGAGGAGCCAACCCTCGCAACTTCACGATCGATCCATCGGGCAACTACTTGCTTGTGGCACATCAGGATTCCGACACCATTGTGACGTTCCGAATCGACGCGTCAACTGGCGACCTGATGGCAACCGGGCAGACAACCAATGTCCCATCGCCGGTGTGCATCGCATTCCAGTCACGAGGATGACGAGCATCGCGAGCGAGAATCAGTAGTAGCCAAAGACCTCGAACAGATCCCGCTCCGGTGGCTGCTCAACCGTGCGGAGTCGAAAGAGGCGTTGATCTTCGAGCTTTGCC
Organism: Thermomicrobiales bacterium; assembly: GCA_041751795.1. Lineage (GTDB taxonomy): Bacteria > Chloroflexota > Chloroflexia > Thermomicrobiales > CFX8 > JBBECJ01. The sequence continues at coordinate 2,518 of JBGSWU010000032.1, forward strand.
GCCGCGTCCCAAGAACCCAATGCGGTACGTGATGTCCAGAACTCGATGGCAAGCACCCGCGATCCGATCTGTGGTGCCAGCAACATCGAGTGGGTGATCGCCGACGAGGATAAGTGCGCGGCCGCCAACCGGGATTCGTAGGTGGCCAGAACCTCATCCAGTCGCTCGGGCGCTATTGCCACCGATGTCATCCGCATCCAGTTACCCGGCAGGGTGTCGGGCTGTGGTTCAGGAACCGAGCCCTGAACGACGGAATACGATTCGACGCGAAAAGCCCCTGCCATCCACTTCGCATAGCCACCCATCGCGTCAACGACGCGCGGCAATGAATTGCTACGTTCGAGGCTGTCGAGATCGTCCCAGAATGAGATCGAACAGGACAATCCGCTCTCTCCGTTACCAGCTCCGAGAATTCCGATAGAACCAGGCTGTTCGCGAATGAGCGGCGACGACACATCTCTGAAATAGTCGAACGCTGAATCCAGCGACTCCCGCAGAAGGTGCATGCTGACGATGCGAGCAAATGGCGTTGACATCCATCTCACTTTCCTCTACCGCAACTAATGAAGCATCAAGCCAGAATGTGCTACACCGTTTCGATGACCGCCGCGAGTATCCCCCAGTTCCAGCCGCTGTCAACGCTTCCGAACGAGGTCGGAGCGCATCCACCGGAATGGACGCGCTCGGACTGTCCGTGCGACTGCCTTGCGTAGCTAACTGTCGATGTCGCGACGGCGAAGCGCGATGGCTGAAATCAACAGGAACCCGATCAGGTACGACGCCAGGACGATGAACGCCTGCTCCCCACTGACGAACGGACCACGGAATGCGCCCGGACCGTCACTCTCGGTGATTCCGCCGAATGTCTGGACGAGCGAATACGCATTAGCGCGCAGAAATAGCTCGACGAGTGGGTCGAGCACACTGACCTGACTAGCCAGCGCACTCAGCAGTCCCTCGATCGCCAGTGCATAGAGGATACCCACGCCAATGGCGAGCGATGTCCCACGAGACAGCACGGCCAGCATGACGCCGAACGCGGTCCAGACAGCCAGAATGAACCAACTGGCAAGCAGCCCCAGAGCGAGATCGGCAATCGGTGGCCAATTTTCGGCAACCCCTTCCTGATTCGCGATGAAACCGCTCGCGATCGCGCCAATCGCGAAGGTCGCCACGACGAATGGAACGATCGCAATCGCCAACGCAGCGAGCTTTGCACTGAACAGTGACAACCTGCCTGGACACTGGGTCAGCATCGTTTTGAACGTTCCCCAACCGAAGTCACTACCGACGCTGAGGACACCAAGGATCAGAACGAACGCTCCGCCATAGAATGGGAAACCGGCGGTGACATTGCTGACAAGGTTTCCCGGCAGGAGAGCGTCGAACGTCGCCTGCTGGGTGTCAGGATTGTTTCGCCAGGTCAGGTATGGAACGACATAGCCGAACGTTGTTCCGACGGCCGTCCAGAGAGCAATTAGAATCCAGTAGGCTGCCCGCTTGCGCAGCAGGAACACCTCGGCGGAGAGGCTGCCGCCGAAACCTCGACCGGGTCGTTGTTCGGCTCGACGCGTCTCGAATGCTCGCGTTCGTGTTCGGGCCGGTGTCGCTGTACTGCTCATGCCTGAGCGTCTCCTTCCTGGGTCAGTTGCAGGAACACGTCTTCCAGTGACGAACGCTGGATCAACAGTTCGTTGACGTCGACCCCTGCCCCGACCAACGCGCGCGTCAGTGACGGTGCGATCGCTGGGTCAGCAGCAATGTGCAATGCGCCGTCGACGATCTGGATATCCTCAATGCCGGGAAGCGAGGCAAGCACCTGATGGGCAGCATCTACAGGAACCGCATGAACCCGAAGCCCCGGCTTTCCGCGAAGTTCAGCCACCGTGCCTTCGGCGACAAGACGACCACGACGAATGACACCGACTCGATCGCAGATCTGTTCGACCTCGTTCATCAGATGACTCGACAGGAGGACAGTGCGTTCTCCTTGTCCCAGTACCCGGATGAAGTCGCGCATTTCCGCCATACCTGCCGGATCGAGACCGTTGGTTGGCTCGTCGAGGATCAGCAGCTCCGGGTCTTTGAGCAGCGCAGCAGCAACACCCAGCCGCTGTTTCATACCGAGTGAGTACGTCGAGAAGCGGTCCCCGGCGCGCGATGTCAGGCCAACTTCTGCAAGTGCTGCGTCAATCTGCGATTCCGGAGCACCGGCATGACGGGCGAGAACCCAGAGATTGTCCCGACCGGACAGGAACGGATAAAAGGCAGGCGTCTCGATCATCGCACCAATCCGCGCGAGGCCTGCTGGTTTTCCTGGCTGTTCACCAAGCACCTCGGCTGACCCCGACGTTGGTCGGGTCAGGCCAAGCAGCATTCGCAACGTCGTTGTCTTCCCCGAGCCGTTCGGCCCAAGGAAGCCATACACCTCGCCACGACGGACGCTCAACGACAGCCGGTCCACGGCCACGATCTTCTCGCCATACGTTCGTGTCAGGTCATGCGTTTCAACGACCAAACTGGAATCCACTCTTGCTCCCTTCACATCGCCCTTCGGTATCGATCGCTGGTGGTTCAGACCAAGTTCCTTAGCCGCTCCCGGTACTCGGCCTCTTCGATTTCACCGCGTGCGTACCGTTCAACGAGAATCGCCTGCGCTCGTTCGATGCCGGTTGGCTCGTGACGACGCCAGGCATTTCGTCGCAACCACCAGAACACCAGTCCGATCACCACGATCCAGAAAATCAACATCAGAATCCTCCCAATCCACCAGTACTCTCCTCCTCCCCAGTGCCCGTCGTGGTTGAGGAGCATCAGGTTGTCCGCCATCGCATCGATCAGCATCGCGAATCTCCCTTCAAGACCATCCAAACGATTGCGTTCACCAAACGTCGGCGAACGACGATCTGATTTCAGTGTCGGACGACAAGATCAACGTCGCGTGGTCGAATGTCTCAACGAATGCTCAACAGCCTGTTACAGCTTCGTCAGAACGTGGTTTCAGCATGGAAACGGGGAGTGGATGTCCGTCATACTGGACTCCACCGGTATGCGGGTTGTTCATGCAGTGGATTGGTTTTTGATGGAACAGCAAGCAACCGTTCTGGTCGTTGACGACGACGAGGACATCGTCTCGCTGATGCGCGATTTCCTCGAATCGTCCGGCTACCGTGTCCGAACCGCAGACAACGGCCCGTCGGCGCTCGACCTCCTCAGAACAGAACCGGTTGACTGCCTGCTGCTGGATGTGATGATGCCCGGATTGAGCGGATTCGACGTATTGCGACGAATCCGTGAAACACGCGATGTGCCGGTCCTGTTTCTCAGCGCGAAGCAGGAGGACAGCGACAAGATTCGGGGACTGGCGCTCGGCGCCGACGATTACATCGTCAAATCAGCCACACCTGGCGAAGTCGTTGCCCGCGTCAAAGCAGTCCTCAGGCGTGCGGGACGTGGCGAAGGCCAACCTCAGGCAATCCTCGACTTCGGACGCCTGGTCATCGATGTCCGCGCTCACGAAGTGAGGGTTGATGGCAAGCCGGTTTCGTTCACTGCCCGCGAGTTTGAATTGCTCCAGTTGCTGGCCGAATCTCCGCGTCAGGTGTTCACGAGGGACCAACTCTTCGAGCGGCTCTGGGGAGCATATGGTGACCGGCACACGTTGACCGTTCACATCGGCCGCCTGCGTGAGAAGATCGAGGAAGATCCCAGCAACCCACGGTTCATCGTGACGGTCTGGGGCGTTGGCTATCGCTTCGAGGGCGAGCGAAGAACGTGAGCGAACGACACCAGCCTCGAACGCTTCCGATCCGACGCTGGCTGATTCTCGCGTTGCTGATCGCGTTCATCCTGCCGGTCTGGGCAACAGGTTTCACCGCCGCGATGTTCGTCTTTGGCGACGCTGACGATGACGTAACCGCCGCAAAACGTATCCGGCAGGGAGCGGCAAGCTGGACTGACCCGGCGTGGCAGGCCACGATCACCAACGAGCTTGCCGCCGACGACATCAACATCGTGTTGTATGAGAACGGACTCGAAATCTACCGAAGCACGCCCGATCCGCTGGCTGATGCGGTCGCGAGCACATCGCAGCGTGATCGGAGGCCGTGGTGGAACGATCAAGGTGGATTAGTCGTCGAGCGCATCGTCATTCCGGGATCAGACCCGGAGCAGGTTGCCGACATCTATAGCCCGCCCGACACCGAAAGAGTCAACCGCTTCTGGCGTATCCCATTTGCGGCGATCGTCACACTGCTCCTGACGCTGACGGCCATCGGGTGGCTTGTTGGGAAGACTATCAATGCGCCACTTGCCGCAACCGGCCGCGCCGCTCACCAGGTGGCCGAGGGCGATCTCGATATCTCGCTGCCGTCGTCGCGGGTGCGGGAAGTTGCCGAGGTTAATCGTGCGTTCGAGTCGATGAGTCACGCATTGCGCACATCACTGGATGAACAGGCCGAACTGGAGCAGGAACGTCGTCTCTTTATCGGAGCGATCGCGCACGATTTGCGAACACCACTCTTCGCACTGCGCGGATACCTGGAAGGATTGGAATCCGGAATCGCCGAAACGCCCGAGCAACAGTCACGCTATGTCCGAGTTGCTCGCGAAAAGGCAGACGCCCTCGAACGCCTCATCACCGATCTGTTCGACTTTTCGCGCCTCGAGTATCTCGAGCAGGCACCCGCCCGAGATCCGCTCGACCTGATGACGTTGCTGCAAAACCTTGCCAGCGACGCCCAACCGCAGGCAAGCACGAAAGGCGTCACGGTAGTGGTGGAAGCGAGTGGCGAGAAGTGCGATCTCCGCGGCGATCTTCATCTCCTGACTCGTGCTGTCGAGAATCTACTCGACAATGCATTGCGGTTCACGCCAACCGGGGGCCAGGTTCGCATTGGCTGCCGGAACACCGACGAGAACGTCGTTTTCTCGATCGCCGACACCGGTCCAGGCATCCCGCATGCCGATTTGCCGCATCTCTTTGCCCCACTCTATCGCGGCGAAACGTCTCGAAACCGCCGCACCGGTGGAGCCGGTCTTGGCCTGACGATCGCGAGGCGCATCATCGTCGCCCACGGTGGAAACCTGACCGCCGCCAACCGGCCAGAAGGCGGAGCGATCTTCACGGGTTCACTCCCCCGGTGCTGATCAGTTGCCAGCGAACCTGCACGGTGACGAGACGGGTACACTCCGCGTGTCGATCAATCGTGTCGGGAGGGAAATGAATGAGCGGAACACACCGGTTTGCCAGCGTCAGCGAAGCGGGGAATGCGTACCTTCGAGCGTATGCGGCAATGTACCCACGTGAGCGAGCAGCCTACGGGTTCTTTCCATTCGGCGCAGCATACATGGGCATTCACGACGGAGATGGTCGGCTGACCGACTACACGCCTGAGAACGTAGCGGCACGACTCGCGGCCCTGGAAGAGTGGGAGCAAACATTCGATTCGCTGACGTCTCTCGTAGCGGGGGACGATGACGAGCAGGACCTCGCTACTCTACGCTGGGTCCATGGCGCTGAGACATTCGCACTGCGCGAATTACAACCGCACCGACGCCGCCCGCTGCACTACAACGACACGATCGATGTCTCAGGCTACATCCGCCGCAACTACGCGCCGCTGGACGGTCGTCTTCGGTCGCTCCACGAGCACCTGCTCGCGATTCCCGACGCATTGGCTGTCGCTACACGGAACCTCGACGGTTCAGAATCGATCTCGCGCATCGACTTGCAACAGGCGAGACAGGCGTTTCGTGGTCATATCTTCTTCATGCAGAAGGACCTGCTCGACGCCGTTCAGCAATCCAACGACCGGCAACTGATCGGTCAGATCGAAGAAGCCGCTGAAACGGCGATCAACGCGATTGCAGACCTCACTGACCATCTCGCGACGCTCGAATCCGGTGCGAGCGACGAGTTTGCTATCGGTCGCGAGCGCTTCCAGACACTGCTCCGAACATTCGAACTGGTCGATCTTCCGCTCGACGAATTGCGAGCTGCTGGTCAGGCAGACCTCGACCAGAATATGCGCCGACTTGAAGCGGTTTGCAAAGAAATCGACCCATCATCCAGTATGCGTGAGGTGTCCGACCGGCTGCGGGAGAACCATCCTGCCCCCAACGATCTCCTCGATGCAACGCGCGCAGTCCTCGCCAGTCTGAAGGATTTCACACTCGAACACGGCATCGTATCGATGCCTTCCAGCGTCGATGCCGTCGTTGCCGAGACGCCGCCGTTTCACCGCTGGAGTTTCGCCAGTATGGACTCTCCTGGTGCGTTCGAGGACGAAGCGAGTGGCGCCCACTATTTCATCACCTCACCAGAGCCGGATTGGACCGGTGTCCAGCAAGAGCAATGGATGCGACGGTTTTTCTACGCCTCGATCGCGAACACGTCGGCGCATGAGGCGTATCCCGGTCACTACGTCCAGTCGATGCACAAACGGCTTGCACCAACCAGTGTTCAGAAGGCATTCGACTCGTTTACCCATTGGGAAGCATGGGCGCATTACGTCGAACAGTTGATGCTGGACGAAGGGTATGCTGCCGATGACCCCGCGCAGCGGGTCGCCCAACTCCAGGCCGCGCTCCTTCGCGATGCACGCTATGTCGTCGCAATCGGCCTCCACTGCGACGGAATGACGGTCGACGAGGCGACGAAGATCATCATGGACGCGACGCTGATGGATGAATTACCCGCCCGCCGCGAAGCCGAACGGGGGACGTTCGATCCGGGCTACGGAAGCTACACCCTCGGCAAACTGATGCTGCTCAAACTCCGTCGAGACGCCGAACGCGAACAAGGTGCCGATTTCAACCTCGGCGCATTCCACGACGCCTTCCTTGCTCATGGAGCACCGCCGTTCACGATTCTCCGCAAACGCATCCTTCGCACGGACGATGGCTCACTCCTATAGGCCGACTTCACGAACCGCACCCGTCTCGCATTCGCTTGCAGGCAGGTGCGGTTAGACTGTCGCGGTAGAGGCAGTGGCAGATACGGGGAAGGAACGAACGATGCGCGTAGCAATCGGTGGCATCGCCCACGAAAGCAGCACGTTTGCGACAGTGCCTACCACCCTGGACGACTTCGTCCAACGCGGCTACCACGAGGATGCTGCGATGATCGATGAACTGAGCGGGACGAAGTCCGGTATCGGCGGATTCATTGATGCCGCGACAACGATGGGCTTCGACGTCGTCCCAACGATCATGGCCTCGGCGCAGCCAGCCGGGCCGGTTACTGCCGAGGCAACACAGACGTTGACCCAGCGGCTGGTCGACCGCCTTCGCAAGGCGCAGGACGATGGACCACTCGACGGCGTTCTACTGGCGCTGCACGGCGCGATGGTCTCGGAACTGGACGACGATGGGGAGAGCTACGTGCTTCGCGCGGTTCGCGAAGCGTTGCCGCCTGAAACTCCAATTCTCGTCACGCTCGACCTGCACGGAAACATCACCCAGGAGATGGTCGATCTCGTCTCGATTCCGATCGCATACGACGAGTACCCCCACACTGATCCCTACGAGCGCGCTTACGAGGCCGGACTGCTCCTCGCCAGGATCGTTCGTGGTGGCGCAAAGCCAACCAGCGCCGTCGTCAAGATCCCGATGCTTGCCGGTGGTCAGCGGCAGTACTCACATGCCGAGCCGATGCTGAGCGTCAAGCATCTGGCCCACGACATC
>JBGSWU010000033.1:0-4915 GCA_041751795.1 Thermomicrobiales bacterium
GCTCGTTGTAATCGCCAAAGCGGGAGCCCAGCAAACAGAGGTGGACGACTCCTGCTGCCTGCGCACGTTCAACTAACTCCTCGATCGCGTCGTCGGCGGATCGTTCCTCGCCCCAGGGAAAATGGACATGCGTATCAAAGATCTTCACGAAGCCTCGCACTCCCAACCCAAATGCAACCGATGTAACGTATCTATCTCAAGTGAAGTAAAGCATGCTACAGTCAGGCACGCGCAAACTGCGTAGGCTGAACCGGGTGAGTCATCGGGGCTCACGGGTACGGCTGCCTATTTGACGCCGGGAGGGCTGCTCCCATGCAGTTTCAACAAGCACGCTGGCTCGCAGCGATGTTCGTCACGATCGCGCTTGTCATCGCTATCAATAGCGTGCCAGGTTAGCAGTGGGAACCGGAAGATGGGGCCGGGGATTCACCCGCCCTGATGGGACGATTCGACGTTCCGATTCTCAACGTTAGACCGGCGCTGAATCCTGCGACTCGTACCCGAGATCCTCGCGTGCGTTCCTGAGATCGTAGAACACGCGCGGGTTGTTCGAGACACCGTAGTAGACGCCGAACTGAACCCCGTCGGCTTCCAGACAACAGCGCACCAACTCAGCGCAATCTCGATGCGACAGGTAGATCGCGCGCCCCCGTAGGCGGATTTCGTCAGCCGTCAACGGCGGGATCTTCTCACTGGAGACATCAGCTTCGGTAATGTCATCGCTCTTCAACACCCAGCCGATCCGCAGACAGAGCACCCGCAACCCGTGGAGGTCCGAGTAGTAACGACCGAGTGTCTCACCAGCCGCTTTCGACACGCCGTAGAAGCTGTCGGCCCGGAACGGGATATCGGTCGAGAAGATGCGAAGGTCGTCGAGGTCATAGAGTGCGCTGCCGGCCTCAACTTCCCACCAGGCGACCGTGTGATTGGTGCTGGCGAAGATGACACTACCGACGCCCTTTTGTCGAGCCGCCTCGTAGATGTTGTACGTGCCATTGATGTTGGTTGTCAGGACATCCGCCCACGGAGCACCGGGGTCCGGAACACCGGCCATGTGGACGATCGCATCGATGCCTTCACAGGCAGCCAGCATGCTATCGAGGTCGGTGATATCGCCAATGACATGAGGGAAGTCCTCCGGGCTCCGCGTCAGCCCAACGAGGTCGTAGTCACCTGACAGCCGGTCGCGGAGAATGCCGCCGATCAGCCCACTCGCGCCAGTGATCAGTACTCGCTTCACGTCGCCGTCCCTTCCGATTTCGTCCCGATATGCACGATGTATTGCCTCCGGATTTCGCCGCAGAATCGGACGAACAGGCAACATCATCGCCGATCAACAGCGATCGTGACAGGGAACGACGAATAATCGTAATTCGAGACCTAGTCCGCGCGGTGCTTTTCCGACAGCAGTTGGTCCGCCAGCACGAAGTAGACCGGCTCGTTCGGTTTAGCCGAGAGTTCCGCCTGCTCCAGTGCGTACTCAGTCAGTTCGGGCATCTCTTCGGATACGAGCACGATCTTCGCGCCACTTGGAATATGGCGCAGCAACAAGGGGTCACGTTCGAGCGCTCGGTCCAGTTCGCGAGACAACCGCATCGATTCATCGACCCAGCGATCTCGATTCAACCGCGTCATCGCAATCCTCCATCGCATCGCATCACAGTGTCGAAAGCGACCGCACAGACTACTGATTTGTGTGACACGTAGCATACCTGATGCCGCGTACGAACTGGTGCTGCGCTGCAGCCGAAATCAACCGAACGACAGTCGATCCTCTACGAGCGGTTCCCGCCATCCTCTGGCACGTACCCGATCTCTTCGCGAGCGTGGCTGATGTCCCAGAACTGCCGCTGGTTGTTGGAGATACCGTAGTAGATGCCAAACTGGACATCGGTTGCGTCCAGGCAGCGAGCGATCAACTGCGCGCAGTCACGCTGCGACAGCCAGGTCGCACGCAACCGGTCGTAGGCCTGCTCAGGCGTTAGCGGTAGCCATGACGATGCGTTGGCAATCTCCGGTGAGCGGGGATCGTCGTCGGCCCGGACAGTGCCGATCCGCAAGCAATAGACACGCATTCCAAAGTTCTCGGAGTAGTAGCGTCCCATCGCCTCACCGTACGCTTTCGAGATCCCGTAATAACTGTCCGGTCGGATCTCAGCGTGATGGTCGACGACGCGCGGATCATCGAGCGCATAGATATCCGGCGACGCTTCGACCTCGTACATGCCGACAGCGTGGTTGCTGCTGGCGAAGACGACACAACCGACTCCAGCACGCTTCGCAGCCTCGAACACGTTGTACGTGCCGACGATGTTGTCACGCAGCACGTCTTCCCAGGGCGACAGCACCGAAATCGTTGCGGCCAGATGGACGACGGCGTCGATTCCCTCGAATGCCGGCTCAATCGTCGCGAGGTCGGAGATGTCGGCCACGATGCTGGGGAAGTCCGCCGGGCGGTGCGTCATCGACACCAGTTCGTAGCGCTCGTCCAGATGCTCACGAACGGCCCCACCGATCACTCCTGCTGCCCCGGTCACCAGTACCCGCATGATTTCCAACCCTCAATATCTCAACGATCAACCGACTGCCGCATCGTACTCGATCCTCAGGCGACGTCGACTATGCCTTCCGGCCCTCACGCAATCGTCGCACCGACTCCAGCGATACCTCGATCGTTCGATCGCTACGATCTTCGTCGCCACTGAACTGGAGTGCGAACACAGGATGTCGTTGTGGCGGGGCACCCTTCCCGACCCACTCGCCGTGACGAAACCCTTCGAGCATCCGGCCAATCAGCAGCGCGCGAACTTCCGGCAACGAACGTGGTTTGAGATGGAGCGCACCACCGCAGCATGGACACGTTAGCGGCATCGTCCAGCCGCTGGCGAACAACAACTCGATCGTGCCGTCGCCAGTTGCACTTTCCGCCACGCCAATCACCTTCTGGCCGCCGATCAATCCGTCAGCGTACTCAACCGAACAGTACGTATCGTTTCCGATCTCGACGAGCGGGAAGCCATCCTGCTCGCAGGTTTCGGTTCGGCTCAACAGTGGCAATGGCGGTGGAAGGGACATCGACAGGCTCCTGAACTGAAGGGGTCGACAACGGATGACGATTGATTCGTCAGGCGAAAAAACCGGGTCGGGGATCGAATCCATCCCCGGTCACCGTGAAATCATACGTTGTCCGGACATGACGAGACCCCGAAGGTATCACCCTCGGGGTCTCGTTCCTCGCCACCCCTCCCGAAAGGAGAATACTTGGGTTATCACCAGAGCAGGCCTCACGCCTACCCGGCTGGATGAACGCTAGACCAGGACGGATTCAGGCTCGCTCACGCCAACGCGCTCGAGTTGGGCCAGTGCGTCGCGATATGCGACGACGGCCGACTGAAGCATGGTGTAGTACGGGTTCGACAGATACGATTCTGGGTTGCGCTCGGCGATGTTGGCCATGACGCGCTCGCGGTTTCGGATCCTTGCGACGAGAATGGCTGCGGTGCTCATTGAGTAGATCGACTCCTTCGTCAAAACGTCCGGCGCGGCCTCGTTGTCGTGCCGACGCGCGAGTTGTTTCAGGTCATACAACGTGCCACCCTTTTGGGAGGCACAATTGTGAATGTTATCACAAGCAGAGGGAGAACGCAACCCCCCAGTTTTCCGTTTGCATCTCCATCATCAAGCCGCAGGCAACGCGCATGCTAGACTGACAGGCTGACGAACCGGTATCGGCGAACTGCCGGCATCAACGCCGCGTATTCCGCAACAAGACGGCCAAATGAAGGACACCTGATGACTTCCACCAACGACGCCAACCGCCCTGTTCGTGTCCGTGTCGCCCCTAGCCCGACCGGCGATCTGCCCGTTGGCGGTGTCAGGACAGCCCTGTTCTCCTGGCTCTATGCCCGTCAACACGGTGGCCAGTGCATCCTCAGGATCGAGGACACCGACCAACGACGCTACAAAGAAGACAGCGTCACCAGTATCACCAACGCCCTCCGCTGGGTCGGTATGGACTGGGATGAGGGTCCGGACATCGATGGACCAGCCGGTCCGTACTATCAGAGCGAACGACTTCCGCTTTACCAGGAACATGCTCGCAAGCTTGTCGAATCCGGCCACGCATACGAGTGTTACTGCTCGTCCGAACGGCTGGATGCCTTACGTGCAGAGCAGGTTGCGCGAAAGCAGCCACCTGGCTACGACCGGCGCTGCCGAACGCTAAGCGATGCGGAGCGCGACGAATTACGCGCCGAGGGAAATCCACCAGTCATCCGCTTCGCCATTCCTCTTGAAGGGACAACGGTCGTCACCGATGGCCTGCGTGGCGAAATCTCCTATGAGAACCGCACCCTCGAAGATGCCGTTCTCCTGAAGTCTGACGGGTTCCCAACCTACCATCTGGCGGTCGTCGTCGATGATCACCTGATGGACATCACGATGATCACCCGCGGCGAAGAATGGATTCCGTCCTTCCCGCTCCATGCACTCGTCTACGACGCATTCGGCTGGGAAATGCCACCGGCGTATCACATGCCGTTGATCCTGAACCCCGACGGCAAGGGCAAGCTCTCCAAACGACAGGGTGCTGCCAGCGCGCTCGCCTACCGGGAGGAAGGCTATCTGCCGGAAGCGCTCGCCAACTACCTTCTGTTGCTTGGCTGGTCGTTTGACGACCACACCGAGATCTTTTCACGCGATGAGATGATCGAACGATTCGACATCACCCGCGTCAACCCCAGCCCGGCGCGCTACAATTACGAGAAACTCAACTGGTTCAACCAGCACTACATCAACCACGTCATCGAACTGGACGACCTGACCCAGCGCTGCCTGCCGGGATTGCGAGAGGCGGGCCTGATCGGTGACGTTTCGACGGACTCCCCTGAATACGCCCATGCCCGGGATGCGGTCG
>JBGSWU010000034.1:0-5028 GCA_041751795.1 Thermomicrobiales bacterium
CGTTCACAATGGTCGCGGTGAACTACGGGTCGATCAACCCACCCGACCAAAATCGTTCAACATCACCCGCAATCGCTGGGACATTCGGCTGAACAACTCGATTCCGTTCGATCTGGAGATCGACAATTCGGCTGGCGAGGCCGAAATCGATGCGTCGGCGTTGACGCTCACGAGCTTCGAAGTCGATCAGGCAGCCGGACAGGCCGATGTCAAGCTCAATGGAGACCAGCAGAAACTCGCCTACGTCGAAGCTGAGGTAGCTGCGGGACGGCTCGATCTGGAACTTCGTGGTACGTACCCATCGATGCGTGAGATTCGAGTTGAGACGGCAGCAGGCCAGATCCGACTCGATCTTACCGGCCACTGGGGTTCTGATGTCACCGTTAAGGTCGAAGTGGTCGCTGGTGAAGCAATCGTCAAACTGCCCAGAACCGCCAACATCATCGCGAAGGCGAACACGATGATTGGGCGCGTGAAGGCGAAAGGATTAATGCACGACGGAGATCAGTATCGGCTTGATGTCCCCGGCGCAACCGCCACGCTTCGATTGAACGTCGAAGCCAACGTCGGCCAGGTCGTTCTGGACGTTGTGGACTAGCCGATGAACCAGTTGCAGCGAACCGGAACCAGTCGAATCCCACTCCTCGCACTCCTGGCCGCCAACGCGGTCTCGATGACTGGCAACGTCTTTACGCTGATCGCGATCCCATGGTTTGTGTTGCAGTCGACCGGCAGCGCATCCCAGACAGGACTTGCCAGCGCCGTCGCCGCGCTGCCGTTCATCATTGCCGGACTATTCGGCGGAACGCTCGTCGACCGAGTTGGCTTCCAGCGAATGAGCATCATTTCGGACCTCGCCAGCAGCGTTACGACGGCGCTGATCCCACTTCTCCATCTGACGATCGGCATTGAGTTCTGGCAGCTACTGACGCTCGTTTTCCTCGGCGGACTTCTCGACACCCCCGGGACCACGGCTCGCGCGTCATTGCTGCCGGACCTGGCGGCGGCGGCAGGCATGCGACTTGAGCGCGTTAACGCGATCGAACAGACCGTGCAACGCGGCAGTTACATGCTGGGTGCACCGCTGGCCGGGATCGTCATTGCCGCGACCAGCACGACGGCTGCGCTGTGGTTCAACGCTGCGAGTTTCATCGTCTCTGCAGGGATTGTCCTGCTCCTGGTACCAGCAGCAGAACGAAAACCTGCTGTCGACGCGCCGGACGCAGGCCAACCTGGGAACCTCATCCAGCGTTACTTTGCAGACCTTGGCGATGGACTGCGATTCATTCGGCGTGACTCGCTCATCCTCGCGATCGCTGCCGGTGTGGCGGTAACCAACTTCCTCGACGCGATGGTCACGCTCATTTATCCGGTGTATGCCGAGCGCGTGTTCGGCAGTGCGTTTGACCTCGGGCTGCTGATGGCTGCGTTCGGCGTCGGTGCGGTGACGACGACTCTGATATTCGCTGCTATCGGTCATCGGCTACGGAGACGCGAGACGTATATTGGATGCTTTGTTCTCTCATCAGTGATGTTGTTTCCGCTGGCCCTCACCCCACCATTGCTCATTTGCTCCGTCGCGATGGCACTCAAAGGGGTAGGAGCGGGGCCTCTCAACCCAATCCTGATGACGGTCAGCCAGCAGCGCATCCCGGCGGAACTCCGTGGACGAGTATTCGGCGTCCTCACTGCACTCTCGTGGATCGCGATACCTGCCGGACGGCTCGGCGCCGGTTACCTCATCGAATGGATTGGGCTGATCCCGACGCTCGTCGCCGTTGGCTGCGCATATGTCATCACGACACTCAGTTTCTGGTTGATGCCGGCACTGCACCAGATGAACGTTCCATCACCGAGAATGGAGTCGACTATGACTGTCAATATGAACACACCCCGGTCGTCCAGCGCGACGCTAGCCGGCGGAAGGGATTAACCGCATGTCAGCCACCGACGCTCACTCCGACGAACTACCACTCCATCCTGGATCACTTGAGGGGATTACCCGTCTGCGCATCGACTGCAACGACGTCGATCTTGCCATCGAAGCAGATCCGTCGCTCGTCGACATTGTTCACCTCGTCGTCAGCGGTTCATCGAGCAACGCGCCGTCCCTCATTCGTGAGGGCAGCGAACTGATCGTCTACCAGAGCGGACGGTTTCGCGATGGTGGACGGCCACCGACCTTGCTTGTCCCCGACATCAACTGCCCACCAATTACTGGTTCGCACGAGAAAGGCGATCTCCACTTCGATCAGGTCACAGCAGCGATCTCGATAAAGCATGGAACCGGCGATGTGCGTGTCGCGGAGGGTAGCGGCGATCTGAGTTTCGACAGCGGCAAGGGCGACATCTCAATCTCGGGCCGCGATGGGTCTCAGTCGCTACGGATCGGGATGGGCGACGTCCGGATCGCTCGCTGTCGTGGGGCGATCGCCGTGTCTCTGGGTAAAGGCGATGTCAATGTCGATACGTGCGACGGTGAACTGGATCTCAAAATTGGGTCAGGCGACGTGGCTGCCAGCGATTGCAGCGGAGGCCTCGCCATCAAGAATAGCAATGGCGATGTCAGCATCACCCGGCCACGAGCGGCACTGCTGTCAGTGACGACTGGAAACGGCGACATCTCGATCCGAGGAGGCAGTCTGACCGGACTGAATCTGAAGACGGTCAAGGGGGACGTTACATCCGGGTCGCACCTGCTCTTTATCCCAGATGCCGCTGGAAATCAGCAGTCCGCGGCGCCGCAATTCGACGTTGACGAGTCCGACCCGAATCCGGTGTCGCGGATTCTCCGATCAAAGGGCATTGAGTTCATGGCCGGCGACAAAGGGCTCCGCTTCGCGCGTGGACCATTTGCCTTTGAAGCGAGCGACGCTGGATTGCGCATTGCCAAAGGCAGCTTCGCATTCGAAGCGAGCGACGCCGGACTGCGCATCGTCACTGGCGAAACGGCATCGTTCGGCTCGATCGGAACATTTGAGATCACAACTTCAGGCGGCGACGTCTCGGTCGATGTCCCGTCAGGGACACCGCTGCGCGTCGAAGCGCTCGTCAACGGAGGCGATGTCAAATCTGACGTCCCGCTCGTAAGCGTCGGGCGCCCTGGGCCACGCGGCTCGACGCAGCGGTTCGTCGGCGTCACCGAGCCAAATGCGGAAGCACGGCTCGACCTTTCCGTCCGCACCGACCGCGGCGACATTCGCATCCGATCGGTTACCGGGTTACCGACGCAACCACAATCAACATCTCCAAACGATCCGACGACGCGCCTGCCCCGAACGCCACGAACACAAGGCACACCGGTCACGCCGCGCTCAGTGCGTCCACCTCGCCCGGTTTCTGGAATCACCGATGCGATTGCGATGCCAGCATCCACGACATCACGGCCAAGCAATCGTGACGCACGAATGCGCGCGATCCTCGACGACCTCGCCAACGGATTGATCACGATCACCGAAGCAGACCGACGACTCTCAGATCTGGACCGGGAGTGATATCGACCGTTCACGACCGAGCATAGGGATTCAGGAATCCAGCGTATTCGGCCCAGACGATGGGCGACCCAACACGAATCTGACAGCAAGGAAGTCTGGCGATGGCCGGGAGGGGTTCGTGCTGCGCCCAGCAGGGCTGACGGAAGGAACTGGCGACATGGCGGCCAACGCCATCGAAAACAAGCCGCGGATACCAGCAGCGACGCCTGATCCGATCACAAGCCGGGACCGCCTTGCGATCCCGGCACTCATCGGCGCGAATGCGATCTCGGCGACCGGCAACAACCTGACATCGATCGCTATCCCGTGGTTTGTCTACATCACGACTGGAAGTGCCACGCAGACCGGCTTGGTCGCGTTCGCGGGATTGCTGCCCATCGCGATTGGCGGGATCTTCGGCGGGGCGATCATCGATCGCATTGGCTTCAAATCCGCCAGCATCATCAGCGACATCGCCAGCGGCGTTACCGTTGCGATGATTCCGACGTTGTACCTGCTCGATGTCCTTGCATTCTGGCACTTGCTTGTTCTCGCGTTCGTCGGCGCACTCCTCGATGTTCCCGGCTCGACCGCCCGCTCGGCGATGGTACCCAAACTCGCCCGCCGGGTAGCGATGCCGCTTGAGCGAGCAAACTCGGCGGTCCAGCTCTCGTTTTTCGGAGCGCAGGTTGTTGGGCCAGCGATCGCCGGAGCGTTGATCGGCATCGTTGGTGCGGCCAGTGTCCTCTTCTTCGACGCCGCAACGTTTGCGATGTCAGCCATCATCATTGCTGTGTTGATCTCGTACCCAGCCCGGATGACACACGCCGACGAAAGCGCGAGGGCTGATCAGCGCGCATCGATCCTACGGGATGCGATGGATGGCCTTCGTTTCATCTACCGCGAGTCCTTTATCAGGGCGATGCTATCGGTCGCGATCTTTGCCAACTTCCTGTTTTCGCCGTTGTTCGCCGTCGTCTTTCCGGTCTACGTGAAAGATCGCTTCGACAGCGCCACGGCGCTCGGACTGCTGGCAACGTCATTCGGTGTCGGCTCGGTAGCAGGAACAATTCTCTACGGCACGCTCGGCACACGCCTGCCACGCTATCCGATCTTTGCAGGAGGCGCGGTCCTGCTGACGATCGGCCTGTGGATGCTTCCCTGGTCACCATCGTTGCTGTTCAGCATCGCCGCTGGGTTCATTGCAGGACTATCACTGGGTCCATTCAACATTCTCGCGTCGGTCGTCCTCCAGGAACGCGTTCCCGAAGAGATGCTCGGACGGGTCTTCGGTGCACTCGGACTCACCCAGCTCGCCTCGCCGTTAGGCGTCCTTCTCGCCGGAATCAGCATCGACGCGTTCGGTCTTGAGGCATTGATGGCCATCATCGCTTCCGGGATCACGCTCATGACTCTCGCGATCTTCATCCATCCAGACTTTCGCGCGGTCGAAAGGATCACAGAACCGGGGGAGTCCTGAGTTCGTGTCAACGTGTTGCAACCGGCACACAATAAATCAACGAAAGGCTTATCTCCATGCACTCCACAACCAACG
>JBGSWU010000035.1:0-3291 GCA_041751795.1 Thermomicrobiales bacterium
TGTCGTTGATACGCAGGCAATTAGAGACGATTCACCTGGCTGGGGAACATCGGCTGATCATACGAAACCTATTTGGCTGGGAGGTGCCGTCCTCCCTTTTTGCCGTGCCGGAAATTTTACCGGGCTGAATTCAGCCGATTCAAGTACCGGAATTAAGAATCGCTCCCGCGTGTCGCGCACGTGTTCGCACCTTCATGGTTCAGAGAGGGCAATTTATATGGCTCACGACCTTGCGTCAGAATCAAAAGCGAATGGCAAGGCGCTCGACCGGCTCACGAAAACCGGACGCCGTCACTCGTTTGCCCGCGTCCAACACGATCATCCACTTCCAAACCTCATCCAGGTGCAACGTGAATCGTTCGACTGGTTCAAGACTAACGGGTTGAGCGAGCTACTCAGTGAGATATCGCCCATTGTCGACTACAACGACAAGATGGAGTTGCACTTCCTCGACCACACGTTCCTGGAGCCGCGCGCGACGGTGGATGTGTGTCGTGAGCGGGACATGACCTATTCTGCGCCGCTCGAAATCGGCGTGCGCCTCGTCATCAAGGAAACTGGCGAGATCAAGGAAAGCCGGATATTCCTCGGTGACTTCCCGATGATGACTGAGGATGGCACGTTTGTCATCAATGGCGCAGAACGCGTCGTTGTGTCGCAGCTTGTGCGTTCGCCAGGTGTTTACCTGGAACTCATCGAAGACCCGCTGCGCGGGCGCATGCTCTGCCGCGCCAAACTCATTCCGAACCGGGGCGCATGGCTGGAGATGGAGACCTCCAACCGCGATGTCCTCACAGTGAAGATCGACCGCAAGCGCAAGCTGCCGGTGACGATCTTGCTTCGAGCGATCGGCTATGAGGATGACGAACAGCTCATCGAGTTGTTCAAGGACGTTGATACGAACGAAGACCACCAGTACATTCCGTCGACGATCGAACGCGACCCGACCAAGACGCGGGATGAAGCGCTTGTCGAACTGTACCGGCGATTGCGCCCCGGTGATCCGCCAACGCGCGAGAATGCCCAGCAGCTCATTGAAGGAATGTTCTTTGAGCCGCGCCGCTACGACCTGGCGCGGGTCGGCCGTTTCAAGCTCAACAACCGGCTCGGGCGCAACGCCGAGCTCGAGCATCGGGTCCTCGATCCCGAGGACCTGCTGGAGATCGTGCGCGAGATGGTACGTCTCAACAACGGAGTCGGCCAGCCGGACGAGATCGATCACCTGGGCAATCGACGCGTTCGAGCCGTCGGTGAACTGATCCAGATGCACGTGCGAACCGGGCTGCAACGGCTGGAGCGTGGCGTCAAGGAACGAATGACGATCCAGGACATCGAGCAGGTAACTCCAAATGGTCTGATCAGCACCACACGGCCAGTCATGGCTGCTGTCCGCGAGTTCTTCGGCGGTTCACAACTCTCGCAGTTCATGGACCAGACAAACCCGCTTTCGGAGCTGACGCACAAGCGCCGTGTTTCGGCACTTGGCCCTGGTGGTCTAAGCCGTGACCGCGCAGGAGTCGAAGTCCGTGATGTGCATCACTCACACTATGGACGCATCTGCCCGATCGAGACGCCGGAGGGCCCGAACATCGGCCTCATCGGCACGCTCGCGTCGTTCGCGAAGATCAACGAGTTTGGATTCATCGAAACGCCGTACCGCAAGGTGTACCACCACATAGCCGGCAACGATCCTATGCTCTCCGAGGAAGTCAGTCCATTGCTCGGCCGTAGACTCGAGCAGGCGCTCGAAATCGATAGCAAGACAGTTGCCGCAGGCACTGTCCTTGATGCGAAGTTACTAAAGAAGATACTTGGTTCCGGCGTGAAGAGTTTCGACATCGTGCCGTTCGTATCGGGGGAGATCATCTACCTCTCCGCAGATAAGGAAGAGCGCTTCGCGATTGCGCCTGCAAGCGAGCCGATTGATGAGCTGGGACAGTTCGTCAATCCGCGTGTGCCGGTCCGCCATCGGGCTGGTGAATTTGAAATCCGCCCGCCGACGCAGGTCGACTATATGGATGTTTCGCCGAAGCAGATCATGTCAGTTTCAGCGTCGCTTGTTCCGTTCCTGGAGCACGATGACGCCAACAGAGCATTGATGGGTGCAAACATGCAGCGCCAGGCTGTGCCGTTGTTGAGACCGCGGGCACCGCTCGTCGGCACCGGTCTTGAATACCAGGCGGCGCGCGACTCCGGGCAAGTTATCGTCGCGAGGACTGCAGGTGAGGTTGTCAGCGTCGAAGCCGCGGCTATCACCGTCCGCGAAGACGACGGTGGTGAGCATACGTACCGTTTGCGCAAGTTTGTGCGTTCGAACCAGGATACGTGCATCAATCACCGCCCGATCGTTGAGGCGGGAGCGCGAGTGGACGCCGGCCAGATCATTGCCGATTCGTCCAGCACCGACCAGGGCGAGCTTGCGCTCGGCCAGAATGTGCTGGTCGCGTTCATGCCCTTCGAAGGTGGCAACTATGAGGACGCGATCCTGATCAGCGAGCGCCTGGTGCGTGATGATGTCTACACATCGATCCACATCGAAAAATATGAGACCGAAGCGCGGGACACCAAGCTGGGTCCGGAGGAAATCACCCGCGATATTCCCAACGTTGGCGAGGACAGCCTGGCGAATCTCGACGAGTCGGGGATCATCCGGATCGGCGCAGAAGTGCGACCCAACGACATCCTGGTCGGCAAGGTCACGCCGCGTGGCGAGACTGAGCTCTCTGCCGAGGAGCGCCTGTTGCGCGCGATCTTCGGTGAGAAGTCGCGTGAGGTGAAGGATACGTCGCTGCGAGTGCCTCACGGCGTATCGGGCAAGGTCATCGACGTCCGGCTGTACAGCCGTGACGACGACAGCGAGCACGAATTGCCGGCCGGCGTCAACCAGACGGTCCGTGTCATGATCGCGCAGAAGCGCAAGATCTCCGAAGGCGACAAGATGGCCGGACGGCACGGCAACAAGGGTGTCATCTCACGCATAGTCGCAATCGAGGACATGCCATATCTGCCTGACGGAACGCCGCTCGACATCATTTTGACGCCGATCGGAGTACCGTCGCGTATGAACATCGGCCAGGTGCTTGAGACGCACCTGGGTTGGGCAGCAGATGCACTGAACGTGCGTTTCGCTACCCCGGTGTTCGATGGCGCATCCGACACGCAGATTAAAGACCTGCTCGAACAAGCCGGTCTGCCCCGTGACGGCAAAGTTTGGCTCTACGACGGCCGCACCGGCGACCGCTTTGATCGACCAGTGACCGTCGGCTACCTGTATATGCTGAAACTCGTGCA
>JBGSWU010000036.1:0-42321 GCA_041751795.1 Thermomicrobiales bacterium
CTCCGCGGTGACGACCGTCATGACGATAGACGATTCTGCAGAATTGCTCGCGCTTGCTGAGACGATGCCGGACACGCCGGAAACGGTCATCGCCCTCCACACCCTGCGCCAGGGACGCTGTCGTGCACATGTCGTCGGGACACCAACGCACTACGACGCACTCGTGATCGACAACGATGAGGTCCCTGGTGAACCGGGCTGCTACGGCGACGATCCCGAGGCAACCTGGAACATCCTCCGCGGTCTTCCAAGTTGGTTTGCCGCCAATATGCGTGAGTCGATCGCTGGGCAGGTAGGTTCCCTCGTCGAGCGTGAGTGGGGCGAACGTGTCCGCTATCTCGGCGATCCCCATTTCACACTCCAACGACCCGCGCCATTGTTGTCCGACCCCAACGTCCGGGTGTTGACCGCAGCCGATGTTGCGCTGCTCGATGCTGCCTCGCCAAAGATCCGTGGTGCTGGGTTCGGTGGCACGATGGCGATGCTGACGAAGGGCATTGCCGCCGCAGCAATCGTCGAGAACGCGATCGTCGCGATCGCACACACTTCGGCCATCACCGAGCGTCACGCGGACATCGGCGTCTCGACGCTGCCCACCGCTCGTGGACGCGGCTACGCAACCGTCGCTGCGTCGATCGTCGCGCACGCGATCCAGGCAACCGATCGCACGCCTGTCTGGAGTTGCGGTGAAACCAATCTGGCATCAATGCGGGTCGCGGAAAAACTCGGATTTGAGCCATCGTTGCGCCGCGTCTATGTCGTCGTCGAGTCGCGACAACCGGTATCGTAGGAACAATTCCAACAGTTCCGACGTATACGACGTAACGATCATCTTTCTTTCGGCGAGGAGCATCCAATGCGAGCCGTCGCCATTGTCATCTGTTTAACGTTTATCGTCGTTGGCTGCGGGACGCCAGCCCGCGAAGAACGAACTGCGCAACAACCAGTTGACGGCTGTGATGCAGCGCGGCACCACACATCTTCCCAGCAAATCGCATCGATCGCGCCAGTTAACGGCGGATCGCGAACCCAAGCGACATCATGGGTTGGCTACAAGGATCTGTATGAGCTGGCCTGGGCATCGCATCTGATCGTTCGTGGCCAGGTCACGGCGGACTGTGGAACCGGGGAATCTCCGCAGTTTGGTCTGGAGTCCCCAAAGGAGATGCTCGTCACGATTGACGCCGTCTACCGTGGGCTGCCGCGCACTTCGGTCCTTGTTCCCCGCACAAGCGACGGCTTCTCAAACGACCCACGCTTGTCGTTCGACGTCGGCGACGACGTAATCCTCTTTCTCAGCGAACCGGAAGATGGCGGCGCCTGGCCCGTTGGCGGACCGCAAGGACATTGGCGTGTCGTCGAAGATCACGCAGTACCGTATGAAGGTATGTTTCCTGAACTTCCGATCGAGGCTTTCGCAGAGGCGATCGCTACTGCATTGAGACAGGATCCACCGTCGCCGGAAACGCACTATCCGTCGCTCAACGCTGCGCCAATCGGTCCGGCACTGCCCGACGCCGGAACACCGCCGCTGGCTTGCGGCGCAAGGGTCCCGCACGATAGCGAATACGTTGAAGCTACTCGTGACCTCGTCTGGCTCTCGGAACGAGTCGTCGTCGGTACCGTCAGCGAGATACCCCCCTCGGTCGTCCCAGACAATCCGATGCTCGACATCGATAGAAGTCTCCGGGTGCCAGTCACGGATTATGTCATCTCAGTCGATCAGGTTGTGCGCGGCCCTGCTGATGAGGAGCTGTCGCTACGACTGCCTGGTGGAACGATCGACGGCTGCACGATCTCGGTCTTTGGTGATCCCGACCTCGCAACAGGTGACCGGCTCGTCCTGTTCCTGTCTCCTCTGGATGATCACTCGGAAACCTATGTAACGACATCCGGCCAACGCGGACTCTGGAAACTGGAAGCAGATGGTGTGCTGGCGTCAAACACCGCCTGGCATTCCGTCCCGCAGGTCGTACCGGCCGCCGACCTGATTTCGATGGTGGCAGATGCACTAGCGGGCGAGACGCCAGGAGATCAGTGGGCAACGTTCGATCCAGTTCCGTTAGCGGCTTCACCCACTGGTGACACGAGTTGGGCTGGTATCGACATTCCTGAGGATTGGGCACTGTACAACGATCTGGACAACAGGTTCTCACTACGCCATCCGATCGACTGGTCGCCCGGTTCACCGACCGACGATGCGGTGTTCAGCATCGCGTCATGGTCTCAATCGTCGGCAGACGAGACGGTACCCGACGGCCAGATGCGAATCGACATTCGCCATCTTCCGACGAACCGCTGGTTTGCCGACGACTCCAGCGTCCCGGTCTTGGCAGGGGGACACCACGCCTGGCTGTACTTCGACATCAGCCACGGGTTACCTGATGCAGAAAACACGCAACAGGGATACCGCATCGTCGCGACGTACCTCGGGAACGGTGTCGTCTGGGAAGTGACGGCCACGTTCGCGAAGCAGCCTTCATCGAACGACTCCGCTACACTCGCGTTTTACACGATGTTGAGGTCGATCCAGCACCCAGGATCATGATTGAACGCGGGAGCCGATGCAGGTCATTTTTCCGGACGGCACAGAGGTTAGAGCGAGTGGGATCGGTGCACGTGATTCCGACGATGGCTGGCGGGAGTTCGGCCTGTACTGCGACAAAGCCTGGAACGCGGACTGGCCCTTCGAAACGATCGACTGGCCAGATTTCGGTGTTCCAGCGTTACCTGAAACTGCCGCGCAACAGATCATCGATGCATTCGAGCGCGCGCGACGCGGACAACACGTTGAGATTGGGTGCCTGGGAGGCCTTGGACGAACTGGAACCGTTCTCGCCAGCATGGCGATCGTTGCTGGCGTGCCTGCTCATGACGCCGTCGCCTGGGTGAGGGCGCAATACCGTCCAGACGCCATTGAAACGCCCGAGCAGGAAGCGTGGGTTTGCTGGTTCGCTACCTGGTTACGGGAGAAGTGTCTTCGCTAGCGGCGGTGATCCCGACGAATCACGACTGGATCCGCCACTGGCCCGATCTCCGCAACAACTCGAATCGTGAAGAGTGCGAGCAGAAGGATTGGCGCAGCGACGAAGAACGGCAACAGAATTACCGCCAGAATCGCAATCAGGGTAACCCCTGGAATCGCGACGACTCGTGTGCTTGTCTGAGATGACATCGAACGCCGTAGCATTGGATTCTCGATTCTCGCTACTCAGTTCACCAGAACTCGTACGACGATACGACGTGCCATAGACGCCGTCGTTGAACCCATAGAAGCAAGACTCCTGCCACCTAATGACCAGCTGCCGTCAGCCGGGGACATAGTGTTACTCAACATCAGGAAGCAAGGTGATTGACACGCGTTGCCACGGGTAGCTGAATGATGATCCTTCCTTCGCCCGGTCAGTCATCGCCCAGACGATGTAGTCCTGTGGCTCGTCGAATGAGTCAGACAGACACGGGCCGAACTGGCTGAGATCCAGATCCATATCGAAGCCACCTTCATCATCCACCGGTGCGGGCGGCCCCGCTAACGCGGGCTGATGGCCACCCTCAATGCCGACCGTGACAATCACAGCGGTTCCCGGCTCGAAGTTGGTTCCGGCCAGTGTCAGCGTGTCATCGCACCCAACCTCGCTCGACCGCAGTTGCAGACCAGGCAGCCGATCAAGCGGGTAGACCGTGAACCGCGCCGACGCGACGAGGTCGCCATCGACCAGGGCGTCGATTGTCGCAGGGAACCCTTCCAACGCAATCGGAGGCTCGCCCCAACAACCAGCCTCACCCTCCGGCGCAAACTCAGTTGTGAAGACGCCTTCGGCATCGGCGATCATAATCAGTTCCTTCGCCGCAATCCCAGCCAGCGTGTTCTCGATAAGCTTCACTTGGCTATTGGGCGGGAAACCTTTGCCGATGATGTTAACCGGCGTGCCACATGGTGCGCGGTCGGGGTTGGCCGCCAGCGATGTCTCCCGTCGTAGGCCGTCGGTCGAGCTACCAACATCAGGAGCGAAGACGAAAACAGCCTTTTGCGATTCATCGGCGACATAGACTAGACCGGCGTCATCGACTGCGATTTCAATGTTCGGAAACCGTTGCTCGGTGGGGTCGAGCGACCAGCGTGTCAGTTCTTCACCCGTTGGCGAGAGAACGACGACCTGTCGTCGAAAGACATCGGCGATAAACAGGTTTCCACCCGGACCGACTGAGAGAGACATGGGAATGATCCGATCCTCTTCATCAGCCTCACCGACGACTATCGGCTCAGCGATGAGATTACCGTCGAAGTCGAAGATCAGGACGACGTTCTGATCGTCTCGGTAGCCGACTGCCGCAACGTATACGGAGGTGTCCACAACATCGACGTCAAAGACGCTGTCTGGAAACAAGAAGTCACCAGCACGATCCCAGGCGGCGACGAATTCACCACTGCTCGTGAACTTCTGTAGCAGCGCACCCTGTCTGGCCGTGAAGATATGTCCGTCGGGTGCCACAGCGATCATTACCGCGTCGACCAGTGACTCCTCATCGAAACCAACCGTCCCGCCCCATTCGTTGACAAGCGTGCCATCAGGCTCGATCACCTGAATCCAGGTACCTCCGCTCTGTTCAAGCAGATAGATACGTCCATCTGGTCCGATCGCAAGATCGTTTCGAGCCTCAACGAATTCGGGATGTTCGGACGAATACTCCAATGACGATTGTTCACTGCCGTCCAGCGCGAAAACCATCAGGCGATCCTGGACATAGTCATCGATGTACAACCGTCCATCTGGACTAAGCACCATCGCGCCAAGCTTTTCCCACTTGGCGTCCCAGGCAGTCAGGAAGCCATACTCGAGCGGCTCGCTTGCGCTGCTGGTCGGCTCAACGCTCGGCATGGGTGATGGAGTCGGCGTTGACTCAGCCGTCGCGGTCGCGGTGGCCGGTGGAATCGTCATCGTCGCCGGTGGTTCGTTTGTTGGTGAACCAGAAGGAGTAGTCTGAGCCTGTTGCGGGGCTGCCGTGCGCTCGTCGTCGCTAACGGTTGACTCGTTCTCGTTCCCATCGCCACATGCGGCAAACAGCAACATCACCAGCACGACGCCGATCGACCGGAACAGGAGAGACATGAACGGCCCTCGATTCTCCGAACAGTCATCGACGAGACAATGATTGTACCAGCGATCTATCGACTGGCTCAATTTCGATCAACGGATTGCACGAATCGGTATCATGAAACATCGGTTCCGGGTCAGACGACACGGGCATCCAGGCACGAACCGATGTGATGTTCGAGTTGACTTCATCTGAAGGACATTGCAAGCGCATGAACGAGACGATTGGCGTATTTGTCGCCTGGCCGTATGCCAATGGCGACCTCCACCTGGGCCACCTGGCTGGCGCATACATTCCGCCGGACATCTTCGCCCGCTACCATCGACTGCGCGGCAACCGCGTCCTGATGGTTTCCGGCAGCGACTCACATGGCACGCCGATCACCGTTGGCGCTGAGCGTGAAGGGCTGACACCACGCGAGTATTTCGAGCGCTACCATCGACACTTCCTCGAAGCGTGGCGCGACCTCGGCATCTCATTCGATCTCTTTACACATACCGATACCGAGAACCACTTCGAGGTCTCGCAGGAAATCTTTCGTACGCTCCATGCCAACGGCCACATCTTTGCGCAAACCCAGCAGCAACTCTATTGTGAGGTGGACTCCCGCTTCCTGCCCGATCGCTATGTCGAGGGAACCTGCCCGAACTGCGGCTATGGCAGCGCCCGTGGCGATCAGTGCGACAACTGCGGTCGAACCCTCGACGCGATCGAACTGATCGACCCACGCTGCAAACTCTGCGAGACACCGCCCGCTATCCGCGAAACCGAGCACCTGTTCTTTGATTTGCCGAAGTTCGAAGCCCGGTTACTCGAATACATCAACGAGCAGGAGCACTGGCGGCCTAATGTTCAGAACTTCGTCCGCAACTGGCTGCAGGACGGGCTCAAGGCACGACCAGTCACCCGCGATATCGAGTGGGGCATTCCCGTTCCCGTCGCTGGTTTCGAGCAGAAGATCATGTACGTCTGGATCGAAGCCGTCGTTGGCTACCTCTCGGCCAGCATCGAATGGGCGAAAAACAACGACCAACCAGACGCCTGGAAGGACTGGTGGACGAACCCCGACGCCCGCGCCTACTACTTCATTGGCAAGGACAACATTCCATTCCACGCCATTATCTGGCCCGCCGAACTGCTCGGCTACAACGAGGAGATGAACCTGCCCTACGACATCCCGGCCAACGAGTTCCTCAACCTGGAAGGCCAGCAACTGAGCACATCGCGCAACTGGGCCGTCTGGGTGCCGGACTACCTGCAACGCTACGACGCCGATCCGTTGCGTTACTATCTGACTGCCGTTGCACCGGAAACCCGCGACTCGGAGTTTTCCTGGGCCGGGTATCTCGAACGAAACAACAACGAACTCGTCGCAACCTGGGGCAACCTCGTCAACCGCGTCATCTCGTTCGCGAACCGCCACTGGGAAGGCGTCGTCCCGACACCGGGCGCGCTCGACGATCGTGACGAGGCGATCCTCGCGACGATCGAAGGTGGCTTCGAGACGATCGGCGCACTCTACGGCAAGACAGAGTTCCGCGCTGCGCTGCGCGAAGCAATCGGCCTGGCCCGCGAGGTCAACCGTTACCTCGACGAGACATCGCCGTGGTTCCAGATTAAGGAAGACAAGGAGCGTGCTGGAACGTCGGTCTTCGTTGCGCTCTGCTGCATCGACTCATTGAAGTTACTGCTCGCACCGGTCCTGCCACATACGTCGCAGCGGGTGCACGAGTTCCTCGGCTACGATCGCCCGCTCTTCGGTGACCTAACGATCGATCGTTTTTCGGAGACAAACCGCGAGCACGAGGCAATCGTCTACCACCCGCTCGACGAGGAAACGACCGAGGACCGCTGGAAAGCACGTTGGCTGGAACCAGGTCAGGCGATTCAGAAACCGACGGTCCTTTTCCAGAAGCTGGACGAATCAATCGTCGAAGACGAGCGCGCGAAGCTCGGCGCGCCCGCGAAGTAACCGTTGGCTGCGTCACGATCTGATGGGATGCATGGGCGTGGCATTCGCGTGATTGAGCCCGAACAGATCGGATCATGGTGGTCTGGGACAGTCATCTGGCCGATCCGCATGTGCCGCAGACGCTGGGCTCGCAACGTACTGCCGCAGGGTTCGCAGTCACGCGGCAACTCATCGCGTCCCCGTCCACATGCTGGATTCCGAGGAGGACTGCCGCGTCGACGAACAGGAGACGCGGGACTGGCTCGCGACCCTGACGATTGAGCAAGACCCATTGGGTCATCAAGGAGGCCCAATCAGCCCATCAAGCGCTCGAATTCAGCGAAGACATCGTCGACTTCGGGCGCCCGTTCAACGATCCCCTGTCTGTGCATCGTCTCCGCCAGTGCGCCGATCATGGCCCGGTTCGGCGCGACTCCATGTGCCTGCCAGTCCGCGCCGAGCATCGTCGCCGTCTCCTCCAGATCCGCCAGCACCCACGGCGACGTATCGGCCAGGTTCAGGCGGCGCTCTTCAGCCTGTCGGCGCGACGCTTCAAACGCCTCGAACAGGCTTCGCGCGACCTCAGGATGGCGGTGGAGCAGGTCCGCCCTGACGCCGAGGATATGATGGCCTGGGCAGTAGCGCACACGCCGCCCGTACTCCTGTTCGACAGTCCGATAGTCCGCTACGACACGGACAATCGGACTGTCCGTCTCGTAGAACCCACGCGGCGGCCACGGGATCATCAGCGCGTCGAGCCGGTCAGAGCGTAGCATCTCAACCAGCGACTGCCCGGTTGGAACCGGCGTGACGTGCTCCGGCAACCCAGCCAGGCTCGCCCGGTGGCCGAACAACTCGTCGGTCGCCCCGTCGATTGTCCCGATCCACCACGACATCGACTCCAGTGACACGCCAGCGTCCAGCAACGCCAGGCGGCTCCAGGTATTGCCGGTGTCGGGCCAGCCGTTCGTTCCAACCCGCTTGCCCGCCAGGTCCTCAAGCGACGACAGCCCGGAGCCGCGCCGTGTGAAGAAGCAGCGCTGCCGGTAGCCGCGCATCAGAAAGATGGGCAGACCGACGATGGTGTCATCTCCCGCCACGAGCCGGCGCAGATACCCAGAAAACGACATCTCCCCGGCCTGCAACGCCGCGTTCTCCGGAAACGTCCCAATCGCCGCGTCACGATCCAGCGTCAGTTCAATCCCATCCGGAACGACATCACCCGCCACCAGTGGCCCGAGCATGTCGTAGTTGCGTGTCACCAGCCGGATCGACACAGGTATCATCGCTCGCTCCTCCAACGGTCATCAGGTTCGGCTCATCTGGCCATTCTACGGGTATTGCGTGAGACAGCGCCTCTGCCTCGAGCCTTTGATGGCGACGGTGATCCAGATACAGGCTCCCTCATCATCACGTGCTGTGCAGGCGGCTTCGCGAATGCTCGCAATCACCTCGTCGAGTTCTTCTCGGCTCACGATATAGGTGGAGGAGATAACCGAGATGGCGGCGTTGATCCCACCATCAGTCGTTGGGCATATAGTGCCATGCGGCACTGACGTCACACTTCCTGACGATATCTGATGGCTCATATTCTGATCGACAGCGATATCATCATCGCGGATATTGAGACCGGGCTGAGCATCACGCAATCGTCGATATTCCAACCGTTCATCGACGGACTCGTTCTCCTCGCGCGCGATGCTGCTGCAGCGCGCCATGCTGGCCGATCGCGGTGCGAATTCGCCGCCAGGGAATCGTAGTGTCGCTCGCAGATTCGTTGATCGCAGCCACGGCCCACGCGCATGGTGCCGCGTTACTCACCCGCAATGTGCGCCACTATCCGATGCCAGAACTAACCGTTCTCCAATTGCCTCATCATCCACAACAGCGAAAACGTCACAAACAAATCCAGACCATCGTTGATGGTCTGGCTTTCGCGCCTCGATGCGTAATGTGGTGTCGTAGTCGCTAACGAGATAGCGACTCTACCCAGCAGCGAAGACGTTCGTTGGCTCTATGTAGCAGATGATGCGTGTTTCGGCGGGGTTGCGGCCTGGATACGAATCAGCGTCGAGGTACTTCTTGGCGAGCCTGTCGATATGGGCATCGCCGCCCTCTTCGGTGATGTGCGTCACCTTACCGCGGACCTCGATGTAGCGGAACGCGTTTTCCGGATCAACAGCGAGGACCGTTACCATTGGCCGCTCGACCATATTGACGTGCTTCTGACGTCCCTTTGCGGTATTGACCCGCAATCGGTCGCCTTCCATGTCGATCCAGACCGGCGTGACCTGTGGCTGGTTATCCGGCTGAACTGTCGCCAGGCTGACGAGTACTGGGCGCGTGTCGAGCAAGTCACGGTACTTTTCTGGGACTGAAGCCATTCGAGATACCTCCGGAACATGATGTACATTCTTGGTGACGTCCAAATCTGGACGCCACGGAGCGGTGTCATTCCAAACAGGACTGCGGACCGATCCATTCCCAGTGAACATCGCAGGGCTTGTGCCAATTTAGGATTGTGGTTCTTCGGGGTCGCCGCGATACGAGTACAACCGTCGGTTTCCCTCGGCGGTGTAGATCTCCAGGTTCTCGACCGTTTCACCCTCAGGTTGAACCTGATCGTAGAGGATCTGCGCGAACGACGGAAGGGTTGACCGGTCGATCCACGATTCAGGCTGCCATATCTTCGACCGCTTGAACGCTCTGGCGCACTGGAAGTACACCTCTTCAGCCTCGATCACGATCCCAAGAATTGGCTGCTTGTTCTGCATTTTCATCTGCGACAGAAGATCGGGATCGTCGGTAATCCATGCACGGCCATTGACCCGCAAGGTTTCGTCCATGTTCGGCACCATGAACAACGTCGCCGCGTGCGGATTACCGATGATGTTTTCCAGCGAATCGAGGCGACGATTGCCGGGCCGGTCGGGTATGACAATCGTTCGGTCATCGAGGACCATGACAAATCCGGGAGCATCACCACGAGGTGAGACATCGCAGCGCCCGTCCCTACCGGCAGTCGCCAGCAACATGAACGGCGCAGCAGCGATCACCGAGCGACAATGCTCGTCGAGTGTTTCCTTCTGCTTCAGAAGCGACATCGCGTTCGGTTCAGGTGGCGGCACGATTTCCCGGAGTCGTTCGATCGACGCGATCCGATGCACGGCTGCTATGGTCACGACCTATCTCCCCTCAGCGCGATTGTCAGGCTCAGGAGAATAGCATTCCCGAGCAACAATTGTACGAAGTCTCACCATCCAGCAACGTCTGTATCGCCATTGTCCGACCGTATCGCAATGGCCATGCGTAACCTGGATCCGTCAGAAATCGTCAGACGTGACGAACGGTGGCGAATCGCGAATGACAAAAGCCGTCGCACGAACATTTACCTGAGCAGTAATACATTGCTCGTAGCGCACAACTGGTCGAACATGACGGGTAACGTCGTTATGAGTCAGGGTCTTCGTCGTCTTCGCCAGCCTCACGCATCGGCTCACCAGCGAGTTCTTCGACCGACTCGTGCTCTTCCTCGACTCGGGTGATTCTCCGAGCTGGCGCGCGTGTCTCGCCCTCGATTGCTGGCTCGTCCTCGCCAGGCATCGGGGCTGATTGACCGTAACTGTGTGGCTGGGCAGCCGGCGGACTCTTCGTCTCGCTATCGCCGTCTCGGCTCGGTGGCTGCCCGTGATTATTTCTGCGTTGCGGCTGTGGGGTGGTCGGCATCTGGATGCGGTTCCTTTCTCACCAGTCCGTACTGTGCATGGTGCGATCCTTGAAACTGGAACGATGCACTCAATCAGGCTACCTGCGTAGAGTAGCAGACCCGACTGTCGTCAGGCGACAACATCGTTGGTTCACCAGCACTGACCAATCTTGGAAGTACATTCATGTACCGCTTATTCCAAAGACAACGGTGCGTACACCGATAGGCGAATCACGGTTCCATTCATCGTGGAATATTTCAGTCGGCGGATTTACGAATGAATACCGTACATCCTTCGCGAATCCTGCGTCGATATCAACTACTATTTTCGCTACTAATTTCGCCTGCGAACCACGATACGCGACATTGTCTTCGGATTTACTGCGCGACAGCATCGAATCTGTCTCTGCAACCTATGGATCAGCCTCGTGGCATGTCGTGTGCATTATGGCATGCACAGGAAGGCAGCAAACTCGCTGATTTCCGACTACGACAAACACAATTACACAGTTTTGATTAGGTGCCCACGGAGAGAGGCGACGAGACATGGCAAGAATCCTCATCGTCGATGATGACTCCGTGATCCGAGAACTTCTCGTGACAGTCCTTGAAGAGGAATCGGGCCATGATGTCATCGTCGCAGCAAACGGACAGGAAGCACTCGATCGGCTGGAGGAATGGACGACCGACGCGGTCGTTTGCGATATCAACATGCCGATCATGGATGGATTCGAGCTCGTTCGACAGATTCGATTGAACCCGGATCTTCACGAACTACCAGTTCTGATGATTTCCGCCGCTGCGAAACTCGAACGCATTGATCCTGAGCTTGAGATCGACATGATGCTTGAGAAACCGTTCGAATTGAACTCTCTGTTGGCCTGCATCAGTTTCATTCTCAGTAACGTCCGGGCAGGCACCCGAGCTGGCGCAAACACCGTTCGCGTCACGAGTCGTCGTGCTGCGGCCCATATCGACCGGGTGGTTAAGCCGGTCAAACCTCAGCCCAATCTCGGAACAACCGCCACCAGCTGAATCACTTGTCCAAAACCGGCTCCAGCCTCTGCCTGGAGCCGGTTTCTTATGCGCTCGTCTCACATTACAATGCACTGGTTCCTCCAGCCGATGTCACCCTACGGAGAATCGTCCGACAATCGGTCCTACGCGGGGAACAATATCCATGAGCAGATTCCTGCGCCTGCCATCCACTCGTCGGGGACGGTACGGCGCCAGCCTGCTCGAACCTTCCCTGGCGATTTAGCAGAGTGCTGTTGTCATGTCCATCGAAATGTGTGAATAGCGTTCTCAGCGACTTAGAGCGATTTCCCAATGGTTGCCACCCCAGCTTCGTGCGAAAAATACGTACTCCTATACGCCTTATGCCCGATTGTGAATGCGCGCCAACGGCCCACACTACAGACACGCAAGATGCGGATGACAGACACGAGGTGCTGATGGTGACGATCACCGAATGCTGCTTCGTCGTGGAGCAATGGCGGCGGTCCACCTGACCAGCGTGAAGGGATCGAATCATGATTCTGAAGCCGACGGCCGTTCAATGGTCGAGACCCATCCGCATTCTGGTGATGGGGATGGCGCTGGCCCTGACCTTTGGCGCCGGAGCAGCAATGACCGCTTTCGGGGATCCAATATCTGTCACCTACTACGCATGTGTGAAGAACGGAAACCTTAAGGACGTGGGGACCACGCCTCCGACCTGCAAAGACACGACGATCAGTTGGAATTCGGGAGGTCCTGCTGGTCCGCAGGGAGCCACGGGTCCAACAGGTCTAATGGGGCCAACGGGATTGACGGGGCCAAAGGGTGACACCGGGGATCGCGGCGCAACCGGCGAGACCGGGCTGCCAGGCATCGCAGGGCCGAAGGGCGATAAAGGGGATAAGGGAGACCCAGTTGTACCCGGATCATCGCAAAGCAACGCGCCCGGCTTCTGGTGTATCGAGTGCTCGTTCACCGAATACTACCCGCTTCTCACTGGCACGGATCTGACAGGCGCGAACCTGGAAGATTCGACTTTCTCGCCCGCTTATGACCTCTCCAACATGTCGCTTTCTCATGCGTACCTCTTAGGTGTTCGTTTTGATTCGGTCAACCTATCGGGGTCGGACTTGAGTTCCGCTTTCATGCATAACGCCCAGTTGAGTGATTCCAACTTGGCGGGTGGAGACTTCACAGGCGCGGATCTCAAATTCGCTCGCCTGAACCGAGCGAACCTGACTGGGGCAAACCTGAAAGCGACGAATCTCGAGAAGACCACGTTTCGGGATGCCAACCTCACGAACACCAATCTGCTTGGAGCGTACTTTTCAGAGTCCGACATCGCCGACGCCAGTTCCAATTTCTTCAAAGCCATCTGGTCCAACACGACCTGTCCCGACGGAACCAACAGCGACGACAACAAAGGAGGAAACTGCCTGGACCATTTGAGCGCTAGGTTCGAGCTCTGAACGTGTCAACGTCCGGGGAGTGTAGAAACATCTCCCACTCCCTGGACGTTGACACGCTGGAGCCGCCGCCATAGAGGTCAATTGAGGCCGAGGATCGCGGTCATCTGGACGCTGATCCAATCGGCCATGTCTCACCAGAATCTGGTGCGAATGCGATCCGATCCGTGCATCGCTCCGTCCAAACGTCCGTGCCCGGCTCCTGCATCTGCCTGGAGCTGGGTTCGGGTGTCCATGCCTCACATCATTCCGTCGAAACGCGGTACGATTCGCCCCGTCCGAAGTTGATGTTGCATGTGTATCTGAGGGGTAGGATGCAGGAGTGAAGCTGGTCGCACTGGCCGGAGGCGTTGGAGGCGCGAAGCTCGCTCATGGTTTCCAACTGGCACTCGATAATGCAGCCGACCTCACCGTGATCGGAAACACGGCTGACGATTTCGACCTCTACGGCCTGCGCATATGCCCCGATCTCGACACCGTCCTCTATACCCTTAGCGGCCTC
Organism: Thermomicrobiales bacterium; assembly: GCA_041751795.1. Taxonomy (GTDB): domain Bacteria; phylum Chloroflexota; class Chloroflexia; order Thermomicrobiales; family CFX8; genus JBBECJ01. Next base: position 13,722 of record JBGSWU010000036.1, read on the forward strand.
GCGAACCCAGCCACTGGCTGGGGGATCGAAGGCGATACCTTCGCGACGCTGGAAATGGTCGGACGCTACGCTGGCAAACCCTGGTTCCAGTTAGGAGATCGCGACTTCGCGACCCATATCGTCCGCACAGAAGGATTGCGCCGCGGAGATAGCCTGACTGCGGTGACAGCATCGCTGGCCCGTGCGCTGGGCATCGTACCCGCGATCGTCCCGATGAGTAATGATCCGGTCGCGACAATGGTCAATACCCCCGCCGGACGCCTCGACTTCCAGGAATATTTCGTTGGCCGCCGCCACGCTGATGAGGTTCTCGGAGTCCATTTCGAAGGCATCGATACGGCCGAGCCATCCCAAGCCGCACTCAAGGCATTGCATACGGCCGACGTAATCGTCTTCTGCCCTTCGAACCCAATTGTGTCGATTGGACCAATACTCGCGGTTCCGGGGATGCGAGAAGCGCTGAAACTGTCACCAGCGACGACTGTCGCCGTTTCACCAATCGTCGGCGGACAGGCTTTGAAGGGTCCTGCAGCACAGATGCTCGCCGGACTCGGCCACGAGGTCTCTGCCTACGGCGTTGCCGCCATCTATGCAGGCATCATCGACGGCTTGATCATCGATCGAGTCGACGCATCGCTGGCACCGCGTATTGAAGCTCTCGGCTTGCAAGTTCACGTGACCGAGACCGTCATGCGGAGCAACGACGACCGCGCAGAACTGGCGCGAACGTCGCTGGCGTTCGCCCAGAGACTCGACGCCGATGGGTAAGCCAAGCCGCGTCTTTGGACTGTTACCGTTCCGTGGATTGGACGATCCCAAGAGTCGCCTTGGTCCGATGCTGTCTTCAACTGAACGCAGTGAACTAGCGCTTGATTTGCTCCGCTTGGCGGTCGAAGCGATGCTCGCGGGAGGCGTCGAACGCGTGGCGGTGATCACGCTCGATGAACGACTGGCGTGCGCCGGACTCGATCCGCGTGCCGAAATCATTGTTCAGCGAACCCGTGGATTGAACGCCGCCGTCCACGAGGGCCAGGCCTGGGCGATGCTTGGCGGAGCCAATGGTCTGTTGACCGTCCTGCCTGACCTCCCGCTTCTCTCTGGCGACGATGTCCGCGCGCTTCTCGCGGCCGCAACCTGCGAGGGTGCGGTTATCGCACCCGACCGACACGGCCTCGGCACGAACGCACTCCTGCTTGCCCCACCTGACGCGATCCCGCCGTCATTCGGGATCGACAGCGCCCCACGTCACCGCCTCGCCCTCGCCCTGGCCGACTTCCCAGTCACCGACATTCAGCGCCCCGGTACCCACCTCGATCTCGACACGCCAGCCGATCTGGAACAATTGCACGACGCCACGATCGCTCGGTAACGAACGATGACCGAAGCTGGGGATTACAACCCTCACTTACTCGGGCTGAAGTTCGGAACCAATCTCTTGGGCAGTGGAACGCGCTGACCGGCCAATCCCGATCAGTGTTGCCGATGCGAAGCCGGTCCATTCGCCGTAGCCGAGCAGCCAGAGTCGGTGCTGACTAATGGATCGCGTACCATTCACCGCAATCTCTCCCGAGTCATCGATGACGCCGAGTGAGGCGAGATGCGCAAGTGCTGTCTGAAAGCCGGTGCACCAGATGACGGTGTCGATCTGTTCATCACGGCCATCCGGCCAGACAACGCCACCATGGGTGAAACGCTTGAACATTCTGACGCTCGACAAATCGCCACGATCCCGCGCTTCGCGAACGGGCGGCAGCATTACGATATCGCCGAGGAACTTGCCCGTGCCAGCATCTTCCGGAATTGTGCGCCCTTCCTTCGCCGCGGTATACCGTTCGGTCGCGCGCTCGAAGAGGACACGACCGTCGATGGCGTCGGGCAGAAAAACCGGTTCGCGCCGCGTCACCCAAGTTGCGTCAGCGACCTGCGACACTTCGGCCATCACCTGGGCACCAGAATTCGCGCCACCGACAACGAGCACGCGCTGGCCGAGGAATGCCATCGGGGACTCGTACTCAGCCGAATGGACCTGTTCACCACGAAAGCGCTCCCGATCCTCAATCGCGGGGATATACGGCGACCGCCAACTGCCGGTTGCACTGACCACCGCTCGCCCGCGCCAGATTTCCCGCTCGGTTTCAACTGCGAGCGTATCGCCACACTCGCGGACGGAGCGAACGAGTACTGGTCGCTCGATAGGCAGGTCGTAGCGGCGCTCGTATTCAGCCATGTATTCGAGGAGTTCATCGCGGTTGGGATAGTAGTCCGCTCCTCCAGGCATGATGTAGCCAGGCAACGACGACCAGCGTGCCGGAGAAAACAATTGGAGCGAATCCCAGCCGTGCCTCCACGCACCTCCCGGGCCGACCTCGGCATCGAGGATGACGAACGACAGACCCGTCCGCCGAAGGTAATAGCCAACGGCCAGTCCTGCCTGTCCTCCACCAATCACGATCACGTCGTATGTTCGCTCTTCTGCCATTCGCTGGACGTCCTCCCTCATGCCGCCCAGCATCCTACACTCTGCCTCTTCGGAATGCGCACTCGCGGGGCAGGAATCCGGCGTCGTTGGACCCCGGACCATTGGCTGATTGGGTGACTTTGCGGCGTCCACTATGCTTGTCGCGGAATCGCGACACCGCACGCGATGAAGCCTTGACCCTGCGACTGATGGATCGGAGCCCGCAAACCCATGAGATCGGCCTGTATTACCCTGGGGATAGCGTGTGTCCTCCTGCTCAGCGCATGCAGCGTTGGTTCAACCGATAGCGACAGTGACCCAACCGCGACCTCGGCTGCGTCGTTGGCATTCGCGACGTCCACGACGGTAGAAGCGACCAGTGCGCCTGATTCGACAGCGACCAGCACAACTGCGGCAGTCAGTACCGAACCGGCTGCAAGTCCGACATCGACGAAAGCGTCGAGCGAGAGCTCTCCCACCACTATTGGCGGTGCAGAACCGACGCGCACCGGCATCGACCCGGAACTGGCTGAAGAAATTGAAGAGATCGAACGCCAGACCGTCGAGGTACGTGGGCTCGAACTCCTGCAGACCGTCCCAATTTCCGTGATCTCGCGTGAGCAACTGCGCCAGAACCTCATTGAAGACGTGACGTCCGAGTACTCGCAGGAAGACGCCGATCAGGACGCTCAGGAACTCTGGCTCTTACGACTGATCGACGACGCTGACATCGACCTCCTCGCGTTCCAGTTGGACCTGTTGAGCGAGCAGGTTCTGGGATACTACGACCCCGAGCAGGACGAGATGTTCATCGTCAGCGACGAAGATGGCCTGTCGGCACTGGCCGAGTTCACACTCAGCCACGAGCTGGTCCACTCCCTTCAGGATCAACACTACGACCTGATGGAGGTGCGTTTTTACGACCAAGGCGACAACGACCGCGACGCGGCAGCCGTCGCGCTCATCGAAGGTGACGCCGAAGTCTCCCAGATGCAATACATCGAAACGATGACTCCACAGGAACTCCTTGAACTGCTCACCGAGGCCGGAACGCTGTCATCCGAGGTCGTTGATAGTGCACCGCCGTACCTCCGCGATAGTCTGTACTTCCCATATGAAGCGGGACTCACATTCGTCCAGACCTTTTTCAAGGATGGGGGTTTCGACGCCATCAACGAGATCTTCGTTGACCCGCCAACGTCGACCGAGCAGATCCTCCACCCGGAAAAGTACGGCGATCAGCGCGACGATCCGCAGCAACTGGACCTGAACGACTTCGGCGCCACGCTCGGCAGTGACTGGGAAGAAAAGGGTTCGGATTCGCTCGGGGAGTTCGATCTCTCAGTCATGCTGCGTGAAAACGGTGTGTCCAACTACGCCGAGGCTGCCGCTGGCTGGGACGGTGGTCGCTACGGCTACTACACAAGTGGTACGACCTCGTTGATCGCAGCCAAAACGGTCTGGGACAGCGCGGAAGACGCAACTGAATTCTATGACGCAATGCTTGCCACGCTGGACGGCCCACTTGACGACGACATCGGAGATGCGGGACAGGGCCGTTTCCTCGGCCTGCGCGATGTCGACGGCACGATCTGGTTCGTCACCGGTACCGACCGGGACGCAGTTGAAACGGCACTCAACGCTATCGGCAACTAACGTACTCCACCGCTGGATGCCATTCGGTGAGATCCGATCGGGGATTGTCGTAGTCGTTACGACAATCCCTTGTTCATTCTCCACGAGGATTCACAGGAATGGAGACGACTCATGATCGTCGCAGGCGATACACCGTAACAACGACTGGAATGTTTCGTTCGTTGAACCACGGTCCGCTCTCGTGGCTGCAGTCGCGGAGCCAGCCGGACGCCTCTGCACGCTTGACGAACTCGCGAGCGATTGGACGCCCCGGTTCGGCCAGCCAGAGCAGACCGCCTGGCGCAACAATCAGCTCGGTCAGCCTCAGCAGCGGCTCAATGTCACGAGCCTCGTACAGAACATCGGCAGCCAGGACGACGGGAAACCCCTCGCCGGTCACTCGGAGAAACTCATCATGAGGCCGACGCCAGTTCAGTTGTACCGATGATGGTTCACGCCCAGCGTTCTCGAGGGTATTCAACCGGCAAAGGGCAATGGCGCTGTCGGCATAGTCGGTGACAGTCAGGTCCGCACCAACCTGCAACGCCGCGATTGCCGTCGTGCCGAGTCCACAGCCGAGTTCGAGCACCCGCTTTCCTGCGACTATCTCTGGTGCAGCCAGAATCGCGTCGGCCAGAGCCAGACCGCTCGGCCAGACCTCAGCCCAGTGAGGCAGGTTCTCTTCCGGATCGTCCGCCATCGCGTCGATCAGCTGGTCGATATCAGTCGGTCGTGTGATGCGAAAACAGTCGCCGCTCAACGGCAAACAAACATCAACCGTCGCCAGTGGTCCAAGGTCATCCGTTTCGAGTGTCGACACCTTGCGCCTTTCCGAACGAGCGACATCACCAGAACGCCAGCAGCCCACGCGCAAAGCCTGCCGTCAGCGTCAGCCACAACAGCGCAGCACAACCAGCGACCGTTACGACGAGGACAAACCAGTCAAACGGCGTCATCCGAATATCCCGAAGCGTCGTCCGTTGGCGACTGGCCCCGAAGCCGCGTGCTTCGAGCGTCATCGCCAACTGTTCGCTTGTGCGGAGAGCGGACACAAGGGCAGCGATAAAGATCGGCAGCATTCCCCGGACCCGTTTGAACCACCAGCCACTCAGGATCAACCCGCGTGCCTGTTGCGCATCGGAAACCGTCGCGAACGTTGCGGCAAAGGTCGGGATGAAGCGCAGGCCAATCGTCAACGCCATTCCCCAACGGAACGGCAACCCGAGCCGGACAAAGCCACGCACCAGTTCGCGTGCGTCGGTCGTGCCGATCCAGAGGATGAAGATGAAATTGATGGCTGCTATTCTGGCCGCATTCGCGACACCTCGCAGGAGGGCGTCATCGTGGATATTCAACGGTCCGATCGAGAACAGCAGGTCGCCGGTCTTGTCGAAAACCGGCCAGATCAGCACAATCAGCAACAACAGCAACGCGATCGTCCGCCAGATCGCCGACAACTTGCGCCACGGATAGCCGGACGACAGCAGTACCAAATGGATTCCGGCAAGCACGGCAATCAACAACGGGATGTTCAACCAGAGGAAGAGGACGATGCTCCCGGCTGCGACCAGCGTCAACTTCACTCGCGGATCGAGTTTATGCAGCCTCGATCGACCTGCGACGTAGAAATCGAACGCGCCCGCGCTCACCGGCGACCCTCTCGCAATCGGACATACTCATCGCAAAACGATTCGGTGGTCGATATTCCCTGCTGCATCCCGTGCGAACAGAGCGCATGCGCCAGCCGAGCGACAGCTGGGGCCTCGATCCCCGCGTCTGCAAGGAGATCAACCCGGTCGAACAACGTCGATGGCGCACAATCGGCGACAACCGATCCACCGCGCAACGCAATCACCCGGTTGGCGTGCTCTGCAACCAGCGCCATCTCGTGGGTGATCAGGATGACGGCGTGTCCTTCATCGGTCAAGCGATGCAGGATCGCCATCAGTTCTGCGGTGAGGCGGCGATCGAGGCCACCAGTCGGCTCATCGAGAACGAGGACACGCGGACCCATCGCGAAGACTGCCGCCAGCGCTGTCAATCGCCGCAACCCGCGCCCAAGCATGATCGGGTGATGGTCGGCCCAGATCGTGAGCCCGAAGCGCTCCAGTGTCTCACGGACGCGTGTTTCGAGCGCGTCTCCGACCATTCCAAGCTGCTGCGGCCCCCATGCGACTTCCGCCGATACGGACGACAAGAAGAGTTGGTGATCCGGATTCTGGAAGACATAGCCAATCTGCCGTGCGAGTTCACCAACTGGCGCGTTCGTCGTGTCGATGTTGCCGACCAGCACACGACCGGACGCCGGCTTCAACAACCCATTGAGATGCTTGGCAAGCGTCGTCTTCCCGGAGCCGTTCTGCCCGATCAGCGCAACAAATTCACCCGGTTGAATCGCCAGTGAGACATCGCCCAGCACGGTCCTCGGCGGCTCCCCGGCATCACCTGGATACGCGAACGACACCGATTCAACCCGCACCAACGATTCGCTCACCCGGCGCTCGCCCGCAGATCAGTCGATAAAGCGCGCACGGCGTCATCGTGCGTCACGAACGACCACGATGTGCCGAGTTGCTGGTTGAGTCGTAGGGCAATCTCACTGACCGCAGGAACGGGGATACCGCTCTCGATCAGCGATCCTGGACTCGCATAGATCGCCGTCGGCTCGTCGAGCGCCACGATCGAACCAGCGTCCATGATCGCCAGCCTATCGGACAGCCGCGCCAGTGTCGACGCATCACTCTCGACCATCACAACCGTCATCTCGCGTTCCCGCTGGCGAAGGCCCGCGATGACATCGCTGATCTCGCGCTTTCCCACCGGATCGAGTTCCGCCGTCGGCTCATCCAGTACAAGAATCTTCGGCAGCATCGCGAGGACTGCGGCAATCCCGACCCGCTGTTTCTGGCCGCCCGAAAGCAGCGCTGCCGACCGCCGACGTTGCTCCGTCATCCCGACGACATCCAGCGCCCAGGCAACCCGTTCCTCGATCTCACGCGGATCGATGGCCAGATTTTCCGGGCCAAACGCCACCTCATCTTCGACCGTTAGTCCTAGGAGATTCGCCTCAGGGTCCTGAAACACCAGCCCGACCCGCGTGGCCATCTGCGGCACCGGCACCTTTTTCGTGTTCCAGTCTCCAACCCAGACATCGCCACGGATCGTCCCACTCGTCTGCTGCGGCACCAGCCCGATTAATGCGAGACACAGCGTCGTCTTCCCGCTTCCGGTTGTGCCACTAATTCCAAGCAGTTCCCCAGCACCAATCTCCAGATCGATCCCAGCTAACGCATACCCCGGCTCGTCGCCACCGACGCCGGTCGCATCCGGGTCGAACACGGGATACCGAAAATGCAGATTCTCGATCCGGACTGCGGCAGGCAACAGACTCACCTCAACAATCGGTGCCGACACTTGAGCAAGCACACGATGGAACATCAACCGAGGGGGGCGATCCATACGAATTTGAATGGTAACTCAGGGTGCAGCCCAGTCATCGGCCTGACGATACACGTGATTCTCCCCTGACCGGTTCAATCACGAGCGAACTGGATCAAAAAACCGAACGCACACATCAAAGAAAAAGCCCCTCCCTTTTCAGGGGAGGGGTTGGGGAGGGGTTTACTCCACTCCACCAGTTACGACGGTCGGCGCTGCTTCCTACTCTTCTTCCATCCAGCTTGGTCCGGCGCCCCAGCGGCGAATCGGCGGGTACGCCTGGCGAACCGCGATCACGAGCGGAATCGCGACGGCGATGCCGACGAAGACCTGGAAGGCGTTGGCTGTCAGGTAGTTCGCAGCCGTCGCGAAGGCAGTTTCACCTTCGTCTGCGTCGAGCGAACCAGCTGAGACCATCGCCCACTGATAGAGGAAATAGCCAACGACGACGATTGCACCACCGATGATCCCTGCAATGACCATCGGCGTCAGGCCACGCCGCCAGGCGATCAGGCCAGCGACGAACGCCTGCAGGCCGTGGATCACGAACGTACCGGGCGCCCATGCGCCGTAGCCGAAACTCAGATCGGCCAGCGATGTTCCAGCCGCGCCAGCGATCAGCGCAACCAATGGGCCGAACAAGAAACCTGCGACGTAAATCCCAATGTCACCCAGATGGAGATACCCACCTGGGCCGATCGTGAATGTCGTGTACCGGGTCATTACGAAGATGACGCCGATCATCACGCCAGTCGCCGCGATCATTCGCGCGTCGAAGCCACGACCGATCGCCGCCGGCGTCAACCGCCGTGCTGAGTCCCCACTTGCTCGTCCAACGCTCACGCATCCACCCCCTTGGTTGCTGTCAGCCATCGACTTTCAGCCACTTTATGTCCGTGATTGAATCGTTGCGAATTGAACCGGCTGCGGCAACATCCAATTCAGGCAATCCAAAGTGGGCAGAACGAAAGGGCGCAGCCTGTCGGCTACGCCCTTCGTCACTCCTCGTGATCGCGTCCAGACTTGGCCCGCGACCTTGGTGGATTGTCGTTGCTAGGTTAATTATTCTTCTTGTCGGAACCGAACAACTTCTTGGCACCATCAACGGCGTCATCAACGGCTTCCTTGGCGCCGCCCATTGCCTGCTTGCCTTTGCCTTTGGCCTGATCGGCCTGGCCCTCAGCCTGGGTCGACTCGTCTCCGGTCAGGTCGCCCCAACCTTCCTTGAGTTTGCCCTTCGCTTCGTCCATCTTACCTTCGGCTTTGTCGTCTCTACCGCTCATGATGTGCATTCCTCTCGATTGCGCCGCAGGTCGACTTTGATGTGTTGCGACGTCTCTGATCGTTACGTAACGCAGATGCGGTGCCACGAGATGACACGGCTCCAGGTCACGGGACCTCGGGACAACCACTCACGTCATCAGTATCGAACCCAGTCGTGATTCCGGTCACAACTCCAGTTTCACAACGGACGACGTCATCAGCGTTCACGTCACCACCCGCCTCCGGTACATGAGCGTCGATCACCTCGTCAAAATCGTCAACGTCGCCTCCACCTGCGCCACCCATGCATTCAAACTCGACGGAATCACGGCGATTGACATCGTTCATCGTCAACGGCTGCGATGTGCCAGGCAGCCGCTCGATCAGCACCTGAGATCGTCGAGGTGTTGTGCAGGATTATCATCAATGGAGTCATCCACGCTTACAGCATGGGGATCCATCGCGTCGAACGCGTCGCGCAACTCGCCTTCAGGCGCACCGATTCCTTCGGCGGGCAACCGCTGCTCACCAGCGACGCGGTCGAGTCCACCCGGACGAGCGTGACTGATCACCTCGCGCTCATCTTCACGCTCTTCAGAGGTCAGGGCATCCACGCCTGAGGTATACGACCACTCAGCCTGTTGCTTTTCCTTCTCGTCGTGGACGAGTTCGCCTTCAGGTCGCTCTCGCTCATTCTGACTCGCCATCGAATCCCTCTTCTCGTGCTTAACTGGAAAACAGGTCAGTTTCCTGATTGAACGTCGGGGCTATCTTCAGCCGCCGCTTTGCGTTCCTGAATGTTGCTCTTGTCCTAATCGTGGGTACGGTCGAGGTCGCTGATTTCACCGAGCAGGGCATCCTGTGGGTTATCAACATCGTCGATTCGGCGATCAAACTGGCCTTGCTCTTCAGCGACCAGTTCATCCCAGTTATCGACGTGTTGCTTTTCATCACCGACGACGTCACCACCACCTTTGCGGAGTTTCCCTTGACTATCCTGCGGTTTTCGACGAATGTGGTCGCTTTCATTAATTGTTGGTTCGACTCATCGATCACGCCCCCCGGTTATGCCGCATGATTCCCGCCAGCGGATGGCCAGCGTCATGCAATACATGGCGCAAACGGAGTGCCATAGGCAGATGATTGCAATGCATCACCACGATTGGGGCTTGTCACAACGCCATGCACGTCGGTGTTCCTCAATCTGGGGAAACGAGCATTCGAAAGGGTTCGCACATGAATTCCAACCCAACAGAAACTACGAGTCAGACCGCAACGTCAGTCGTGCTGATCGGTGGAACTGGCTATGTCGGGAACGTCATGCGGAAGCATCTGCGCGATGCTGGCCATCAGGTCACGCTGATGGTACGGCCGGCATCGTCCTCGGAACCCTATGAGCAGGAGGGTTTTGCGACAGTCCAGGGAGACGTTACCGACACCAATTCCCTCGTTCGCGCCATGGAGCGCGCCAAGCCGAATGTCGTGATCAACCTCGTCGCTATTATCAAAGAAAAAGGCAAGGCGACCTTCGAGGAAATGAACTACCGGGGAACGGTCCATGTTGTCGACGCGATGCGCCAAGCGAACCTCAACCGTCTGGTCCAGATGAGCGCGCTGGGTGCCGGTAATCTGCCGGACTATCCGTACCACTACACCAAGTGGAAGGCGGAGAATTACGTCAAGGACAGTGGTCTCACCTGGACGATCTTCCGCCCCTCGATCGTCTTCGGTCCTGGTCAATATGAGCAGTTCGTGACGCAACTTGCCGATATCGTCAAGAAAGCGCCGGTGATCCCGGTCGTTGGCGACGGGATGTCCCGGTTCCAGCCAGTACACCTTGACGATGTCGCGGGTTCGTTCGAGCGAGCGGTACGGGACGCTGCAATGACGTCCGGCCAAACGTATGAACTCGGCGGTGCAGACGTCGTGACCTACGAAGACATTCTCGACGAATGCGCTCGCACGCTCGACAAGAAGAAGCCGAAGATACACGTTCCGCTGGGGCTGATGAAGCCAGTCGCCGCGATGATGGGTGCCGTCCCGTTCATCGACGCACCAGTCACCACCGAGCAACTCAAAATGCTCAAACTCGACAACACGACGGATAAGAACGCCGTCCCGACGCTGACTGAACGACCAGCCATTCCGTTCCACGGAAACATCGATTACATCAAGCAGTAGCGCTCGTGAGTACCGGCAACCGCCCAGCGTTGCCGGTACTCAGCGTTGAGGCGTCAGGCTGCGACAACCGCAGCAGTTATGACTTCTCTGGGTTCCCCATCTGGTCGTAACTAACCAGTTCCGTCAATGGCTTCCGCCCAGCCACCGCCGGGTTTGGTCGCGGGTCCTTGATCGACGTCGGATAGCCAAGTACAACCACCGATCGTGCCGTCCGCTGGGCGGGGATGTCGAGAATCCGCTTGGCTTCGGCTTCCTGATCGGCATCACCAAACCATGCGATACCACCGCCAAGGCCCAGCATTTTCGCGCCGATCATCACCCGCTCGGTGACACGGCCTTCATCGTAAGCTTCCGACGCGACGTTGCCGCCATCGAGGACGATCGCGATCGCCATCGGAGCATCGGCAACCCAGTTGATCGGCGTTCGGAGCTGGCTGATCTTTCGAAGCTGTTCCTTATCGGTGATGACGATGAAATGCCACGGCTGGGTGTTGCGCGAACTCCCCGTCCAACGCGCGACCTCCAGCAACTCCTCTAACACGTCATCCGAAACCGTTTGGGGGCCATACTGCCGAGCCTGACGGACGTTGCGCAGTCGTCGAGTCGCCTCGTGTCCGTTCGTCGCTGCCATCCCTGTCGCTCCTCCCGTGGACGCCTGTATCCGGCGTCTCGATTGTTGCCAGTTGCCGCATCATACGGCAATGACACTCACTGTCAGTCTGTCAAGTCCAACGCTTATAGATCACTGATCTATTCCGCGTCGCTCACGAACTGTCCCCGGGCAGCCTCGTCGCGTACAGTCAATATCATCGTGGCGCGGCAACCTCGCCGAGCCGAGAGCGACAGGACACTGCTATGCCGGCACCATCGCCCAGCCTTCCCGCGATCCTTCTTCGACTTGAAGGGCTGGCAGCGCTCGCCATCAGTATCGTCCTGTATGCGCGCCACGACGGAAGCTGGCTCCTATTTGCGATACTGCTACTGTCGCCGGATCTATCTGCGATCGGCTTCCTGGCCGGAAAGCGCGTCGGCACGATCAGCTACAACGTGGTCCACACGTATGCGCTCCCCGCGATTCTCGGAGTGAGTGGCCTCGTTGGCGGAAGCGATCTCGCCGTCACGCTGGCCCTGATCTGGGCAGCGCACATCGGAATGGACCGCACCGTTGGCTACGGCTTGAAGTATCCCAGCGATTTCAAAGACACGCATCTGTCACGGGTATAGGTTGCTTGCCGACGCCACCCGAAGCAATCGACGTCAGAATCCTCTCTGAAATACCGCGTACAGCTGCCCCATCGTGTGACAATGGCCAGGAGGGTGAGCGGACGTAGAGTGAAACGAGGCACACCGGTGAGTGACGACCAGCAACGTCTGCGTCTCCGGGCGTTGGGAGTCGAGATCGGCGGGTACGCGGTCGGGGCCAACAATGCGATTACCGATGTCGCAGGGGTCGAAGTCGGTCACCACACCGTGAGGTGGGGGGATGGCAGCGAAGCGCTCGGCAAAGGGCCGGCCAGGAGTGGCGTAACGGCCATCTGGCCCCATCGCGATGATCTGATCAACAATCCTGTCGCAGCTGGGTTCTTTTCTCTGTCCGGGACCGGCGAAATGACGGCGCGCAGCGAGATCGAGGAACTGGGTCGGATCAATACGCCGATCGTCCTCACCAACACGATGAGCGTCGGGTTGGCCTACGATGCCACCTGTCGCTATCTCGCGGAGCTTGATCCCGAACTCGGCAACCAGCATGGCGTCCTGATTCCAGTCGTCGCCGAATGTGACGACGAGTACCTGCACGATGTGCGCGGCTTCCATGTAAACCACAAACACGTTCATAGCGCGTTGGACGCCGCCAAAACCGGCTCGGTCGACGAGGGCTGCGTCGGAAGTGGGACGGGCATGATCTGCTTCGGGTTCAAAGGAGGTATCGGCACATCGAGCCGCGTTCTTTCGGAGGAGTTGGGCGGCTGGACAGTCGGCGTTCTGGTCATGACAAATTTTGGACGCCGGTCTCGGTTCACCTTCGCGGGGGTGCCGCTGGGGAAGCACTTCCCACGCGAAACGCGGGAGGCGAGGCGAGACGCTCGACCGTTGGGTGACGGCAGTGATCCGCGTCCGACATCGAGGGCTGATGGTTCCTGTATTGTCGTCGTTGCAACCGATGCACCGCTGGATGGGCGCCAACTGGCCCGGCTGGCAAAACGCGCAGCGCTCGGATTGGGGCGGACTGGTTCAGCCGGTGAGAATGGCAGCGGCGAACTCCTGATGGCATTTTCGACCACCTACCGCCCACACCAGGGTGTCGGAACGAGTCAACAGACTGTCGTCGAGGGGGAGAGCGTCAACGATCTGTTCGCAGCGACAATCGACGCAACCGAAGAGGCCGTGCTCAACAGCCTGTGTATGGCGACGACAACGACCGGACGGTATGGGAGGGTTATTGAGGCGCTGCCACTCGACGCGGTCCGCGAGATCCTGACGACGACCCAGAGGATCGGCACGACGACCTGATTGAATGCTGCTATCAGATGCCAGACCCGAGCGTCAGATGGCACACTACTGTCGCGAAACATCAGCATAGAGGAGAACACACTGGTCCCTGCAGAACCGTCAACACCGATGATCGTCGTCAACGATTTGACAAAGCGATACGGCGAGGTGCACGCGGTCGACGGGGTATCGTTTACCGTGACCACCGGAGAAATCTTCGGCTTGCTCGGCCACAACGGCGCTGGAAAAACGACAACGATACGGATGCTGACCGGGCGTGCGCGGCCCACATCCGGAACAGCGACGATTGCCGGTTATGATGTCACGACCAGCCTGTCCAGCATCAAGCCACTGATCAACCTCGTGTTCGAGGAGCCAAATCTCTATCCGCGGTTATCCGGTCGCGATAACCTTGAGTTCTTCTGTGACCTCTATGGAGTCCCCCGGAGCCGGACGACCGAACTTCTAAGCGCAGTCGGGCTGGACGAGGATGCCGCCAACCGACGAGTCAAAAACTACTCAAGTGGAATGCAACAACGACTTCTGATCGCGCGGGCGCTGGTCAACGAGCCGCGGGTGCTCTTTCTCGATGAACCGACACGGGGTCTCGACCCCGCGTCAGCCCACGATGTGCGCGGCATCATCGCCAATCTCGCGCGATCTGGAACGACGATCTTCATGACCACGCATTACATGGAAGAGGCAGATGAACTCTGCAATCGAATTGCATTTCTCTCGCAGGGCAAGATCGTCGCGCTCGACTCACCCCGCGAACTGAAGCTGCGCTACGGCCAGCGGTCGGCGACGGTGTTGTTGGAAGACCGGCAGGAACACACCGTCCGACTCGATAATCCCACCGATGCGGCACATCTGAACCGGTGGATGGCCGATGGGCAGGTCCTGACGATTCACTCGCACGAGGGAACGCTCGAAGACGTGTTCATCGCGCTCGCTGGCCGGGCACTCTGACGATGGGAATCATCTGATGCGGCTGTCGCCGATCCTGACAATCTTTCGCAAAGATGTCTTCGACGCCGTCCGCGACGCGCGCGTCCTCGTGGCGATCCTTGTCCCCTTCGGGATCGGCGTCTTCTACAACGTCATCATGGACGATGAAGTCTCACAACCTGAAGCCACCATCGTCTGGACTGGAGACCGTACGTCGCAATTGCCGGAACAGATCATCAATGCGACGAGCGGTGTCGTCGATACCACGATGCAGCAGGCGGCTGACGAAGAGGAACTTCGGCAGCAGATCGCCGACGAAAATGCCGATATCGGCCTGATTATTCCGGTTGGATTCGACACGAGCGTGTCCTCCGGCGATCGGCCAGATCTGGTGGTCGTGCTTCCTGAATCACCATCGTTCGGTGGCGACTACCTGGCTGCATCGATCCAACCGGTCGTCCGTGCGATGGCGGGACAAGGTGACCCAATTCAGATGGAGTATCAGACCGTTACGGCAATTGAATCCGGCGACGTTCTCAGTCAGGTTGGCATCCGCAGGTACTTCGTGCTGGCAGCAGCGACGATGCTGATCGGGATGATAGCGATGCTGGCAGTTCCGGTTATCCTGGCCGACGAGGCCGACAAGCACACGCTCGACGCACTCGTCATGATCGTGTCCTATCCAGAGGTCATTGCCGCCAAAGCCTTGTTCGGCTTTGCCTATATTCTGCTCAGTATTCCGCTGTTATTGAGCATAACCGGGATCATGCCGGAAAACCTGTTGTTGTTTGCTGCTGGGATGACGGCGTTCAGTGTTGCGTTGGTAGGCTTCGGATTACTACTGGGCAGTCTATTCAACGCGACCCAACTCAACACCTGGGGAGGCATTCTGCTGCTGCCGGTTCTCTTCCCAGCGTTCGCCACAGGGCTACCCGCTCCTCGTGCGGTGGAGATCGCGGGGCTGATGCTGCCAACTAGCCACGCAACCCGCATCGCGCTCAACGGACTGTCGGGCGACGCGATCTTCAACAATCTCGGGTTGTCGTTTCTCGCGATGGGAGCATGGGCAGTAACCGGCTATGGGCTGTTGCTCTGGCGGCTGTCGAACCGCGAATCATGACGACTGTCCGAGATCGGATGACCCTCACCGAAATCACGGAGCAGGGAGCCCGACCCCTTCGCTACACGACTTGTCGACGTCTGGTGCCCATTCACGATTCTGATAAATGTGGACAAACAGTGCAGCTCGCTCGTCGTGCACGTCATCGAGCGCCAGTTGTCGTTCCCAGCTTGTCATCACATACGTGTGCTCGAGACCAGGGTACGGCGTGAGCAGGACGTCGTACTCACCTTCGAGCAGATCGCGGAGCGTCTGATAATCCTCCACAGATATGCCGGGGCGATATGCGATCCAGACGACGCCCGTCGCCAGTGACGCAACGATGTTCTCGTCGGCAACTGGGACACGGTAGAACCCACAGAGTTGCGCGAACTCCGCGTGTGGTCCACCCGCCGGTGGAACGGAATCGTAGACGACCGGCCCCTCGACAACCTCGTTGCTCAACCCTGAATAGGTTGTCACGCCATCCAGCTCTGCTGGCAGCGTCGGTCGGCGAAAAATCATGAACACATTCAACACAGCGACCACCATCATAGCCGTGAAGATGATGATGACCCATTTTTTCCAACGTTGCGCTGCGATCGGGTTGCCGTGGGATCTACGGGAATAGGGGAGCGACGGGGAGTTTTCGGTGCTCATGCCTGCTCTATCCGGGTTCGAATACCGCACCGTTGCGGCCACTCGAAAGCGTACCACTCAGCGCCGTGATTACCGGGATCAACTGCGTGACAGCGGATCCGTCAAACCTGCTTCAGCGAATCCCTTTGACCGCAGTCGACAGGAATCGCAACCTCCGCAGGGAACCCCACCTGGCCCTGGATCGTAGCAAGACATCGTCAGCCCATAGTCGACACCAAGTTGGGTACCTTGCTGGATAATCTGCGCCTTCGACATCTCCATAAGTGGTGTGCGGATCGTCAGCCGCTGGCGGCCTTCGACGCCGGCCTTCGTCGCCAGGTTCGCCATGGTCTCGAAGGCGTGGATGTATTCAGGGCGGCAATCGGGGTAGCCGGAATAGTCAATCGCGTTGACGCCGATGTAGATATCCTGCGCTCCGAGCGTCTCGGCCCAGGCCAGCCCGAACGAGAGAAAGACGGTGTTTCGCGCAGGAACATACGTGTTTGGGATGCTCCCGGCCAATGTCGCCTCGTCACGATCCTTCGGAACGTCGATATCGGCAGTCAACGACGATCCACCGAACTGGCGCAGGTCGATATCGACGACGATGTGCTCAACGACGCCAAGTGCCGTGGCGACTCGCTGCGCCGCGTCAAGTTCGACGCTGTGTCGTTGTCCATAGCTGAACGAGAGTGCATACGGTGCGAAGCCGTCGTGTCTCGCAATCGCGAGGCATGTTGTCGAGTCGACCCCGCCTGAAAGCAGGACAACACACCGCGGCCGCGTCACTTGTGCCTCTGATGTGGCCGCTTCCATGGCTCGCCCTCGATCTTCGTGATTCGCTCAACAGCTGGACACCGGAAATCAGAACTGTATCTACGATGTCGTCCGATCCAGTTCCTTCAGACAGGACTCAACCGCCCGTGTTGCCTGGACGAGACCGTGAACGATTCGGTTCCGCTCTCGAACGAGTCGGGTGTGGATGAAGTGGTACGCATCGCTATCGGGGTCACAATCAGCAAGCGTGCGCATCGACGAGAGACCGGGCAACGGGCGTGTCGGCACCGCAAGATCGTGGTCGAACATACCGGTGCTCGTGTAATCAACTGGAATCAGCGCGCGACCAATCTCCATCAGGCAGCGATTCACGACAGCTGACTTATCCGTGTTAGCAGCCTGCGTTACGGTCGCGAGCCTGCCAAGTGCTGATTCGAGTGCGTGAGCCTGCTCCTCTATCGGCGAGACATCGAATCCACCACCAGCCGCACCCAGGGCGGACAGGTTCTGTCGCAATTCCTCGATGGTTGCGCGGTAGTTGAACGGAAGCGTCACCGCTGCACACAACCGGTGAAGCAGCAACACATAGATTCGTGCGTCGCGCACCAGGAAGTCAGGATCGATCTTGTCGACGGTGTCATCCGGCGTATGCCACCACGCGCCAAGTCCACCAGCCTTACTCGCGCCACCGCTGATCTGATGGTGGAGCGCAAGCAGGACCGGGTCGGCGTTTTCTGGTGGTTGCTCAGAAAGCGACATCAACGCTGCCGGAATGCCATGTCCCCAGAACGATTGATCGCCCGACCGTCCATAGCGACGAGGATCGAGCCGCTGTCCGGCAATCGGTTCGATCGCGTCACTGACGAAATCGCGGAGTTCGGCCATGCTGTTGCCCTGCGACAACACCGTCGCGCCCACTCCACCAACCGAGTCAACGTTGATATGGGCGACGCAATCGTCGTGCAACTCCTGCCAGTGGGTATCGGCGTACCAGGCAGATCCAGCGTAGCGAGCGTGCGAGTGGCCGGACCAGAACGCGAGGCGCAACCCACGTCGCAGGTCGTCACGGTGCTGAGACAGCACCCGCGCGACCTCGATCATCGTCGCGTTCGCCGTCCCATTGTCCATCGCACCGTAGTACCACGAGTCGACGTGTCCGCTGAGCATGACAAACGTATCCGCTTCGGCACCATCGTGTCCGGGTCGAAGATCTGCGACGAGCAACGGTAGTTGATTCCAGTTTCGATAGACCCTCGTCACGAGCTTCACGCTGACAGGGCCATCGGTCAACGCCGCCTTGATCCGCTCCCCACCCTCGGCAGTCACAGAGACCGACGGTTTGGTCGGCAGCAGGTGCGCCGTCTCCGGTGTCGGTGTGCCCCAGACCGGAGAGAGTGCGCGCTCATGAAGGTATGTCCCTGCGATCCAGATCGAGGCAATCGCGTCGGAATCGTCGACGGCGAGGTGCCTGTTCGGTGCGACGATCCCATCGACCAGAACGATCTTGCCACCCACTCCGGCGTTCCTGAGTTCAGCGTTGGTTCCGGAGCCAACGTGGACCAGTTCGCCATGCAGTCCACCCTCTGGTGTCGATGTGGCGAAGGCGTGAGTCGCGCATCGAATCGTTTCCGTCTCCCCATTGGAGTTCGTGACGACCAGAGATGCGGACTCCGGCCACGACACGAGGCCCCGATGCTGGTAGCGTGTCGTTTCCAGCCCATAGGATCGGAGTGTCCCTTCGATCCAGTCGAATGCCTGTGCTTCGTCCGGCGTGCCGGAGTGCCGCACCCATCCAGCAATCGTCCGTGTCGATTCCATCAGATGATCGACAGAAACCTGCCCGATCAGTTCTCGTTCCCGGCTATTCAGATCGACATTCCCCACGATGATTCCCCCCTGGTCCGATGTTCGAAGCGTGCCGCCGCCGCGCACGGCACCGTACGTCTGCAACGAGCGCCTGTCAAGAAACTGCGACCGCGTTGCTAACGTGGACGTTCTTGACAGGACCGCGACGCTCTCAACACATTTTCTACCGATGCGTTACCTCGGCACCCCCGTCGCGTCGCTAGACTCGAAATCAGTCAATTCATTCGTGAAGCCACCTCCTGCCACGGCATAGCTGATTTCCCGAGCGGATCGGCGTGTCCGCAGTCCCTTTCAATTGGCCGCACGTCGACCTATTTCTGGAGTGTTCCGTGACCAGGATTTGCCGAATCTGCATCGTCAGCGACGATCTCGCGGGACCACCGGACGAAGGAGTCCGAAAGTTCACGCTGGCAATCTCGGCTGCGCTGAAACGGATGCACGTTGTCGAATTGCTCTCGACCAACCGGACGAGCACGGCGTACGGCGTCCGTTCCGTCCCCGCGCCTAGAACGTTTCTGAGTCGCACGCTCCGGAAAGTGCTCCGAAGAATGGAGCCGGAAGTCCTGATCTACGCAACCCATCGCTCAGCGACGTTCTTTTCGTTCATTCGCGCTCGGATTCTTCGGGCGTATTGTCCGTCCGCCTACGTCGTTCTCCTCGGCCTGCAAACCCGTCGTCACAGCCGCTGGCAACAGCAGATCATCCGCAGGATTCGACCCGACCTCGTCATCGTGCAATCGTTCGCCAACCGCGAGTATCTCGAAGCAATCGGTTGCAACGCAGCCGTCATTCACAGCGGAGTCGATGCACAGACCTTCCAGCCAGCCGACGACGAGCGACGAGCTGAACTCCGTGCGAAATATGGGATCACCGACGATCGGCCAGTGGTCCTCCACGTCGGCCATCTTCAGAACGGCCGCGGAATCGGTGTTCTCGCAGAACTGGCGAAATCAGGTGTGTGTCAGGTCCTGCTCGTAGCAAGTTCGAGCACGCAGCAGGAAGCGAGGCTACGAGACCAACTCCAGGCTGCTGGCGTGACGATCCTGTCCGAATACCTGCCGCACGTCGAAGAGTTGTATCAACTAGCCAACTGCTACGTGTTTCCTGTCGAGACAACCGACAACGCTATCGAAGTCCCACTTTCAGTCCTCGAAGCGCTCGCGTGTGACCTGCCAGTCGTCGCTACGCGGTTCGGTGGGCTTCCCACGATGTTTGGCGGCGAGACACACCCGGGCCTTGTCTTTGTCGACACTCCAGACGAACTGGTCCGCGAAACATTGCGCCTGTGTGACCACCGTGTGTCCGGTGTCCGCTACCTGTCGTTGCCCTATTCATGGGACGCAGCTGCCCAGAACCTCGTCTCTCAGGCTCCCGTGACATCCTCGCAGGTCGCCTGAGTTCCAGGACATCGCGATCTGCCGGAACGATGGAACAGCACGAAGGGAAATGAATCACAATGACACATCAGACGACACACGCTCCCACGCTCGTCACTGGTGGATGCGGCTTCGTCGGACGCCACCTTGTCGCTCGCCTTGTTCGCGACGGTCGCGATATCTGGATCGTTGACAACCTCTCGACCGGGAAACATCCAGATGTCTGGGCTGCGGGGATGGGTCTGACGCCAACCGGACCTGAAGCGCGTGCGTTTGTCCACGACAACGGAGCGAATGTGACCTGGATCGAAGGGGACATGCGCGATGTCCTCAGTTCCGCCCGTGACGGCCTGCTTGACCTTCCCGCCTTCGGAGACGTGTTCCATCTCGCAGCCGTTGTTGGTGGCCGAATGAAGATCGACGGCGATCCTCTGAGCGTGGCCACCGACCTCGCCATCGACGCCGAGTTTTTCAACTGGGCTATCACCGCCCGGCCAGAACGCATCCTCTATGCGAGTTCGAGCGCCGCATATCCAGTCCAGTTACAAGGCGATACCGATCATGTTGCGCTCAATGAAGACATGATCGACTTTGCTACCGGCAACCTCGGCGCACCTGATATGACGTATGGCTGGGCGAAACTCACTGGCGAATACCTGTCACGGATCGCAGCAGCGAACTACGGCCTCAAGGTCGCCTGCGTCCGTCCCTTCTCCGGCTACGGCGAGGACCAGGATGAGACGTACCCGATCCCGGCTATCGCCGCTCGTGCCGCCCGCCATGAGGCACCGTTGACTGTCTGGGGTTCCGGCCAGCAGGGGCGCGACTTCGTCCACATCGACGACTGCGTCGATGTCATGATCCGCGTGCTGGACGTCATCGAGGACGGCAGCGCAATCAACATCGGTTCAGGGCGACTGACAACGTTCCTGGAGGTCGCACGACAGTTTGCCGACCTCGCGGGATACCATCCAGACATCCAACCGTTGATCGACAAGCCCGTCGGTGTTCAGGCACGCTACGCTGACACGACCCGCACGACCAGCCTGCTGGACTGGACTCCATCGATCTCTTTGGCCGAAGGTTTTGGCCGTGTTCTGCACGCTGCTGAGCAGCGAGCGCAGCACGTCACTGCGGTCTAGCCGATGACGCAATCTGTCGGTGTCTCCACCAGACCGACCGTCGAGACGCCTGCGCCTACGAGTCCAGAACTCAGCCTGCTCCTCGATCTGTTGCAGCATGGTGAACATGCGGAATCCAAACCTGCCGATCAGGTGGAAGCATTCATTAGTTGGTCCAGGCGGAACAAGATCGGGCTGATGGCGCTGGAGGGCAAATGCCCACTCTGGCTGGTCGGCGATCCAGCATTCGTCGCCGCACTCGACAGCGAAGAAGCGTGGTATCGCACCCAACGCGATGAGTACCTGCGCGTTCGCGAAGCGTGGTTATCACGCGGCATCGACTGCCTGATGATCAAGCCAGCCGGGAATCCTCCGT
This sequence comes from Thermomicrobiales bacterium, assembly GCA_041751795.1. Classification (GTDB taxonomy): domain Bacteria; phylum Chloroflexota; class Chloroflexia; order Thermomicrobiales; family CFX8; genus JBBECJ01. The sequence continues at coordinate 35,389 of JBGSWU010000036.1, forward strand.
CGTTTCCTCACATGAGCGACAACATCGACATCCTCGTCCATCCGGAAGATGGCATTGCAGCGCGCGATACCCTGCGTTTACTGGGATACGTCGAAGTCCGGAATGTCGAGGAACCGCAGAAGTTCCTCTTCCGACGCTTCCATGCCGGCAGCTGTGTCTCAGCCATTCACGTCCACGAACGTATCGCCTGGTTTGTCGGATTCCTCGACGACGTACGTGTCTGGGAACGTGCACAGCCAGCCGCCGATGATCCGGACGTCATTATTCCGTCGCCAGAAGATGCGATCCTCATCAACCTCGCCCATGCCTGCTATGAAAACAAAGAACTGCGAATGGTTGAGATTCTGCGCGTCCGTCACGTACTGGCGACAGCGGGGAATCGGCTCGACTGGAACTATATGGAAGAGATCGCTACAAGACGCGGGTGGCTGGATGGCCTAGCCTTCATGCTGCTCGCTCATGCCGAGGCCGAGCAGTCGCTGTTTGGCGAATCCCGCATTCCGACTGCCTGGCTGGATCGAAGCGAAGCGATCGTTTACAACGACGATCCAGTTCTCCAACGGTTGGCTGCAATCCGATCGACTCGCATTGACGACCTTCCGCTCGACCTCTCGTACCTGTTCTGCAAACGGCTGTACTACCGGAAGATTCTCAAGGACCCTGTTCAGGACCGGGCCGCTCGCATCCGTGATGTCGCGGCGACGCTGATCTGGGGGATCAAGCTGAAGTCAGGGCTCCGACCACAGCCCGGCATGGTCGTGTCACTCAGCGGTCCGGACGGATCAGGAAAAACCGCCCATGCCGAAAGCCTTGTTGCAGCCATCCGTCTCTGCGAATTGCGTGCTGATTATGTCTGGAGCCGCGGAGGATCGAGTGGCCTGTTCAGATTGATCCACCGGATGCGCAATGCGACGTCGTCCGGCGAATCAGGAGAAAGCGATCCAATCGCGCGGCGGAGATCACGCCTGCAATCGCCAGTCGTTCGTGTCGCGTGGTCATGGCTTGTCGCGACGGAGCAGATCGCGACAACGCTCTGGCGTGTATCGCTTCCAGCTCGCCGCGGCAGGATCGTCGTCACCGACCGTGCAGTCTATGACACTGCGATCGAGATGGACGCAACGCTCCCCCCCGGCGCGCGCTGGAGCCGCATGGCGATCGAAGCCATGCTACGGCTCACACCCGCTCCCAATCTCGGGTTCGTGCTAGATGTGTCGCATGAAACAGCTCGGGAACGCAAACCGAACGAAATCTGGCACTCCGACTGGGACGACGAGCGCCGGCGCTATCAGGTTGCTACCGACGACCATCGATTGCGGCTGTTGTCGACTGAAGGTCCGTTCGAACGCTCCAACGACCGCCTCATTCGCGAGGTGCTGATGGCATTCATGGCGCGATACGAAACTCGCCTGAACGGGCTACTCTACTCGAACCCGAGCCAGAAGAATGTGCCGGACCAGGTCTGGGCAAGCGAGGTGGCACGATGAGAGTGCTTGTCGTCACCAACATGTACCCATCGCAGGCACTGCCATCGTTCGGGACATTCGTCCATGACCAGGTCGTCGCACTACGGGCCACTGGTGTGGAAGTAGATGTTCTCAGTTTCAACGGTCGAGAAAGCAAGTGGAAGTACCTCTCAGCCTTTCCGCGCTACTGGAACACACTGCGACGCAACAACTACGATCTCGTTCACGCGCATTACATTCTGGCTGGTGTCGTGGCACGCGCCCAGTGGGGCCATAAGGTCGTCCTGACCCACCACGGACCGGAGGTTCTCGGCCAGCCGGCCTGGCAGGGACCGCTCTGCAAGGTGATGACTCCGCTCTTCGATGAAGTGATCCACGTCACCGAAGAAGTCCGTCAGCGACTGCACGACAAGGACGGCTGGGTGATCCCTTGTGGTGTCGACATCGACGCCTTCAACCCAATCGACCGCGATGACGCGCGAAGAAAGCTCGCACTACCGATTGACAAGCCGCTCGTCCTGTTCGCGGGTGATTACTGGCGGCCCGAGAAACGCTTCGATCTGGTCGAGCAAGCGATGGCTATCGCACAGCGTGATCTACCAGACGCCGAACTAGTCCTGCTCACCGGCAAGCCGCACGATGTCGTGCCTGAGTACATGAGCGCCTGCGACGTTCTTGTCCTCACCTCATCGCTCGAAGGATCGCCGATGGTCATCAAGGAGGCGATGGCGTGCAACCTCCCGATCGTCTCGGTCGCCGTCGGCGATGTCGTCGAGGTGATCAGTAACACACCCGGCTGCGCAATCGTCGAACGCGACCCGACAGCGATTGCCGACAAACTGGTGGAAACGTTGCGCACACCATGCAGGACCAATGGCCGAACGATGATCGATCACCTCCGACACGACCGGATTGCGCAACGCGTCCGCGCCGTATACACCCGCGCACTTCAACCGAAGAAAGGACTGCCGCAATATGCTTCGACGCCCGAAGGCTAAATCGCAACCGGCGGTCTGCATCGTCCGCCACAATTACTACCCCGACACCCATGTTCGACGTGACGCAGAAGCACTTGTCAAGGACGGTTACGATGTCAGCGTCATCGCATTGCGGCGCGACGGACAGGCAGCACGCGAAACCCTGAACGGTGTCCAGATCCATCGACTGCCGGTCGAACATCAGCGTGGGTCGGCGCTGCGCTACGCCTGGGAGTACACATCATTCGCGCTGCTTGCGTTCCTGCGACTGACACGACTGCACCTTCGCAAGCGTTTTCGGGTCGTCGAGATCGACAACATGCCGGATATCCTCGTGTTCAGCGCAATCGTTCCTCGGCTGACGGGGACGCCGGTTATTCTCTACGTCTTCGATAACATGCCAGAGTTACTGGCCTACCTATGGGAGACGTCGGAACGACATCCAGTCGTGCGGCTGCTTGCGTTCCTCGAAAGAATCAGCGCAGCCTTCGCGTCCCGCGTGATCGTCACCCAGGAGATGCCACGGCGTATCGCTGTCAAGCGCGGCGTTCCAGAGGAAAAGATCACGGTCGTTCTGAACTGTGCTGACGAAACCGTCTTTTCCCGCGACAAGGTGCCGGACGTACCGCGTACCGATGACCGCTTCGATATCGTCACGCACGGCGCGATGCTCGAACGGTACGGCATTCACATCCTGATCGATGCGCTGCCTACGGTACTCAAGACCGTCCCGAATGCGCATGTCCAGATTTTCGGAGCCGGGGAGTACCGGGACGAACTGGAACACCGAGTTGCTCAAGCCGGGCTTCAGGAACACGTCCACTTCCGTGGATTTACTCCGCTCGATGAATTGCTGGAGGGTCTTGCGCGTGCCGATGTCGGATACGTCGGTATGCTCAACGATCAGGTGCTCCCGAACAAGCTGATGGAGTACGTCGCGATGGATGTCCCTGTCATGCTGTCGCGCTGGCCGACCTTCACCTACTACTTCCCTGAAGATTCGGCGACCTATTTCAACGCTGGCGACGCTGATGACCTCGCTCGCTCGTTGATCCGCATCCATGACGATCGCGACGCAGCACGCGAACGCGCGGCCCGGGCACTTTCTCGGTACCAGCACTACCGTTGGGAAGTCCAGCGTGAGGTCTACCTGAACCTGTACGCCGACCTGATGAATACCAGCCGTGGCGAACAAGCGGCAAGCAGCTATCTGCCGAGATCGGCGTCATGAATGCCGTCTCGCAAACCGGGATCGTCAACGCTAATGTTTGATCTTCACATCAGCGAAGCACTATTACTCGAAAGCGTCCGCGCCAACTCGGACCGTTCCACGATCGAAGATCTCCTTCAACGACCGGACTTCGATTGGGATTCATTCTGGTCGCTTGCTGCCCTCCAGCAGGTCCAGCCACTTGTCGCCAGAACGCTTGCTGATGCGTCGTTCGCGGAGTTGGTGTCACCCGAGGCGAAGCTGGCAATGAAAGCCGCGCGCATGCAGATCATGCTCAGTAACATGGCGATCCACGCCGAACTACAAGCGATCAACACGCGGTTACAGGAATACGGTATCCCGATGGTCCCGCTGAAGGGAACGCAACTCGCGCAACGGCTGTTCGGCTCGCTCGACGCACGCCGGTGCGGCGACATCGACATTCTCGTTCCTGAAGGCCACTGGGATGCAGCACATCGCATACTCGTCGACGTGGGCTACCGACCAGCCGCAGGCGTCCGGCCTGGAGTTGAGCGACACCGGTTCCATGGTGTGCCGCTAATACGCGCTGCAAATGGTCAAGCCTTCATGGTCGAGATACACCGTCAACTAACCGACCCGCGATTCATGACGATCGATTACGGGAAGCTGTGGAAGAACCGCGCACTCGTCGATACTCAGCCAGGAACGCTCGCAGGCTTGCCAGTTGAAGAGCTCCTCGTCTTCCTGGCGATCCATGCCCCGAAGCACGACACTGGCATCCTTCGACTACTTGCCGATATTGACCACCTCGTGAACCGAGACGGGCAGATGATTGATTGGGACCACGTTGTGTCACTGTCAAAAGCCTGGCACGCAGACGCAATCCTCTACTTCATGCTGACACTGTCATCCACCTTGCTGAAAACATCGGTGCCTGACATCGTGCTGAAACGTATTCGTCCGTCAATCTGGAAACGGCACGCTGTGCCATTCCTGGTGGGTCCGCAAACGATCCTCCGACCGCCAGCGACGTTGCACCTCCGAACGAATCGATTTCGCATTGCGTACTGCCTCATGCTGCAACGGAATCGCCGGGTGATGCATTCGTATTGGCACTACATCATCATGCCACCACGGATCGCTCCCGAAAACGCAATTATCGCGATGACGCAATCCGCGCGACGACCATTCGACGGTCTGGCCTGGACCGCCCTATCAGTCGGCTCCGCAATCCGTGACCGATTTCGGAGTGAGGCGACGGCTCAATCATGAATCTGATAGAAGAACGCTCCTCAAAGCAATAGATCGCATCTGCGGTCATTGAACTTTCTGATCTGTAGTAACACAAGAACATCCAGTATCACGTATCGCCTGATGCTTGCCCAAACAAGCTTTGCATTTGCCTAAACGATCAACCGGACTATTGCGCATACATCAACGTTCCGCTACACTTAAAGGGCAAGCCATCGAAGATTACAACGAAACCTCTGCGCATTCATAGATTACGTTGAGCCATTATCTGCCTGCACCTGCATCACTTGTAATCTGTGAAACCATCTGGCGGTTCGGTTCCCTGTGTGACTCATTCTCAATCCATTACGGCAGCCATAGTGGCCGGATTGACAGGTTATGAGACTAAGAAAGGCGGTGGGTGGCCATGCCCCTGACCAGTCAATTTGAGAACTGCGAGTTTGACCCTACTGATGTGTTCTTGGCGTCAGCTGCCGCAGACTCTGATGACATCACGGAATCTGAACACCCAGCCATATCACTCAAACCACCTGGGCTGACATTTGCGCTTCCAGCGCAACCGATGCCGATCGTCTGTCGCGATGACGTACTCGTCCAGCTAGCCGAATACCTTGACTCGCCCGACTGCCGTTTGCTGACACTCGCTGGTCCCGGTGGCGTGGGGAAGACAAGGTTAGCGTGTGAAATCGCCCAACGGTACAAGCGACGTCATGAGAACGTGCGATTTGTTGATTTGACGCAGATTAAGTCCATTGACGAGTTCGTGCCACTTGTACAACAGGCTCTGGAGCCAGGACGACTCGTTGGCACGCCACTCGCCGATCAAAACCTCGTCATGCTGGGCAATCAACGAACCCTCCTGATCCTCGATAACTTCGAACATGTTCTTGATGCGGCTCCGCTCGTAGCGGACATGCTTACTGACGCCCCATGGCTTCAGATCATTGTCACAAGCCGAGTAGCCCTGCGCCTTCGATGGGAACGCCTCTGCACTATCGCCTCGCTCGATACTCCACCCGTTAGCGACAAGATGAACCTCGACAAACTGGCTGCAATCCCATCGGTCGCACTCTTCACAGCCTTCGTTTGCCGGCTCCAGCCCGACTTCAGGTTAACTGCTGACAATGCAGAGATCGTCTCGGAAATATGCCGCCGGCTAGATGGGATACCGTTAGCACTGGAACTTGCCGCTGCCAACGTGCGCGACAAACCGCTCGATCGGCTGCTGGAACGCCTCGACCGGCCACTTGAAACGCTTGTTCGTGGACCACGGGATTTACCCGCCCGCCAGCAAACCATGCGCGACGCGATCGAATGGAGTTATCGACTTCTGACTCCCGATTATCAGCGCGTCGTTCGCCACCTGGCCATTTTCGCTGGTACCGGCTCCATGACGGCAGTTTCGAGGATCGTTCATCTGCCGGAAGACGTTACCCAGGATGTACTCGACGACCTTGCGGAACATCACTTGTTGACTATCATCGAGGTCGAACAGGGCGAACCACGTTTCCAAATGTCACCGATAGTGCGAGATTATCTCGCCGTGCAACTGTCGAACGATGACGCATATTCCGGACTGCGTCAGCGCTTCATCGACCACTACTGTGAACTGGCTGCCGATGTGGTTGCCGACCCGAACGAACCTCTGGGACACCAGGCAGTAAGCGCTCTTGAAGTCGAGATGACCAACTTCCAGCGAATTTTCGACCTAGAATCCGAGTCCGAGCACTGCGAACATGGATTGTCGCTGGCGATCACTCTCGCTCCATTCTGGTCCCGCCCTGGGCACATCTCCCGGGGCCGCAAATGGCTGCAGCATCTCGCGTCGGTTGCGCCCGACGATCGCCAAGAACAGCGCAATCAAGCACGGATCATCGCGGTGCGCCTTGCAGTTATGGCTGGGGATATGCGGGCGGCCCAGCGCCTGCTTGATGCGGTACGTATCGACCTTGACGAGCATACAGATGGAGACCTTCGGGCGAGATTCAATGCATGGTCGTGCTATGTCCAAATCCTTCGAGGCGACGTTCGGGGGGCAGCAACGTTGCTT